>CBFIDX010000019.1:0-38195 GCA_965661505.1 Flavobacteriales bacterium | reverse complement strand
TATTATAAGCTATAACATCTTTAATTTTAAAGGCCGGCTCTCCCATTTTAATTCCTAACGATTTAGCCTCTTCACTTCTAGCAATCACACAGCCGTCATTGTTAGAAAGAACCACTACAGCTTTGTTTTTCAACTGAGGCTGAAACAACCGCTCGCAAGAAGCGTAAAAGTTATTACAATCAGCAAGCGCAAACATTTACAAAGCTTTATGAATAATAAAAGTGACTACCCCCCAAACTTGAAAATCCATCTCTTTAGTAATTTTTAAAGGTTGATAATTTTCATTGGCCGGTATAAGGTAAAGGTCATTCTGATTTTTCTTTATTCGTTTTACGGTAAAATCGCCATCTAACACAGCCAAGACAATACTATTGTTGATAGGATCTAAAGCTCGATCTACTACCATCACGTCTCCACTTCTAATGTTAGCGCCTAGCATAGAATCTCCTACTACTCTAACACAAAAAGTAGCGGCAGGATTTTGAACTAAATACTCATGTAAATTCAAATCCATATCTAGATAATCTTCGGCAGGAGAAGGAAAGCCAGCAGGTACAGAATTGCCAAAAAGAGGCACCTCTCCTAGCTTTACATTATCTAAAGAGTAAAACACTAACTTTTCATTAGTGTTTAAATATTTAAGTTTCATTTTTTGTGGTTGATGAGAACGCTCAAATTTACTGCAAATATGGCTTAAACAGTCAAATTGTTAGTAAGTTTTCTATGCCTTATGAGCCAAATTTTAGATGCTAGTACCACCCCATTTCTTACGTAAAAGCAAGACTGAATCAGACACTTCTTGTGAGCGTTCGACTTTTTTTAATGGATAATAAGAGGCAGCTTTCAAAGTGATTTCTTTTGTTTGAAAACGACTTTTTACAGTTAGATTTACTTTAACAATATCCTTACTAAGGAAATCATTTAAATTTTTTTCAATTTGCTTTCCATTTACTGAAATGATTTCATCCTCAACAGATAATCCAGCAAGATCAGCAGAAGAATTAGAATGTATTTTTTTAATAATGGTTTTGCCTCCTATTTTTGCAGTGATAAATCCAAATAAATGAGCTGTAAGAGATGGGTTTTCTAAGTCTTTTATAGACAAACCTATTCTCGGCAAAAATTGAGATAGACTATTTAAATAATCTTCTGTTCCATAAATGTGTTGGCTAAAAACCTGAGCTACCTCTACTCCACCATAATGAACACAAAGAGATTGAAAATCATCTTCTGTATATCCTTTTTGTCCTTGAGCAAAATCAGTATATAAATCTTGCATGACATCATGTAAGGAGTATTTACCTTCAGAGTTGCTTACAATGAGTGCATCGATCATCAACATGCACAAGGCACCCTCTGTATAAATAGACGTTTTTCTATTAGGTATACCCAGTTCATAACCATCTAACCAAGTATCAAAAGAGCTTTCAGCCACAGAAAGGTTATGACGACCTTCATTTTCTAAATGTCGTTTTAAATTTTCATTTTGTGTTTTAACAAATTGCTTCCAACTAAACACACCCGAACGCAATAGCATAAGATCTCCCATATAGGTGGTAACCCCCTCTGCTACATACCCCAGTCTAGAATAATTTTCTTTGGTATAGTTGTATGGTAACATTTCAACAGGGCGTATTGCTTTGATGTTCCAAGTATGATAAAGTTCATGTGATGAAATGCCCAGTAAATCATCGTAACGATCATCAAAAACGTTTTTCTCTGAGCCCAACAAGATGACTGTTGAGTTGGTATGCTCTACCCCATGGTAGCTTTTATAAGGTGTTATTTGAAATAAAAAATGATACTCTTCACATGGAAAATCACCAAAACAATTGATTTGCTCTTGCGTGAAGGCTGCAAAATCCCTCTTTAGCTTTTCAAAAGGCGGTTTGCAAGGACCTTGAAACCATAAATGAAAAAGAATTCCCGAAACCTCATAAACATCATATTGTAAACTATTAGAAGCAATGAAAGGAGATTCGGCTAACTGATCAAAATTATGAGCTTTGAGTATGTGTTTTTCTATTTTTTCTAAGCCACATGCAAGCGCATAATCATCAGGAACTTCTAGTTCAATGATGCACTCTTCATTTTCTCTACCTACTAAATACATGCAGCAGTTTACAGGATTTACATACAGTTGCCTGTCATCCAGAAAAGTAGATCCGGCATCTAACTGATTAGCGTAATAATTGTAAGTAATTGTAACAGCCTCAGCACCAAGAGTCTCGACACACCATTTGTCTTTACTCACCTTTGAGTGTGGTAGTTGCTCACCCTTTTCGTTGTATGCAGCCCATTTTTGAATATTACGAGCAAAATCTGCAAGCTCATACCTGCCAGGCCTCCAGGCGGGAAGTTGAAAAAAAAGTTGCTCTTGATTCTGAACATTAACGGTCATATCGATATCAATAAAATGTCGATGAGATGCAGTGTAAGAGAATAAGTAATGTGTCATATTTTACCTTGAAAGCTGCAAATGTAGGAACATTTTTTTTGTAAGTTTGCAGTCCTTTTTTAATCAACTATATATTATGAACTTTGATGTTATTGTAATAGGAAGTGGACCAGGTGGCTATGTAACAGCAATCCGTGCTTCACAATTAGGTTTAAAAACCGCTATTGTAGAAAAAGAATCCCTTGGTGGCGTTTGTCTTAACTGGGGTTGTATTCCAACAAAAGCACTACTTAAGAGTGCTCAAGTTTTTGAATACATTCAACATGCAGAAGATTTTGGAATTCAAGTAAAAGATGCCAAAGCTGATTTCAACAATGTTATTGACCGTAGTCGGAATGTTGCTGATGGAATGAGTAAAGGAATTGAATTCCTGATGAAAAAGAATAAAATTGAAGTTATCAATGGTTTTGCGAAAGTAAAATCTGGTAAAAAAATTGATGTAACCGATTCAGCTAACAAAACTACTGAGTATAGTGCTGAGCACGTTATTATAGCAACAGGAGCTCGATCAAGAGAGTTACCTAATCTTCCTCAGGATGGAGAGAAAATTGTAGGCTATCGTAAAGCTATGACACTGCCTAAAATGCCTAAAAAGATGGTTGTTGTTGGGTCAGGAGCTATTGGAGTAGAATTTGCTTACTTCTATAATGCAATGGGTGCAGATGTAACCCTAGTCGAGTACCTTCCTAACATAGTTCCTTTAGAAGACCAAGACATCTCAAAGCAACTTGGTAGAACGTTTAAGAAAGCAGGCATTAAGGTAATGACGAACTCTTCTGTAGAGAGTGTCGATACCAGTGGTTCAGGATGTAAAGTTTTAGTCAAGACTAAGAAAGGAGAAGAAACAATTGAATGTGATGTAGTACTTTCTGCGGTTGGTGTTGTTGCAAATACTGAAAATATAGGACTAGAAGACGTAGGCATTGCTACTGACAAAGGGAAAATCTTAGTAAACGATTACTACCAAACAAACATACCTGGCTATTATGCTATTGGAGATGTTTTACCTACACAAGCATTAGCTCACGTAGCTTCTGCTGAAGGAATCACCTGTGTTGAAAAAATAGCCGGACACAATCCTGAAAAAATTGATTACAATAACATTCCTGGTTGTACCTATTGTTCTCCAGAAATTGCTTCCGTTGGATACACAGAACAAGCTGCTAAAGATGCAGGCTTCGAGGTTAAAGTTGGTAAATTTCCATTTTCCGCATCTGGCAAAGCCTCGGCTGCTGGCCATAAAGATGGTTTTGTGAAAGTGGTTTTTGATGCTAAATATGGTGAATGGTTAGGGTGTCACATGATAGGTTATAATGTAACAGAAATGATTGCTGAAGCAGTTGTAGCTCGTAAATTAGAAACTACTGGTCACGAAATCCTAAAAGCTGTGCATCCACACCCTACAATGAGCGAAGCCGTTATGGAGGCAGTAGCAGATGCTTACGATGAGGTTATTCATATGTAATTCAAAAAAAATTCATTTAAAGCCCTACTTTTTGTGGGGCTTTTTAATAGTAGTAAATCGTGAAATTGAGTGAAATAAATTTTGGCAGAACAACTATTAAATGGATATTAAATCTTTTTCCTCCGCTATTATTTAACCGAATATCTATTAAGAGCATAAGTGAAGATTTTAAACAAGTACACGTTCAAATACGGTACTCTTGGATGAATAAAAATTTTAACCGCACAATTTTTGGCGGAACTATTTCAAGCGCTATCGACCCCTACTTACCAACAATGTACTGGCATATCTTTTCTAGAAAAAAATTACCTATGGAGGTATGGTCAAAAAGCATTGAGGTAAACTTTATTAAACCCGCTATCACGGATCTTGATTTATTTTTTTCAATTTCAAATGAAGATGTTGATAACGCCATGAAAGGACTTCAAGAAGATAACAAATACGAACATTGGCACTATGTTAATGTTATCGATCAAAATGAAAATATTTGTGCAGAAGCAAAAGTTTTAGTTTTTCTTAGAAATTATAAAGGCCTTAAAATCAAATCTTTATAGTATATTCTCGTTTTCAAATAATTTTTCTTATCTATTTGGAATAGTTCAAAATTAGTTTGTATCTTTGGAGTCCCCATTGGGGGAGGGAAGTAAGTTTTTTCATGGCTTTAAGGGGCTACCCGAGTAGAAGTACTCGGGTAGCTTTTTTTTATACCCTTTGCTTTTAGTTCACTACCCTATCAAATAATTGATGAAAAATCATAATAATTAAATAAATTAGCCACCTAATCTATACTCAATATTATGAAAAGAATCTTTTTATCAATTATTAGCATTATCATCTGTTTTACAACCTATGCACAATCTAACTCGAGTGCAATTTTAGGCGATTGGTATAATCAGGAAAAAGATGCCATAATTAACATTTATGAAGAAGAGGGTAAATATTTTGGTAAAATTACTTGGATGCTCAATCCGCTTGATGAAAACGGGAAAGCAAAAACTGACCCACTGAATCCTGATGAAACACTCCGCTCTAGATCAAGAATGGGAATGGTCATAATGTACAATTTCATTTATGAAGATGGTAATGTGTGGGATGATGGAAATATTTACGATCCTAAATCGGGTAACGAATACAGTGGAACCATGACGCTTACTTCTGAAAACAGTCTAGATTTAAGAGGGTATGTAGGGATTCCAATTTTTGGACGTACCAGTACGTGGTCTCGTAAAGTAGATTAGTAGATAATATCGACACTCTTTTTTATGTAAATAGCTTAATTTTGTACCTCACATTTTTTAATTATGCTGAATACAATTGAAGAGGCTATCGAAGACATCAAGAATGGTAAGATTATTATTGTTGTTGATGATGAAGATCGAGAAAATGAAGGTGATTTTTTAGCTTCAGCCGACAAAGTAACGCCAGAAATGATCAACTTTATGGCTACTCATGGTCGTGGTTTAATTTGCGCTCCGCTAATCGAAGATCGCTGTGAGGAACTCGATTTAGAATTAATGGTTGGCAAAAATACTGCCGAATACGAAACTCCCTTTACCGTTTCTGTTGACCTTATTGGACAAGGTTGCACTACAGGTATCTCTGCGAGTGATCGATCCAAAACTGTTCAAGCATTAGTCAATCCACATACACGCCCCTCAGAGCTAGGTAAGCCTGGTCATATCTTCCCTCTTAAAGCTCGACGTGGAGGTGTATTAAGAAGAGCAGGGCATACCGAAGCGGCCATTGACTTTGCTCGTCTCGCAGGCCATTATCCCGCTGGTGTTATTGTTGAGATAATGAACGAAGATGGATCAATGGCAAGGTTGCCAGAACTATTAAAAATCGCTAAAAAACATTTGCTCAAGATAGTTGCCATTAAAGACTTAATAGAATACCGCATTCAAAATGAAAGCTTAATAGAGAAAGAAGTAGATGTTCTTCTTCCAACTGATATCGGAGATTTTGAGTTACATGCCTTTCGACAAAAAACGAATAACCAACTTCATCTAGCCCTTGTTAAAGGGGAATGGGATAAAGAAGATCCGATTCTTGTCCGAGTACACTCTTCTTGTTTGACTGGTGATATATTCGGATCCTGCCGCTGTGATTGTGGACCACAACTACAAACTGCGATGAAAATGGTTGAGGAAGCTGGTAAAGGAGTTATTGTTTACATGAACCAAGAAGGAAGAGGGATTGGACTTTTAAATAAACTCAAAGCTTACAAACTGCAAGAAAAAGGAAGAGACACCGTAGAGGCAAATGAAGATTTAGGGTTTAAACCTGACACAAGAGATTATGGTGTAGGCGCACAAATTCTACGAGAATTGAATGTTCAAAAAATTAAATTGATGAGTAATAATCCAAAAAAGAGAACAGGACTTATGGGTTATGGCTTAGAAATTGTCGAAAACATCCCAATAGAAATTGATTCTAATGAACACAATGCCTTTTATTTAAAAACAAAGAGAGATAAAATGGGTCATAAGCTGGATAAATTGAATGAAAAATAAGCCCGTTATCATATTAGGGATTGAATCATCATGTGATGATACTGCAGCAGCAATTTTAAAGAATGGTCACATTCTGTCCAACGTTATAGCCAATCAAAAAATACATCAACAATATGGAGGCGTAGTTCCTGAACTAGCTTCTAGAGCTCATCAACAAAATATCATTCCGGTTGTTGACCAAGCAATAACTAAGGCCGGAATTAATTTAGAAGATATTTCTGCTGTTGCGTTTACCAAAGGACCTGGTCTTATGGGATCACTATTGGTTGGTGTTTCCTTTGCAAAGTCATTTGCATTTGGCAGAAATTTACCATTAATCGATGTGAACCACATGCAAGGCCATGTAATGGCTCATTTCATTAAAAATGAGGATGACTCCCATCCTTTACCCTCTTTTCCTTTTTTGTGTCTCACTGTTTCAGGAGGTCATACTCAAATCATCAAGGTAAAAGACTTTTTAGATGTTGAACTTTTGGGTGAAACGATGGACGATGCTGCAGGCGAGGCTTTCGATAAATCAGCAAAAATACTAGGGCTTCCCTATCCTGGAGGCCCATTAATTGATGAACTTGCTAAAAAAGGAAACCCTAAGGCATACACATTTGGTAAACCTAAAGTCGATGGGTTCAATTTTAGCTTTAGTGGACTAAAAACTAGCATTTTATACTTTATTCAAAAACAGCAGAAATTGAATCAAAATTTTATTGAGGATAACAAAGAAGATATTTGTGCTTCAATACAACACTCTATTGTTACTATTTTGATGGAAAAAATAAATGAGGCTATTCGTAAGACTGGCATCAAAGAAGTAGCCATTGCTGGAGGGGTATCTGCTAACTCCGGACTAAGGGAGGCCATAAAATTATTAGAGAAAAAAGGATGTAAAACATACATACCTCCTTTTAGCTACTGCACAGACAATGCTGCGATGATTGCAATAGCAGGATACTATAAATACCTTCAAAATGAGTTTTGTGACCAAAGCATTACCGCTAAAGCACGTTTACATATTTAATTATCAGTTATTTCAAACTCTGTTCGTCTGTTACTAGCTCTTCCATCAGCATTATCATTACTTTCTACTGGTCGTGTTATCCCATAGCCCACCGCAGTAACCCTATTTTTATCAACTCCTCTGGAGGTTAGATAGGTCCGTACTGCGTCAGCTCTTCGCTGCGACAGATTTAAATTATACTCCTCGTTGCCTACATTGTCTGTGTGTCCTGACAGTTCTATTTTTAAAGTAGGAACATCGATCATCAATTGTATAAGTCGATCTAGCTCTGGATAAGAGTCAATTTGCACCTCAGACTTGCCACTTTTAAAGAACACATTTCTGAGTGCAATCTTACTACCAATGTCTATATTTTTTAACTTAATGTCTTTACTTACCATATTATAGGCAGATCCGTGCGGTAAATTAAAGTTTTCTGAATGAAAAAGATATCCTTCAGCTTCTACTGATATTCCGTAATTTAAGCCTGAAGGTAATGATAACAAAAACTTACCTGTTGCACTATTAGAGTTAACTTTAGTGTACATTTCACCAGTTGCATTATTATAAATCTTGATTTCTGCAGCAACAGGTGTTTGTAACAATCCATCCAAAATTTTACCTTTAAAAACAGTCAAACTGTTGCGTTCAGACACTTCTACTGATTGTGGAACATAAGTATTAACAACCGGAGCTGTTATGCTAGCAATTAAGTGGTCCTCTGTATTTACAATGGGTTTTTTTGGTTCTCCCCAAAAAGTTGCTTTATAAATATCCATTCCTCCGGAACCACCAACTCTATTTGAGGAAAAATAAGCATACTTACCATTAGCTGAAATAGTAAAATAAGACTCATCATAAGGGCTATTAATGGGAGCACCTAAATTTACTGGCTCGCCCCATAGGCCTTGTTTATCTCTGTAAGAAACGAAAATGTCAAAACCTCCAATGGAAGAATGCCCTTGGGAAGAAAAATACATTGTTTGTCCATCAGGAGCCATATAAACCGAACCTTCATGATAAGATGAATTCACTTCATGACCTGCGCTTTGACCTTTACCCCAGTACTTTTCTTCATCATCTTTTTTACCACTAAATATAATGTCTTGATCACCGCCGTGCCCACCATCAGAAACATAATATACTTTAATGTCCTGAGGATCAAAAGAGGCAAAGGTTTCATTGGCCTCAGTATTTACAACCTTAGACATTTTTAACTTTGGCGCACTCCAACTGTCACCATCTAGAATAGATTGATAAATATCTGCCTGACCCTCGTTGTATTTAAATAATAATATTCGCTGACCGTCATACGCTAGACTTGATGCGACTTCATCTTCATCAGTATTTAAATGATCGATAGGTTTAATATTTTTCCATTTTCTAGCAATTCTTTCTGCTTGGTATATATCGTTATTACCTGACCGATTAGATGTGAAAATGAGGTTTGTTCTGTCTGCTGATATACAGGGTGATATTTCATCGTCTTGAGTATTGAGCTCAACTACGTTATCAACCCATGTTCTTCTCTTTATTAAACTAGTTTCTTTTCCATTCTCGCACTCCTTTATGTGTTTTTTATTGAGCTTACTGTATAACTCAAGACTCTTTTTATCAGCATTAGAGCGGAATTGTAAAAAATACTTCTGGGCAGTTTCAAAATCGTTTTCTAACTGATAGGACTTACCTAATAAAAAATAGAGCATGGGATTTACATCTGCACTTAAATCCAGTGATTTTAATAAGAAATCTTTAGACAGATATGCCTCATTAGTATATAAAAAAGCGTGTCCTATCTTTCTATTTAAATCTACATTTTCAGAATTAAATGATTGTGCTATTTCATATTGCGAAATGGCAGCTTTAAAATCATCAACCGCCGATTTCATAGCAAGGACTTTTTCTTTCCCCTTTTCAAAGAATTCATCACCTGTATCTAAAGCTATTAAAGCGTTTTTCAAACCATCTTTATCATCTTTAAAGTTTGCTTTTTTAAAGTCAACATTTTGTGCAGATAAATGAACACAGCATATTGAAAAAGTTAATGCGATTAAGTACTTCATTTTATTCACAATTATTGATGTAATACGTTTTACCTTCCTTTAAGCCTAACTCACTAGCTTTCAACCAATCTTCACATGCACCCTCTTCATCACGGAGCATTTCTTTAGCAATACCACGATTCAGTAAAATAGATGGATTATTCTGATCTATAGTGTAAGCATAATTTAAATCGCTTAGTGCTGTCTTATATTGCTCATTTAGTTGATGGATAGCTGCTCTGTTGCTAATAGCAATAGCATAATCCGATTTCAGCTTTATTGCTTGTTCAAAATCTTGTAATGCTTTTTTAAACTCTTTTTGCTGATAATGAAGATTTCCTCTATTGTTATAGGAAACTGGATTTTTAGGGTCTGCTGATATTGCTTTGTCAAAAGTGATTTTAGCCTGATCGTATAAATTCTGACTCATATAAACCGCCCCTAAATTGTTGTACATAAATGATTTTTGATCTATCTCTAAGGACGCAAGGTAATCTTCGGTTGCTTTATCTAAATCCCCAAGTATTCTATAGCAACTTGCTCTATCATGCAAAGCGTAAGTATAGTTCTGATCAACGCTCAAACACTGGGTAAAAAAAGACACCGCCAAATCATACTCTTCTTTTAGATAATTTAAAACACCAAGCTTATAATAAGCATCTGCATAGGATGGGTCGGTTTTTAAAAGAGTATGAAATGCTTCTTCCGCCAAAAGACGATCTTCTTTGAGCATATAAACTAGAGCCTCCTCAAACATTGCTTTTGTATGAGTAGAGTCCAAACTATATGTATGCTGAAAATCAGAAATTGCTAACTCATAATTAGCCAACTCTTTGTAGCAAATAGCTCGATTAAAATATGCTTCAACATATGAGCTGTCCTCATTAATTACTTGACTAAAATCAAGAATTGCTTCAGAATAATTATTTTCTTTTATAAAATTAGCTCCTGAGTTAAAAGACTCCTGAAGGAGCTGTTGCTTTTCAGCCGCAATATTAATCTGGGCAATGGAGTCTCTAAATTGTATTTCATCATTAGTTAGCGTGGAATCAATTTGAGACCACCCTAACAAAGGCAGAAAAAAACAAAGAAAAAAGTGAATACGCATGTAGTAATAAGTTTCCTTAAAACTACTTTAATTTTAATAGAATCAAACAAAGAAAAAAGTGAATACTATTAACAATTTATTAACCATCCCAAGTGGTTGAATGTAACGTTAAAGAAACGTCTTGATCAGAAATAATTTTGAGAGATTTGTATTGACAATCATTCTTAATTTGCTCCCGATGATTCCCATCACAGTAAGGCATAATGTTACTTAATCCGCATGTACATATACTATAACGCTTGTCTTTTTTTAATTCAATTTTTTTTGACCCTTGTGGTAATTCAGCACTCATTGTTTTAAAATTTTTATTTGTTGATTATGTGAATCTGTTCTTTGAATATTTAGAATATAAACACCTTTTGTAAGTTCCTTAAGGTCTATGGGATCTATGATTTGATCATTTTCAATGTCTAAAATTTTTTGACCCTTAATAGTATAAATTGAAGCAGAGATTAAGTTGGGATAATCTAAAAATAAATAATCATTTACTGGGTTTGGATAAACACTTATTCCTTCTAGATTACCAACACTCTCTGGTATTTGAGTGTATATTTGAATGGTATCCGTTAATATTCTACATCCTCCATTGCTAAATGCTTTAAAAACAACATCATATTCTACACCAAAATTTAGATAGGTATAAGTTGGGTTTTCATCTGTAGATACACTGCCATCTCCAAAATCCCAATAAATACTATCTGTATTACTTGTCTCAGAAAAGAAGTCGAATGAAATATCTCCTGTAGCATAGATTGACTGGATGTCAAACATATTCCAAATAAAAGTGCTATCTAAAACAGTTGATGAAGCTACATTTTGCAAATAAGTAGCGTCTGAATAAGATAAACTTGCAGGGAAATATGAGGATCCTAAGCAGCTTTTGTTAAAAAGCGTAGAGTAAAAAGTACAAGCTGCTAAATAACTACCTGCAATATTTGGATGACTTTCATCCACCGTATACAAATCAAATGACGGATTTGTTTGAATGGAATTTTTCCATGACATACCTACAGGAGATACGGTGGCCTCATGTAGATTACCCATTTCTATATAAGATTGCCTTAACCTCCATTGCATACCCAGATAAGTACCGAGTATAGGATAGTTGGCAGCGTTGGCTGCATCTCCATTTTTCCGACCCCATGTCATAAAAAAAACAGGCTCTGTACATGAGTTATTTGATGCAATCGAATCTATCAAAATCTGTGCATAAGGATAGGTCTGACTAGCCACTTGGCTAGGGGGGAAACTCGGTTCCTGACTTTGAGCTTGTATAACAACAAAATCCCAATTTTGTTGAGAAATTTTACTCAGCGAATTAGGGTTAGTTGCATGACTTTGCAAGGTAAAACCTCCTGGTGTGTTACTGTCGTAATTAATGGTATCTCCAAAACTCAAAGCAATTTCAGATATCATCATGGGTAAATTATTGGAAGCAGTGTAAGAATTCCCTAGAAAAAGAACATCATAGGTCTGACTAAATAAAGTCAGGGGTAAAAAGGCAACTAAAAGTAATTTTTTCATTGTAACATTTATTGTAAAAGTAAAAAATAAAGTACGAACTTATAAATTTTTAATCTAATCTGTTTATCTATTAATAAAATGATGATGATTCAAAAATGCTATTTTTGCTGGCATGAAGAAGTTAATCTATTTAAGCGTAGCCATAGTGTTAGCTGCATGCAGTTCATTACCTAAATCATCTGAAAAAAGATCAAATGATGCCCAACCAAGCTGGATCACTAACTATCCAATATCGGAAACACATTACACTGGAATAGGGTTTGCAGATAAAAGTAAATACACAACTGACTATAAAGAGGTTGCCAAAAAGAACGCTTTACAAAATTTAGTGTCTCAAATAGACGTAACTTATTCTGAAAAATCACTATTTAAATTAATGAATAATGATTTTAATTTTGATTTAGCTTTTAAGACTGAATTACAAAAAGAGGCCCATACTCTATTTGAAAAGTTAAGCCTTCAAGGGGTTCACCAAGAAAAGAATACCTATTGGGTTTATTTTAATCTAAGCAAATCTGATTACGAGGAAAGTAAGCAGGCGGAAATGGAGTATGCAATTGCTAAGTCAAAATCACATTTACAAAAAACAACAAGACAATACTCTCTAAAGGATCGCTACATTAACTACGTTAAATCAATTGAAGCGATAAAACTCTTTCTGAATGAGTCTTTGGATTGCGTTATTGATGATCAAAAACTTTTTTTAGGAACCGAGATTATTGCTCAGTTCAGATCGTTTTTAGCTGACTTTCGTTTGCTTTCATTAAATAAAAAAACCAAAGTGATGGTTGGTGGTAATCTAGGTGAAATGCGTTTTGCCGTAGAATTTAATAAGAAAAGAGCAAAAGACATTCCTCTTATTTTCGCATCAGATCAACTAAGCATTGAACCTTTTAAAAATGTAACTGATGAAAACGGTGTTTTGACCACCTCTTTTCCGAAAATCACATCAACTGAAAACACACAGAAGTTTCAAGTTGGGATAGATATCAGTGAATGGTTAAACGAGGCATCACAGGATGTTTTTATTCAAAAACTTGCAAGAAGCATAAAATCACACCAAATTTCGGAAGCTATTTACGTTTACACTCCTTTAATATATGTTGAATCTAAGGAAAAACAGTTTGGCATCCTTTACCGTGGTCAGAAATTAAAACATGCAACTGAAAACGCTTTGGTTAAACTGGGGTTTACCCCTACAAACGATAAAAGTGCTGCTGAGCTTTTTATGAATATTACCTCGGATACAGAAAAAGATAATAAGCTAAAGCAAGACGAGGACTACAAAGCAAGTTTAAGCCTCGAAATACAGGTTGAAGATCGAAACAAACTGATTGTTTTTAGAGAAAAAACAGACAACATAATAGGCAGGGAGTCAAATTTAAAAATGGCAAACACAATGGCTTATGAAAAGGCGAAATCTGAAATACAAGAAATCATCATTCCCGCTTTTGTTAATAGCTTTATTATACAATAAAAAAGCCCTATCAGTTAAGACAGGGCTTCATTCTATCGTTTAAAAATTTAATTGTCTTATTTAATAGAAATCAATTCAACTTCAAATATCAAAGTCGAGTTTGGGCCAATCATTTGTCCTGCTCCTCGCTCACCATAGGCAAGATCAGAAGGGATAAACAATTTGTATTTAGAGCCTACATTCATCAGCTGTAGAGCTTCAATCCATCCTGGAATTACACCATTAACAGGAAAAGTAGCTGGTTGACCTCTTTCAACAGAACTATCAAAAACACGACCATCAGTCAATGTTCCGTGATAGTGAACTGTTACTTCATCTGTTGCTTTTGGAGATGCACCACTACCCTGTGCCAAAACCTCATATTGAAGACCACTAGCGGTAGTAACAACACCATCTCGTTTAGCGTTTTCAAGCAAGAATTCTTTTCCTGCTGCTTGATTTTCTTCCAAAGCTTTGTTCGCTAATTTTTGAAAATATTCTTGTAAGATAACGTTTGCTTCTTCCTCAGAAATAACTAACTCTTTACCTTCAAAAACATCTTCAAAAGCTTTGCCTACTGCCTTAGCATCGATACTTTGTAATCCTTGAGCTTTAACGCTGTTTGCAACGCTTACCCCTAAGCTGTAACTTACTTTTTCCATTTCTGTTTCTAAAATTTGTGCATTTAATGATAAAAACCCCATTATTACAAGGGGTGTTAAAAATATTTTTTTCATACCTAGAAAATTAGATTGCAAATATAATCTAAATATATAGAAAAAAGGGTTAAAATAAGGTCTGTTTTGTATCTTCGCTTTTTACTTTTTTAAATGACAATTCAAGAAACATCTATTAAGGATTTACTAATAATCAAACCACGTGTATTTACTGATGAACGAGGGTACTTTTTCGAATCATATAACATGAAGTCCTTTCAAGATTTAGGCATTGATTATCCCTTCTTACAAGACAATCAATCACTTTCTCAAAAAGGTGTGCTACGTGGTCTTCACTTTCAAAATCCACCTTTTGCTCAAGGAAAACTTGTTCGAGTTATACATGGTAGTGTAATAGATGTAGCGGTTGATATTCGAAAAAACTCTCCAACCTATGGAAAGCATGAGAAAATTTTTCTCAGTGGAGAGAACAAAAAAATGTTCTGGATCCCTCCTGGTTTTGCTCATGGTTTTATAACATTGGAAGACAATACCTTGTTTTCATACAAATGTACCGCACTTTATGATAAATCTTCAGAAGGATCAATTATTTGGAACGATGAAAATTTAAACATTGATTGGGAATACCCAAATCCGCTAGTTTCTAGCAAAGATCATGAAGCAACAAAGTTTGAACAACTCGACAGCCAGTTCGTCTTATGAGAAAGTTAGCATACAGTTTTTTTGCAGTTGGCGGATTACTGATACTAGTAAATCTATTTAGCTTCTCTAGCGAAAAACTTTCTGATGACGATACCTTTAGAAAAAGTTTCATCAACAATTACTCCATCTTTGCATTGCCTAAACCGAGTACAGAATTAGCTTTTTGCGGTGAAATAGTTCCGATGGGTGAAGCAAATATTTGGGAACGCTTTGATAAAGAATTACTTAAAAACACCTATTGGCAATCAAACACTCTTCTACTTATTAAGCGTGCTAATAAGTATTTTCCAATTATTGAACCAATACTAAATCAGTACAATGTTCCTCAAGATTTTAAATACTTAGCTTTGATTGAAAGTGGCTTGGAAAATGTGGTATCACCTGCAGGTGCAACGGGTTTTTGGCAAATCATGAAAACTACTGCTAAAGAATATGGTTTGGAGGTTAATAATGAGGTAGATGAGCGTTATCATCTAAAAAAATCGACAATGGTGGCTTGTGAGTATTTACTAGCAGCAAAAGAAAAATTTGGTACTTGGACTTTGGCTGCTGCTGCATACAACATGGGCCAAAACGGTCTTCAAAGACAGATGAAGAGTCAAAAAGCGCTCAGTTATTATGATTTACTTCTCAATGACGAAACTTCTCGATATGTTTTTCGAATCCTTGCCCTTAAAGAAATTGTTGAAAATCAGAAGAAATACGGTTTTAATCTACGAGAAACAGATCTCTACGTGCAAACCCCTACATGTACCATAAGTATTGATAGTACCATAGCAAATTGGACTGATTTTGCACAAGAGTATAAAATCAACTATAAATTATTAAAAATCTACAACCCCTGGTTAAGAAAGAATTACTTAAAAAATACGAGTAGAAAGATTTACGAAATTGAAATTCCGCAAGGAAGTAATCATTAACTATCCTATAATTCCATTTAGTAATTAACTAATGAAGCAGAATAAATATAAAACCTATCTGAATGTTTTTGGTGCAAAAGAGCACAACCTAAAAAACATCAATGTTTCTATACCCAGAAACGAATTAGTAGTGATTACAGGTCTTAGCGGAAGTGGAAAATCATCATTAGCTTTTGATACAATATACGCTGAGGGACAAAGAAGATACATTGAAACATTTTCAGCCTATGCACGTCAGTTTCTTGGCAATCTAGAACGGCCAAAAGTTGATAAAATAACGGGGCTCAGCCCTGTTATATCGATCGAACAAAAAACCACCAGCAAAAATCCTAGATCTACAGTAGGAACCATCACAGAAATATTTGACTTTTTACGCCTGCTTTATGCACGTGCCTCCAATGCTTATTCATCTAAAACAGGTGAATTAATGGTTTCCTATTCTGATGATGAAATTGTTCAAATCATCTTAAAAGAAATGAACAATAAAAAGATGCTTCTACTTGCACCGGTTGTTCGGTCAAGAAAAGGACACTATCGTGAACTTTTTGAGCAAATTAATAAGCTTGGTTTTATACGCATACGGGTAGATGGAGAAGTGAAAGAGATTGAACCTGGAATGAAACTTGATCGATTCAAAACCCATGATATTGAAATTGTTATTGACCGTCTTCTCATAAAAGAATCTCAGGAGAATAGAATTAAGCAATCCATTCAAACTGCATTAAAGCATGGAAAAGGCCTAATAATGACGATGGAGCTAGATTCTGACAACCTTCGTTACTTCAGCAGGGATCTTATGTGTCCGACTACAGGCATTGCTTATGCAAATCCAGAGCCTAATAGTTTTTCCTTTAATTCTCCAAAAGGAGCTTGTTCTAATTGCAAAGGACTGGGAACGATTTTCGAAACAGACATCGACAAAATAATACCCAATAAGTCACTTAGCATAAAAGCTGGCGGTATTGTACCAATAAAAGAAGGGAAAAGTACTTGGATAATAGAGCAAATAAATCAAATAGGTAAAAAATACAATTTTGAACTTACCACACCAATTAACAAAATTCCAAAAGATGGTTTAAATGCGATCTTATTCGGTATCCAAGATAGTTTCAAGGTTGAAATGAAAAACTTGGGTATTAATAAAGTTTATAACATTCAATTTGAGGGCATCGTTAATTTCATTGAAGAGCAGTACAAAAGTGCCCCCTCACCAAGAATTAAAAGATGGGCTTCTGACTTTATGAGGTTAAAAAAGTGTAAGAAATGTAAGGGCGGTCGTTTAAACCCTGAAGCGCTGAATTTTAAAATTGATGAGAAGAACATTACCGACCTTGCTAATATGGATATTGTCCAGCTAAAGGCATGGCTTGATGAATTAGAACCTAAGTTAAGTCATAAACAACAAATCATTGCCAAAGAAATAATTAAAGAACTTAAAAAAAGAGTTCAGTTTTTAATTGATGTTGGACTCAATTATTTAAATCTTAATCGGTCAGCAAAAACACTTTCAGGTGGGGAGAGTCAACGCATTAGATTGGCAACGCAAATAGGTTCTCAGTTAACCGATGTTTTATACATATTGGATGAACCTAGTATAGGCTTGCACCAAAGAGATAATCAAAAACTAATACAGTCGCTAAAAGAGTTAAGGGATTTAGGAAATTCTGTTATTGTTGTTGAACATGATAAAGACATGATTACGGAAGCTGATTATGTGATTGATTTAGGCCCCGGCGCTGGAACGTTAGGAGGAAGTATTATTGCGGAAGGCAATGCCGATCTTTTTATCAAAAAACCATCTCTTACAACGGACTATATCAATAATATTAAACAAATAAATGTTCCTGAAGAACGCAGAAAAGGAACAGGTAAATCTTTGCATTTAACGGGAGCAAAAGGAAATAATTTGAAAAACATCGATGTAGAATTCCCTTTAGGGAAACTGATTTGTGTGACGGGTGTTTCTGGTAGTGGAAAAAGTTCTTTGATAAATGAGACTCTCTATCCTATTCTTAATAAATTCTTTTATAATAGTGTTAAAAAACCCCTCGATTACACCTCAATAAAAGGTATAGAAAACATTGATAAAGTAATTGAAGTTGATCAATCACCTATTGGACGCACCCCTAGATCAAACCCCGCTACATACACGGGTGTTTTCTCAGATATTAGAAAACTGTTTACGGAACTACCAGAATCAAAAACCAGAGGTTATCAAGTCGGAAGGTTTTCGTTCAATGTTACTGGAGGACGCTGCGAAACTTGTCAAGGTGCTGGTTTACGCACGATTGAGATGAATTTTTTACCAGACGTCAACGTACCCTGTGAAACTTGTCAAGGAAAAAGATATAATAGAGAAACACTAGAAGTACGCTACAAAGGCAAATCAATAGCTGACATACTTGACATGACTATTGAACAATCAGTAGACTTTTTTGAGCACATCCCTTCCATTTATCGCAAAATAAAAACGCTCAAAGAAGTAGGTTTAGGATACATAACATTGGGTCAACAATCAACAACACTTTCTGGTGGAGAAGCTCAACGTGTAAAACTAGCCTCGGAACTATCTAAACGTAGTACAGGAAATACATTTTACATTCTTGACGAACCTACAACTGGCCTGCATTTTGAAGATGTAAAAGTATTATTAGATGTACTAAACATATTGGTTGATAAAGGGAATACGGTGCTAATTATAGAACACAACCTAGACGTTATAAAAGTGGCTGACCACATCATAGATATAGGTCCGGATGGTGGTGAAGCAGGCGGAGAATTATTGTGTAGCGCGACGCCTGAAATGATCATTGATTGTAACAATAGTCACACGGCTACGTTTCTTAAGGAGGAACTATTCACAAAAAATATCAACAATGGATAAGAAATTCTCAAACAAAATTCAAAAAGCATTTCAAAAAAAAGATTGGAAAGAAATAAAAAGTGCTGATTCTTGGCAAATTTTTAAAGTAATGTCAGAGTTTGTTGAAGGGTTTGAGAAAATGTCAAGAATTGGCCCCTGTGTTTCTATTTTCGGATCTGCAAGAACAAAAGAAGGCAACCCCTATTATACGCAAGCTGAAGAAATTGCTTTTCAATTAACACAAAAAGGATATGGTGTAATTTCTGGTGGTGGCCCAGGAATAATGGAAGCTGCTAACAAAGGAGCTCAAAGAGGTGGTGGTAAATCAGTAGGACTAAATATAGACTTACCTTTTGAACAAGAAGCCAATCCATATATTGACTCTGATAAACTGATCAATTTTGATTACTTTTTTGTTCGAAAAGTAATGTTTGTAAAATATGCACAAGGTTTTATTGTAATGCCTGGCGGAGTAGGAACATTAGATGAGTTATTCGAAGCAATAACACTCATTCAAACAAATAAAATCGGTCGATTCCCTATTGTTTTGGTAGGATCTTCTTTCTGGGAAGGCTTAATTGAATGGATTAAAATCACAATGCTCGAAAAAGAAAAGAACATTAGCCCAGAAGATTTAGATTTATTTGAACTAGTTGACACCCCGCAAGAAGCAGTAGATTACATCGATAATTTCTACAAACAATATATGCTTAAACCTAACTTCTAATCGTTAGCGAAAATTTCTTAGTTTTACAATCGTTCAAACACAACATTTTTTTTGATGAAAAAATTCGCTGTCACGCTGCTATTATTTACTTTTTCAAGCACGTTAATATACGCTCAAATACCAGATCCTAATTACAACAAGTACAATTATCTGGATACTAGCCTTACGGAAAAACCCTATCAACATGCTGCAAAGTTTCAGCCCAGAATACTTTTTGGCTTGGGTCAATTTAATTTTAGTGGAGATATTTCCGATACGAGAAACAATGGCCTTACAGGAAGAACGGGTATGCAGTTTGGTCTTACAACCAACATAAACGATTTTTTAGAGGCAGGGCTAGTAATTGAAGAAGGAATCGTGAGAGTCGATGGAATTGATGAAGACGATTTACCTAAAAACTTTATGAGCACTCTAAATTCGATAGGTATCCGCTTATCCTATGATTTGAAAAGTATTTTAAAAGGCAATACAATAAATCCATTCTTGTCTTTTGGAATTAACTATTTAAAATTTGACTCTAAAGGCTCCAATGATGCTACTTCTGATGATTATGAAATAGATCTGTTGCAACAATGGTTAGATTCTGATATAAATAATGAGTCATACAGTCAAAACACACTCGCTTTTCCTTTAGGGATTGGGTTAAAGCTGTACGTGAATGATCGTTTAGACTTCAATCTATCAACTGTACGTCACATAACAGGTACAGATTACATTGATAATGTTTCAAATGGCAGTAATGACGCTTACAATGTTACAACGCTTTCTGCTGTTTACGATATCTTTTGTTTTTCATGCCAAGAAAAGTACGAACCTACCTATCAAGATGATTATCTTGCTGATGTAAATTTTGAATTACTTGACAAAGAGGATAGTGATCGTGATGGTGTACCAGACATTGAAGACTTCTGTCCAAATACTGCAAAAGACATAGCGGTCGATGCACAAGGTTGTCCTATTGATACTGATCTTGATGGAGTAGCAGATTACAAAGACATAGAAGAAAACACACCACAAGGTTCAATTGTAAACGTTCAGGGTGTACAATTAACTAATGCCATGGGAGAAAGACTTTACCTCTCTTACATGAACGCTGGTTCTAGATCTGATGCTGACGCATATTTTCAGGAAGCGTATCCGACAGAAAAATTTATTAAGCTCACCAAAACAGTGGTCAACAAAAAAGGTGATACGATGTTAATCAACATATACAAGCCAAAAATCGTACTATTAATTGAAGAGCAAGAGAAAAAGAATTTAGATGGTGTAACTGCTGGTACGCAGATCGATTTAAATGCAGGAAAGGTCTACAAAGTGCAAGTAGC
The DNA here is from genome assembly GCA_965661505.1 of Flavobacteriales bacterium. Taxonomy (GTDB): domain Bacteria; phylum Bacteroidota; class Bacteroidia; order Flavobacteriales; family UBA7312; genus UBA7312. The sequence continues at coordinate 17,421 of CBFIDX010000019.1, read as the reverse complement.
TATGCGTGATAAGGGAATGAACGCTGAAGAAATCAATAAATTAATGAGCATCCCTGACTTGAAAAGCACAATGGAAGGGAAAACAACGATTTACTCTACTGGTGAGTTTGGGGATATGCTGGAGGCAAGACAATACAAGCAGCAACTAGCTAACAAAGGTTACTTGAGTGCCGTAGTTATGGAGGACGACAGAGGCGACCTTAGACTTATTAGTGAAGACGAAATGGACAGACAAGAGAGTAAAAGAACTTCTGCTCTGAAAGCTGAGTTACCCCCGCTTGAAAATATTATTTTCCGTGTGCAACTTGATGTTCTTCAAGATGTTGATCTAGATTTTTATGAGATAGACGACCTAATTCTTTTCGAAGGAAAAGACGGCTTCACGCATGTCTTTTCTGGTAGTTTTGCCACTTTTGAAGAAGCTACTGAATATAGAAATGAAATTTACTTTTTAGGCTATGATAATGCCAAAGTTATTGCACTAAAAGATGGAGCGATTGTAGATACCGATAAGTACATGAATGCAAACAGTAATGAAAAAGAAAATGCTGTATTTGGCGATGTTACTTTTGAAGTCCAGTTAGGAATATTTGGGAAAAATATAGATGAAGAAACCCTTGAGCCTTACCTTGATCTAGAAAATCTTAAAATGACAAATATTGAAAACGGTCTTGTTAGGTATTCAATCGGAAGCTTCACAAACTTACAAAGTGCCATGCTTAAGCATACAGCAATTGAAAAACAAGGATTTGAAAACACCTACATCATTGCTTTCTATAATGGCACACAAATTTCTTTAAAGAAAGCACAAGAACTAATTGGTTTTTAATAACCGATATCAATCAAAAAAAAGCGGCTAAATGCCGCTTTTTTTATTCCCTGTTCTTCTTACTTCCCTCATACATCTCATATTTAAGAAATCGGCATTCAAGTTTTCCATTAAAAAGTTTTATCCTTCTCGTGTGCTTGAGTCCAATTTGTTTCACTGCTTCCATATCAGAAGTAATTAGCCAAGCTGAACAACCGGCATAATTTTTCTTAAAAGTATTGCCTATTTGCTCATACAATTCATTTACATCTACTTCTAAACGCTCACCATAAGGGGGATTAAATAAAACGACTCCTTTATTTTCAAACAAATAAGGTTTTTTAATAAAGTTTGTTCTGTGTACTTCGATAATATCATCAAGGAGCGCATCCTTTATATTGGCTTCAGCCTTTCGTATGGAAGCAAATGCACGATCACAGGCGACAATTTTTCCAGGAAAATCACTCATTTTTTTCATAGCTGAATCTTTAATCATTCCCCATAGTGAATCATCAAAATTTTTCCAGTTCATGAAACCAAAACTCTTCCGATGCAAAGCCGGCGGAATATTACAGGCGATCATTGCAGCCTCAATTGCTAAGGTTCCAGAGCCACACATAGGATCAAGAAAGTCGCTTTTCCTATCCCAATCACTTAATAAAATTAAACCGGCCGCTAAAACCTCGCTAATCGGAGCGTTATTAGTAACATGCCTATAACCTCTTTTATGTAAGGAATCTCCAGAACTGTCTAGAGAGATGTTACATTTATCATTTGAGATATGTAAATTAATGCGGACATCAGGATTTTTAACATCTACATTTGGACGTTTTCCTTTATTTTTATCTCTAAAATAATCAACAATAGCATCCTTGACCTTAAGCGCTACATAATGGCTATGATTAAAAAAATCAGAATGCACAGCTGCATTTACTGCAATGGTGTCATTCACATCAATATACTTGTCCCACTCAAGCTTTTTTGCTTCCTCATAAAGCTGTACATCTCTTCGGGCAGTCATCTGAAAAATAGGCTGTAAAATACGAATTGCCGTACGCAAGCATAAGTTAGCTTTGTACATAAAACCAAGGTCTCCAACAAAGCTTACAGCCCTATTTAAAACACTAACGTCTTGTGCACCAAGCAAACGTAGTTCTTGAGCTAAAACTTCTTCCAAACCTAATTGGGTTTTAGCAATCATTTTATAATTTTTCATCAAAGCATATTTATGGAAATGCAAAGCTACACTTTTATAAGTTCAGAAAATATATCTTTGCCCGATGAAAAATTGGTATGCTACATGGTTTGATACCCCCTATTATCATCTGCTTTACAAGAATAGAAATCAAATGGAAGCAGGTAATTTCATCGAAAACCTACTCCAACATTTAAAACCTAGTAAAGAGGCACTTTTTTTGGACGTTGCTTGTGGTAAAGGAAGACACTCAAAACACATCCACCAACTGGGATTTAATGTTCACGGCATAGACTTATCTGAGAAGAGCATTAAAGAAGCTAGCATATTTAATAATGAACGATTGCATTTTGAACAACACGACATGCGCGAAGTTTACAGAAGCAACTATTTTGATTATGCAGTTAACCTCTTCACAAGTTTTGGATATTTTGATGACGTTAGTGATAATCAAAAAGCCATGGATGCGATGGCAAAAAACTTAAAAAAAGACGGAATACTAGTGATTGACTTTATGAACGCCAAGAAAGTATGTTTAAATCTAGTTGAAAAGGAGATGAAAAGCGTTGATTACATCGACTTTTACATTGAACGAAAAATAAAAAGTGGATTTATCCAAAAAGATATTCAATTTACTGATAAGGGTAAAAAACACCATTTTCAAGAAAAAGTTCAAGCCTTAACATTAAATGATTTCAGTAATTTACTGCAAAAAGCAGGATTGAAAATCATAGATTTGTGGGGCAATTATGAAAAAAATGATTTTGATGTTTTAAAATCAAATCGCTTAATTATTATAGCTCAAAAATGAATCCCATTACCTACCTAGTTTTATTTGGCTCTGTATTTTTCGGAGCATTAATTGTACGCTTTTTTAAAGCCCAATCAGAAAACAGATTAAAGTTACTCATTGCCTTTAGCGGTGCTTATTTATTTGCCATTACGGTACTGCATCTGATACCCGAAATTTATCATGCCAATACTGATGGTCGATACATTGGTTTATTTATTCTGATAGGATTTTTTATTCAAATTATTTTAGAGCATTTTTCGCAAGGAATAGAACATGGACACGCTCACCTTCAAGGAAGTGTTCCTCTAAGCATGTTGTTAGGCTTGTGTATCCACGCCTTTTTAGAAGGCATGCCATTAGGTGATCATGTACACCACCATCATGATACACATGATGCGTTGTTAACGGGCATAGCTTTACATAAAATTCCTGTTAGTATCGTTCTTCTTAGTATGTTTATACATAGTGGAATGAAGAAAGTATATGCTTACGCTCTTCTTTTTGTATTTGCTGTTATGTCTCCTCTAGGAACGTTTGTAAGTAATTACATCAGTCATATTGGACATTTTTATGACGAAATTATGGCCATAGTAGTTGGTATATTTCTTCATATCTCAACTACTATTTTATTTGAAAGTAGTGAGGGTCACAATTTCAATAATCGTAAAATGATTGCCATCGTTTTAGGCGCTGGCATTGCATTATTGGGCATCTATTTATGATAAAACGCTTTGTAATAACGGGCGGGCCTGCTACAGGAAAAAGTGCCATAATCAAATTATTACAACAGCAACACTACCATTGTTTTACGGAGGTTTCTAGAGAAATAATCGACGAAAAGAAAATCGAGACATCTTCAAAAGATTTTGATTTTGAGGCAGCTGTTTTTGATCAAAGAAAAATAGACTTTCTAGCTGGAAATGATTTGCATTTTTATGATCGCAGCATGCTTGATGGTTTGGCATATATGGATATTAACAACATTAGTATTCCGAAATACATGGTAGAAATTCTTCGAAAACACCACTACCAAAAAAGAGTTTTTTATGCACCTATCTGGAAAGAAATTTACACAAAAGATACTCAGCGTTTAGAGAGTATTGATGAAGCCATAGTAATTGACAAAAGTTTGAGAAAGGTTTATCAAGCCCATGGCTACGAACTTATTGAACTTCCTTTTACAAGCATTGCAGAAAGAGTTAACTTCATTCTTTCTAAAATCTAATTCATATCTTCGTGGGTATGCACAGCCCGCTCCATACACTTCAGCAATACTGGGGGTTTAAGTCCTTTAGAAATCAACAAGAGGCGATTATTAATGATGTTTTGAATGGGAACGATACCTTAGCCTTATTACCCACTGGAGGTGGAAAATCTATTTGTTTTCAGGTTCCTGCATTAATGCAAGAAGGGATATGCATTGTGATCTCGCCACTTATTGCACTCATGAAAGATCAGGTTCATTCGTTACAAGAAAAAGGAATAAAATCCATTGCATTAACTTCAGAAATGACCCTTTCTGAAATGGATATATGTCTTGATAATTGCATTTATGGAAAGACTAAATTTTTATACCTATCTCCAGAAAGATTAGAGAACAAAATGGTTCAGGAGCGACTTAAAAAAATGAATGTAAACCTCATTGCTGTGGACGAAGCTCATTGCATATCAGAATGGGGATATGATTTTAGACCCTCCTATCTTAAAATTTCTAAACTTCGCACTTTACTAGACGCTCCAATACTGGCCTTAACAGCTACCGCCACACCAACTGTGGTAACAGATATTCAAAAACAATTATCATTTAAAAAAGAAAATGTTAAACGATCTAGCTTTTTACGTCCAAAACTTTCCTATGTAGTTTTAAATCAGGATGATAAAGATGGAAAGCTGCTTCGAATACTACAAAAAGTTAAAGGGTCTTCCATTGTTTATTGTAATAGTAGGAGGGAAACAAAAAGGGTTTACCAACTTTTAAAAGAGCATTCAATAACGGCCCACTTTTATCATGGTGGTCTAGATATTAAGGAAAGAGAACTGAAACAAAAACAATGGCAACAAAACCATGTAAGGGTAATGGTTGCCACAAATGCGTTTGGAATGGGGATTGATAAGCCCAATGTACGCCTAGTCGTACACATGCAGCTACCCTATTCTGCAGAGGCTTACTTTCAGGAAGCGGGCAGAGCAGGCCGAGACGAAAAAATGGCTTATGCCATTTTACTTAGCAATGCTTTTGATGCAAAGCAAATAAATGAATACGCTGTACAAAGCTTTCCAAGTTTGAAAGAAATCAAAAAGGTATACCAACACCTAGCCGATTATTTACAGCTTGCTATAGGCTCTGCAGAAGGTGAAGGATTTGACTTTCATTTACAGGACTTTTGTGAACGATATGAGCTAGGTCAGCTAAAAACCTATAACGCTTTAAAACTACTAGAGAAAGAAGGATTTATAAAGTTAACAGATGCCGTAAATCAACCCTCACGCATTTATTTTAAAATGAACCATAGTGAACTCTATCAGTTTCAAATTAATAATCCTGTTTTTGATCGACTTATCAAAACAATGCTTCGATCTTATACAGATCTTTTCGAAAGTTTTGTAAAAATTCAAGAAAGTATAATTGCTAAAAGGACGGGCACCAGCACAAAGGAAGTAAAGCAATATTTAGAAAAACTACATTCTTTAGATATTATTGAATACATCCCACAAAATAGCAGTCCTAAACTATTTTTTAATGTTGCTAGACAGGACGCAAAAAACTTAGCTTTTTCATCCATAAAATTAGCAGAACGAAAAGCCATTTTAGAGGAAAAGGTTTCTACCATAATACAGTATGCTCAAAACATGTATCAGTGTCGGACCAATTTTTTAATGCAATATTTTGGAGAATCAAACAATGTTCGCTGTGGTATTTGTGATGTATGTTTGGAAAGAAATAAGTTGGAGATAAGTGATTCTGAATTTGAAAAGATTGCTAATATCATTGAGCAATTATTAACAGAATCGGCAAAATCTGCTGACGAAATTATTCTTAAAATTATCGAGTATCGAGAGGATAAAATAATTCAAGTTTTGCAATTTTTATATGAAAATGAGCAAATTGAAAGAAGGGATGATAATAAATTTAGTTGGAAACACTAATTTATTTAGTTTTGGCAAAACAATTCTTGTAAATGAATAAGTTACGTATTGTCTTCATGGGAACTCCCCATTTTGCTACTGCTTCCCTAAAAGCACTGGTAGAAAATAATTATGAGGTAGTTGGTGTTATTACCGCACCCGATAAACCTGCTGGTAGAGGACAAAAACTGCGTTCCTCTTCAGTTAAAGAGTATGCTCTTTCAAAAAACCTTCCTGTTCTACAACCAAATAATTTAAAAGACCATTCATTTATTACATCCTTAAAAGCCTTAAAAGCCGATGTTCAGGTGGTCGTAGCGTTTCGCATGTTACCTGAAATAGTATGGAATATGCCCCCAAAAGGAACGTTCAATTTACACGCTTCTCTGCTACCTAAATACAGAGGAGCAGCCCCTATCAATTGGGCGGTTATTAATGGGGATAAGGAAAGTGGAGTGAGTACTTTTTTTATTGAACACAAAATAGATACTGGAAACATTATTTTTCAAGATAAAATCAAAATTAAGGATGAGGATAATGCAGGTATAGTACATGATAAACTGATGGTGATAGGAAGCAAGTTAGTTTGCAAAACCATTGATGCCATAAATAACAAGTCAGCACCAAACATCAAACAAAAAGGAGTAGCCACAGTTGCGCCTAAAATCTTTAAAGAAGATTGTCAGATTGACTGGAACAAAAACATTCATGACATCCACAACCACATTAGAGGATTATCGCCCTACCCTTCTGCTTGGACTACTTTAAGCATTGGAAAAAACATAAAGATATTTCAGAGTTTAAAAGAAGTAACAATACATCAAGAGACAATAGGTAGCATTTTAACTGACCATAAAAACTATTTTAAAGTAGCTGTTAATGGAGGTTTTATACATCTAATAACATTACAGTTAGAAGGAAAAAAACGCATGTCTGCTGCTGATTTTCTTCGTGGCTTTCAACTTAATGAAAAAATATCCGTTCAGTGAAAGAGTTGATTCAACACCTTAGCCCTTTGATTACCAATGAACGTTGGAATCGTTTTCAGAAGGTATTGGCAGAGCGTACACAATACCTAACGATTGTTTTAGAAAACATCTATCAACCGCTTAATGCCAGTGCTGTGTTACGGTCTGCCGATTGCTTTGGCATTCAAGATGTACATGTAATAGAAAACTACAATGAGTTTCATCCGGATCGAGAGGTAGCTATGGGATCGTCTAGGTGGTTAAACATTCAGCGTTATAATAAAACCGAAAATAATTCCTTAAACTGCATCAAAAAGTTAAAAAAAGAAGGCTATCGCATAGTAGCAACTAGCCCACACATTAACGACTGTAACTTACACGATTTTGAGCTATCTAAAGGAAAAACCGCTTTGTTTTTTGGTACTGAAATGGAAGGACTTACAGACATTGTTTTGCAGGAAGCAGATGAGCACTTAAAAATACCCATGTATGGCTTTACAGAAAGTTTTAACCTCTCTGTTGCTGCTGCAATTTGTTTGCAGCATTTGAGCCATCAACTTCGCCAACAAAACATTAACTGGCAGCTTGATAAAGAAGCAAAAGAAACAACACTACTAAATTGGCTACGCTATTCTATAGATCGATCAGAAATTATTGAAGATAACTTCTGGCGTAATAGAAGCTAAGGAGCTAAGCGATTAGCTGTCCACACTGAATCATTTAACTGAAATACAAACCGATCGTGTAAACGACTGTTTCTGCCTTGCCAAAATTCTATTTTTTGAGGTTTCACAAGGTAACCACCCCAGTGTGGTGGTCTTGGTACTTTTGTTAAATATTTTGAAGTAAACAATGCAAAACGCTTAACAACTGTATTTCTTGAGTTGATAACATTGCTTTGTTCGGATGCCCAAGCGCCAACTTGGCTTTTGTAGGGCCTAGTGCCAAAATAGGCATCTGATTCTTTTTCAGAAACCTTTTCAACAAGGCCTTGTACACGTACTTGTCTTTCGAAAGAAGGCCAAAAAAAGTTAAGTGAGACTTGTGGGTTTTGATCTATTTCTTGACCCTTCTGGCTATTATAATTTGTAAAAAAAACAAAGCCCTCTTTACGAACCTCTTTAAGCAATACTACCCGAGAATTTGGAAATCCATTAGAAGCAACTGTAGAAAGTGTGAAAGCATTGGCATCTTTTTCAATTGTATCCATTGCCTCTTGCAACCAAGACTGAAAAAGCTCAATAGGATTTTGAGGTAAATCTTTGCGATTTAAAGTTTGTTTCCCGTAATCTGATCGGTAATCTTTTATATCACTCATAAAGCAATCCAAAATTACTTATTTTTGTGTGCATATTTATACACTCAATGAAAAATTTCGATGTCCCCGCTTTTTACAGATCCCCTATTATTGGAACGATCAAAAACAATCGAAAAGAATTAGATCCTAAAAAGAAAGACTTTACTCCTACCATCATAGATTTTGGTTCTGTACAATTTCATTTAGCAAGGCACTTTGGTTTTTGTTATGGAGTAGAAAATGCCATCGAAATATCTTACAAAGCAATAGCTGAAAACCCTGGAAAAAATATATACCTATTAAGTCAAATGATACACAACCCAACCGTAAATGAAGATTTGCAATCACAAGGGTTACACTTCATTATGGATACTGAAGGCAATCAGCTAATACCTTGGGAAGACATCACGAGTGAAGACGTTGTGGTTACTCCTGCTTTTGGAACTACAATAAAAATTAAAGAATTGCTTGAGTCAAAAGGGGTTTCCTTACAAACCTATGACACTACATGCCCTTTCGTAACACGTGTTTGGAAAAAAGCGGAAAGCATTGGCAAGAAAGATTATAGCATTATCATTCATGGCAAACACAACCATGAAGAAACTAGGGCTACCTTTTCGCACTCAAACCAAAATGCACCCTCTCTTATTATAAGGGATTTAGAGGAGGCAAAAATATTAGCAGAATACATTAGCGGCAGTCGTACCAAAGAAGACTTTTATGATTATTTTAAAGGCAAGCATTCCGCAGGGTTTGATCCAACTAGAGATTTGAAAAAGATTGGAGTGGTTAATCAGACAACCATGTTAGCTAGTGAAACGGAAGAAATATCAGAATTCTTGAAGAGCGTAATTGTTTCGAAATATGGAGAAGAAAATTACAAAACCCATTTTGCTGATACAAGAGATACGCTTTGCTACGCTACTAACGAGAATCAAAAAGCTACCTACGGACTACTTGAAGTAGAAGCTGATTTAGCCATTGTTGTTGGTGGTTATAACAGCTCTAACACATCACACTTGGTAGAGCTTTGCGAAGAGCGAGTACCTACTTTTTTTATTAAATCAGAAGAAGAAATCATTTCGAAAAATTTAATTCAACATTTTGATTATCAGAAAAAGGAATTGCTTCAAACACAGGACTTCTTACCGAAAAATAAAAAGCCGAAGATCATATTAACGAGTGGTGCATCTTGCCCAGATGCCGTTGTAGATAGGGTACTTCAAAAACTACTGAGTTATTTTGATGAAAGACGAAGCATTGAAAGCGTTTTGAAAGAGTTTACAGCATAGCTTCTTTACAGTAACCCAATATCAGTTTAAACTGATCTTCCTTAGATAGGTTGGTATTATCAATAACAATGGCCTCTTCTGTTTGCTTTAGTGGGTTTTCATCCCTGGTGGTATCGTCAAAGTCTCGATCGCCCAAATTTTTAATAACGTCTTTAAGTGAGATTCCTTTTAGTTCTGCATGCCTTCTTCGAGCTCTTTCGTTTAAAGAAGCCGTAATAAAAAGCTTCAACTCGGCATCCGGAAAAACTACGGTGCCAATATCCCTACCATCCATCACAACTCCTTTGGATTTGCCAATGGCTTGCTGAATGGCAACCATCTTTTCTCTTACAGCTTTTATCTTACTTACTTTACTTACATTTTCGGATACCCATAAGCCCCTTATTTCTTGCTCAACATTGATTCCGTTTAGGTAGGTTTCCGAAAGGTTTTTTTCAGCGTTATATTTAAAGGCAACATTGATATGGTGTAGTTGTTTTAATAAACGTTTTTGTTTAACTACACCATTAGTCATAAGCTCATTTTGTAAACAGTAAAGACATACTGCCCGATACATTGCCCCAGTATCTATGTACACATAACCAAAGTATTGCGCTAATTGCTTGGCAATGGTACTTTTTCCACAAGAAGAATGACCATCGATTGCTATGTTGATTTTTTTCATTTTTTCTTGTAAAATTTGGATAGGTTTGTCTTTATGGAAAAATAATTTGGTGAGCCTGTAAGGTGGTAAGTGGCTCTTCCATAATTGATATAGAAATGAGATACTTTGATTCCTAATCCCCATGAAAAACCCACCATTCCTAAAAAAGAGTCGACTTTTAATTCATATCGTCTTTGCGGATTATATCCTGCGCGTAACTGTAAAAACTTTCCAATGCTAAGCTCTCCAGCTATATCAAAATGCAGTAGTAATTTCTGAGTAAAACTTGATGAGCTAATGTTTTCTTCTCCAGTAAGTGGGTCAATACTAATATCTGGATTATAATCATAGGTTAAATCCCAAGTTTCTATGTGGTTGTAGCCGATGGAAAAAAGAAAAGGAATGTGCTCTAGTTTTTTGGAAACACCTAGTTTTAATTCAAAAGGGAGGGGTTCTTTTTCAGTGGCGTAAGTGCTTATTTGCCTTCCAACATTTTTTGCAAGAATAGAAACAGCAAATCTGTTTTTGTAATAAGTAGCTCCTAAGTCCGTTGCTAAGCCAACAGACTGATAGCTTTCTAAGTTGGATAAAACAAGCTTTACAGAAGCCCCTAAGCTCCAGTTATCGAAAAGTTGTTTACCTAAACTTACTGACATAAGTTGTTCGTCAGCAGTAAAAGTACCAAGGGTTTGTGCTTGTGAATTAGTTTCTGTAAAAGTACCAAGGTTTAATGACTGAAGGGAAAAACCAAAAGTTCCCAATTCTTTGATGGGAAAAGCGTGCGCTACTGAAACAAGATTGATATCAGCAAAATAATCCACAAAATTAAGACCTACACCATGATGCATTTTGGGGTTTAGTAAAGAAGGATTATGAATGCCTAAATTAACATCATGATCCCATACTGCAATGGGGTTGTTGAGCACTGCCACACGTGAAGCACTTTGGAATTGTAAAATTTGATAGGTTGCTTCTCCTCCTGTTTGAGCTAAAACGCTTGCGGGAATCATAAACAGTAAAAAGAGAATCTTACGCATATTACAAATTAACAAATGTTTTTATACAATTCATTGGAATCAAAGTAATAAAAGCGTAGCTAGACTGTACTTAAAAATAAATGATTTTATCTTTTAAAAAAACACCCCAACCGAAAAGCCAGCTTTTGGAGTTACACCCGTGTAACCACGGGCACCATTATTTATGTAAGGATCTCTATCTCCTTCAATCTCCGAACCTCTTAATCCACCCCCCAAAAATAAATCGAGTGAAAGGGCATTGTTTATGATGGTTTGAAAACCAAATAGAACGCCTGTTTCAGCTTGTTTAACATCAAAAGTGTTCGTAACTGTGTAGGCTTCGTTTTCCCCATCGTGATAGATTGTTTCGCTCCAGTTCACGTCACCATTTTCATAATACACATAATCGTAATAAGGTTCTTGAATCCAGCGGTATTCAATCCAATTGTCTTGTTCTTTAAAGTATTTAGCATTGGCATATAGACCAACATAGAATCCTTTTAAAGACTGATCTTGTACGTAACTTTTTGGTGTTTGTAAATATTTTCTGACTTGTAGCTCTCCCATCCAGCCATAGTCATCACCATTGTCAGCTAAACGCAATCCTCCTTCCAATTGAAAAGAACGATTATTCTTGAGGGGTTTTTCATAGGATGCATAAAAGGTGCCATCAAAAAAATGAAAAGGACTGATTTTTATTAGGGACTCACTTTGTGAAAAGACACCTAAAGAAGTCAAAAGCAGGGTAATTGTGAAAAAATTTCTCATTTTAAATAAACGATTTCGATAAGTGTATATTATAATTTAAGCGGATTTTTTACTTTTTGACTTAGCAGCGCTGTATCAAGAACATCTTGCATATGGTTTACATAATGAAAATTTAAGCCTTTTAAATAGCGTTCATTGATTTCTTCAATGTCTTTTTGATTATGCTCACAGAGGATAATGTCTTTGATACCTGCTCTTTTGGCAGCCAATATTTTTTCTTTTATTCCACCTACAGGAAGTACTTTGCCTCTCAGTGTAATTTCTCCTGTCATGGCCAATTTATTTTTCACCTTTTTCTGTGTAAACAAGGAGGTTAAAGCAGTAAGCATTGTAATTCCTGCTGAAGGCCCATCTTTCGGTGTAGCGCCTTCAGGAACGTGAATATGAACATCAAAACGCTCAAAAACACTTGGGTTAATCCCCAATGCTGCTGCATTGGACTTAATGTATTTCATGGCTATTGTGGCAGATTCTCTCATCACCTTTCCTAAATTACCTGTGATTTCTAGTTTGCCTTTACCAGGGCTCAAGGAACTCTCGATGAAAAGAATATCTCCTCCTACTGGCGTCCAGGCTAAACCGGTAACTACACCTGCTATGTCATTATTTAAATACCGTTCTTTATCAAATCGTGTTGGACCAAGAATACTCTTTAAATCGCTTAGTTCAACCTCTGTATTATAATCTTGATCCATGGCAATACTTTTAGCTGCAAATCGCACTAATTTAGCAACCACTTTATCCAATCCGCGCACGCCTGACTCTCTGGTATAACTCTCAACAACCCTTTCCAATACTTTTTTAGAGATTTTTAAGTGATCTTTTTTTAAGCCATGTTCCTTTAATTGTTTTGGCAAAAGATGTCTTTTTGCAATTTCCGTTTTCTCTTCCAATGTGTATCCATTGATCTCAATGATTTCCATTCGATCTCTTAGTGCAGGTTGAATTGAGTTAAGCGAATTAGCTGTTGCGACAAACATGACCTTAGATAGATCAAAGCCCATTTCTAAATAATTATCATGAAAATCATTGTTTTGTGCTGGATCTAAAACTTCAAGCATTGCAGATGAAGGGTCACCATGAGTGTCTCTTGTAATTTTATCAATTTCATCAAGTACAAAAACTGGATTGGAAGTATTTGCTTTTTTAATGGATTTAATAATGCGACCTGGCATGGCACCTATGTAGGTTTTTCTATGACCTCTTATCTCCGACTCGTCACGCATGCCACCCAAGGAAACGCGTTCGTATTTTCTTCCGAGAGCCTCAGCAATCGATTTTCCAAGCGATGTTTTTCCTACGCCAGGAGGTCCGTACAAACATAATATTGGTGCTTTCATATCGCCTTTTAACTTTAAAACAGCTAAATGTTCTAAAATACGTTCCTTGACTTTCTCTAAACCAAAATGATCTCGATCTAATATTTTTTGTGCTCTTTTTAAATCAAAATAATCTTTGGTGTATTCGCCCCAAGGTAAGTCTAGAATTAAATCTAGGTAAGCACGCTGTACCGAATAATCAGCCATAGCTGGATTCATTCGTTGAAGTTTTTTCAGCTCTTTATCAAAGTTTTCACCAACCTCTTTAGTCCATTTTTTTTGTTTGGCTCTTTTGCGCATTTCATCAATTTCTTGACTAGCAGAACCCCCTAACTCTTCTTGGATAGCTTTTAACTGCTGATTCAAAAAGTACTCTCGTTGTTGTTGATCTAAATCTACTTTAACTTTATGCTGTATTTCATTTTTCATTTCAAGCTTTTGAAGCTCTTTAGAAAGAAGCTCTAGGGTTAGAACAGAGCGTTTTTTTAAGTCTTGCTGCATCAAAAGTTCTTGTTTCTGTTCTACAGAAACATCCATGTTAGAACATACGAAATTTATTAGAAATGATGGAGACTCTATGTTTTGTATGGCCAGTTGAGCCTCGCTTGGAATATTGGGTGATTCTTTAACTATTTGAAGAGCTATATCTTTTATTGAGCTAACCAAGGCATCAAATTCTTCATCGTTTTTTTCTGGCTTTAACTCGTCCATGGGTACAATACTGGCTTTGAGGTAAGGTTCTTCTTGTACCATGCTATTCAACTGCATTAACTTCCTTCCTTGAATAATGGCGGTTATGTTACCGTCAGGCATTCGAAGCATTTTCATTATGTGAGCAAGTGTGCCCGTAGTGTGTAAATCTGCAAGCGTAGGTTCTTCAACACTTAAATCTTTTTGGGAAACAACCCCTAAAACCTTGTTGCCTTTGTAAGCCTCCTTTATGAGTTTAATGGATTTGTCTCGCCCTACTGTAATGGGGATGACAACTCCGGGAAATAAAACGGTATTTCTTAGAGGTAAAATAGGCAAAACGTCTGGGGTTTGCTCTTTATTAATCTTATCTTCATCCTCTTGACTCATTAAAGGAATAAACTCCGCATCTTCTTCAAAAACTCCTGAAAATGTGTCCATCAAAAACCGATCATTCATACTTCATAATATTTAGGTCAATATGGCAAAACAAAGTGTTATTGCCTTCACTTATTAGGATACAAAATGTATGCCACAACAAAAATGTTACCAATAATGGCAGAAGATCAAAAGTTGCGCTGCTTTGTTGTCAGTTCGTACACTTTTTCTAGTATTGATTTGTCAATTTCGTCAAAGTCTATTCCTCTGCGTGCCATTACTTTTTCTGCTACCTCAAAGACTTTTGGCAATTGATAGGTACTGTATCCGGTAGTGCCACCCCATGCAAAAGAAGGGACGAAATTTCGAGGAAAACCGGCTCCAAAAATGTTTGCGCTCACGCCTACAACTGTTCCTGTGTTAAACATGGTGTTAATACCGCATTTAGAATGATCTGCCATAATTAGCCCACAAAACTGAAGTCCAGTTTTTTCAAAACGACTCATCTGCTCACTCCATAGGCGAACGTCTGCATAGTTATTTTTAAGATTAGAATTATTACTATCAGCGCCAATATTGCACCATTCTCCTAAAACGGAATTACCTAAAAACCCATCGTGCCCCTTGTTAGAGTAACCCATCAGTACTGAATTATTTACCTCCCCTCCTACTTTACAAAAAGGACCTAGAGTGGTTGCTCCATAAATTTTGGCACCTAACTTCAAAACAGAATTTGGGCACATGGCTAATGGACCTCTTACAATACTCCCTTCCATAATTTCAGCGTTAGCTCCAATGTAAATAGGGCCGGTAGTGGCGTTTAAAATAGCTCCCTCCACTTTAGCTCCTTCTTCAACAAAAATATTTTCTTCACCTAGTAGTAAGTTGGTATCACTTAATTTTTGAGTATTGCGTCCATGTGTTATTAAATCAAAATCTGCTTGTAGGGCCTTTGCATTAAATTGAAAAATATGCCAAAGCTTTTCAATTTGAATAAACTCACTATTAAAATTTACTTTTTTTTGCTTGGTGTTCCGATAAGCTAAGAGCCTTTCTCTAGCATACAAAGCTTCTCCGTCGGCAAGTTGTTGTATAGCTGTTGCCATTTCTTTTGTTGGACATACACCTCCATTAATGAACACGTTGTCTTCTTCTAATTTTTTAGGAAATTTCTGTTGCAAATAATCTGCAGTTTCAACACTCAGATTGGTAGCTAAGTGTTTTGCCCATTTTTCACGAATTGTTAAAATGCCTATTCGAATATCAGAAATGGGTCGTGTGTAGCTTAACGGAAATAAGGACTCCCTATTTTCATCATAAAGAATGTAATTCATACTTACAAAGATAAACTAAGTTTGAGAGAATATTAAAAAAATTATAAATGCATAAAGGTTTATATAAATGCGATACATTCTTCTATCTACCACAAATAGCCTTAAAGTCACAAAATGAACAAGTGCTTAGTTTTTGAGTTTGAATGAAGGGCTGTTTTTCATCAAAAATACTAAGCACTAATTGCTCCAGCTGATTTTCAAAAAGTTGTAACTCTTCTTTTTTTATCGTTAGAGGGTTGCGAGCTCCTTTTGCCTTTAAGCACAGTAACCCTTCTTTTTGGTTTTTAAATGAAAAGTTTCCTGCCCAAGCATTTTTAATATCGCTATTATTTTTGAGGTATAGGTAAGCATACATCATTAACTGAAATGCCTTGGACTTATTACTATTTGTAATTAACTCTTCCCAACTAGCTATGCCTAAATCAGTTGCTTCTACTTTCCCTGTCTTATAATCGATAATGCGCCATTGTTCATTTAACTGATCTATTCGATCTACTTTTCCGTAAAGCTGAACTTTTATTCCTGATATCATCAGGGTATGCTGCAATGTTTCCTCTAATCCTTTAAGCTGTAATTCGGCACCTGACTCAATCACTTCTTTTTCAGCATCAATAAAATTATGACACATCTGCTTGGCTACCTGATGTAAAAGGTGATTCTTACCTTGTCCTAATCGTTTTTTAAATTTATTTTTTAGAATGGCATCTAATGACTCTAAACTCTTAGTTCTTATTTTTTCAATCTCAACTAAACTTAATCGTTGATCTTGAAATGCATGGTATCCTTTTTCTAAAGCGTCATGTATGGCACTACCTAAGGTGCTACTATCCATGAACTCTTCTACCTCTTCCTCTTTTCTTACACCGGCTATGTATCGATAATAAAACTGCAATGGACAAGCTATATAGGTATTTAAGGATGAAGGAGATACTTTTTGCTGAGCCCATTCTTCTATGCTTTTCTTTACTGCTTCAGTTTTATGAATGGTAATCGTGTTATCAACCAATTCTGACAAGTCAGAACTTAGCAATTGTTGACGCATATCTAGTTGTGCTAATTCGGCCTTTATTTGGGTTATAAAACGAGAAGGTTCACCGCTTCCAAAATCGTCATTTTGAGTATTATATATTAAATGTGCTTCTTCTACTCTTTGTAATAAGCGGTAAAAGTGGTAGGCAAATACAGCATCCCTCTCCTCATGTGTAGGCATTTTGAAGTATTTCTTAAGAACAAAAGGAATAAAAGAATTACTGGATTTTCCTGCTGGAAGCTTTCCTTCGTTAACCGATAGCATAATGAGTTTTTTAAAATCTAGTGTTCTAGTTTCTAACAAACCCATCAGCTGCAATCCTCTTAGCGGTTCGCCTCTAAATGGAATACTTTCTTTACCTATAATTTGATAGAAAACAGACTTTAAGGTTTTAAGAGACCAATCTTGCTGGCTTTCTTCTAAATAGTTGCCTAACTGCTTCAAGTTCTTCTGAAACTGAAAAAGCACTTCAGAAGCTAGACTAGCTTTTTCCGTTATAAGTGATTCTTTCAACCTGTCAATCATTGCCTGCATGATCTGAAGGAGACCTTCACTGTCCCAAGATGTTAAAAACTCTCGCAGTAAATCATCCGAAAGATCGAATTGGCTAGCATCAATAAAAATTAAATTATTGGTTTTTACTTTTTCTAATACAGATTGTAATTGCACGGTTTCAAAAAGGTAGGCACTGTAAGGATGGCGTAGTAGTTTTTGCACATCTCTATAGTAAAAACCTCTACGTTGATATTGCTGATAGCGCAGTT
>CBFIDX010000018.1:0-39261 GCA_965661505.1 Flavobacteriales bacterium | reverse complement strand
GAAACATCTATTAACAGAACAGGAAAATCGTTTTGTTTTTTGAAGTAGTAAAAATAACACTCTTGTATTTGCAACAAATAATCATCCGAAATATATTGTTCAAACTCTCTTCCTCGTTTTTTGATATTCTTTTGTAAGCGACCTATATCCGAATGTAAATAAAGAAGTACATCAGGCTTAGGAAGGTTTTTCAAGGCAATATCCGACAGTCTATTAAAAAGAAGAAGTTCGTCGGCCTTCAAATTATTTTGAGCAAACAATTTAGACTTCATAAAAAAGTAATCAGACACAACTTGAGAAGAAAACAAATCGCCATCGTTTAGCGTGCCTAATTGTTGGTAACGCTCAGCCATAAAAAACAACTCAAGCGGAAAAGCGTGGCGCTCAGCTTGTTGGTAAAACTTGGGTAAGAATGGATTGTCAGCAAACTGCTCCAAGATAAGCCTACACTGTAGGTGTTCTGCCAGCATTTCAGAAAAGGTTGTTTTTCCAGAGCCAATATTTCCTTCTATTGCTATGTATGGATACTTCATTGTTTTAACACCTCACTTTTGTCCTTGCAAAGGGTTAATAATTCTTGAACACTTTTATGTAGCGTAGGGTGAATAAAATCAGGCATTAGCTCCACTAGAGGTAAGAGCACAAACTTTCGTAAATGCAGCCGAGGATGAGGCAGGCTCAAATCTTTGGCAGCTATAATTTTATCTTCCATAAAAAGCAGGTCAATATCTATTGTTCGGGGCTCATATTCCTTTTTCGAAGACCTCACTCTACCCATTTTTTCTTCGATAGATAAACAAATTATTAAAACTTTTTCAGGATCGTAGTTGGTTTCCAACACCAACACTTGATTTAAAAAATCATTATCATGTTCAAAACCCCAAGGTGGAGATTTATAAATGGAAGAATGCATGATTCGTTTACCAACTTCCTTTTCAAGAAGATCAGTAGCTTGTTGAAACAAAGCGTAACCATCTCCCAAATTACTACCTAATAATACGACTACCTCATTCATCAAGTGCTAAAATAAGCAAAGCTTTAAGTTGTTTCTGTACTGTTAATAAGTTTCGTAATTTTGTTTTCTATCCAAATTCATAAGCAAATGTTAAAATTTCTCAAAAGTATTCTATCTACAGTTCTAGGAATGGTTATCGGTTTTATGCTCATCCTCTTTATTGGGTTTGGCATTATTGCTGTTACTACTGCTGGCGATGAAAAGGTAGAAGTAGCCGATAATTCCATCTTAAAAATAACGCTGGATCAATCTATTATAGACCGATCCAATGAAAACCCTTTCAATTTTGATATTTTAAATCTTGAAAACTCTGGCAAATTAGGCTTAAGCGATCTTTTAGAAAGTATCGAAAAAGCCAAGACCGACGACCGCATCAAGGGCATCTATATGAATGTAGAAATGCCCACAGCTAGTATGGCCAGCTTGGAAGAAATTCGTGGTAAACTTCTGGAGTTCAAAAACGAAACTGATAAATTCATAATGGCTTACAGTGAAATTTATTCTCAAAAAGCTTATTACATCGCCTCGGTAGCAGATGAGCTATACATTCATCCAGAAGGAATTTTAGAATTTGTTGGCCTAGCTTACCAAGGAATGTTCTTTAAGGGTGCTTTAGAAAAACTAGAAATTGAACCACAAATTATTCGACAGGGTAAGTTCAAAGCCGCAGTAGAGCCCTACATACTGGAGAAGATGAGTAATGAAAATAGAGAACAGATTAGTAAATTTATTGGTTCTATTTGGAAAAAAATGCTGAGTGACATTGCCCAGAGCAGAAGCACTACCGAAGAATCGCTTTTTGAAATGGTACAAAAACTACAAATACAAGATGCCCAAGATGCGGTTTCTTATGGGCTAGCAGATGCTACACTCTACAAAGACCAACTACTCGACTCATTGCGCCAACGCTTAAAAATAAAAACAAACGCTAAAATAAAAACCACCTCTTTAGCGGCTTATAAAAAAGCAGCTATCAAAGGTGAGAAAAAGAAATTTAGTAAAGAAAAAATAGCAGTAGTATATGCCTATGGCGGTATTAGTGGCGGCGAAGGAGACGATGAAAACATTGGATCAGAACGAATTTCAAGAGCCATTCGTTCGGCTCGCATCGATGAGAAGGTGAAAGCCATCGTATTGCGTGTAAACTCGCCCGGCGGAAGCGCCTTGGCCTCGGAAACCATTTTAAGAGAAATGGTGCTTGCTAAGGAAAATAAACCCGTTGTTGTTTCCATGGGAGATGTTGCTGCTTCTGGTGGCTACTACATTGCCTGCCATGCCGACACCATTGTGGCAAACCCCACTACCATTACGGGCTCTATTGGCGTTTTTGGCTTATTGATGAATACGGGAAAAATGTTGAAAAACAAATTAGGTGTTACCATCGATACAGTACGCACCAATACTTTTGCCGATATGGGCAGCATGTATCGATCCTTAACACAAAGAGAAAGAAACATTATTCAAAGCTCAGTAGAAAAAATTTATGACACCTTTATTGGACATGTGGCAGAAGGACGTAAGATGAGTAAGGAGGCAGTGGATGCCATTGGGCAAGGAAGAGTTTGGACTGGTAGCGACGCTCTTGATTTAGGACTAGTAGATGTGCTGGGCGGATTGGAAGATGCCATAGACATCGCTGCTAAGATGGCAAAATTAGAGAATTATCGCATCAGTTCATTACCCAAACAGAAAGACCCTATGGAAGAACTCATCAAAGATTTACAAGGCAATGCCAAAGCTTCCATTATGAAGGATGAGCTCAAAAGCGCTTACCCATTTTATGAAGAACTAAAAAGTGTTTTAGAAATGGATAAGATTCAGATGCGTATGCCCTATCATTTTGAACTATACTAAATGGTGAAGTCCGAAGCACAAAAACTCTATCTAATACTGGCGGGTTTGTTTATTGCCGCACTGGTTAGTTGCAACCTTATTTTTCAAAAATTCTTTAGCTGGTCTCCTTTTGGGCTCTATACTTTTGAGATTTCTGTGGGGATTATTCCCTACCCCATCACTTTTTTAGTTACCGACATCATTTCTGAAATTTATGGACGAAAAAAAGCCAATCAAGTAGTGATGGCGGGACTCTTTGCTAGCGTTTTTGTATTGGGAATCGTTATGGTAGCCGAGAGCGTTGCCGCTACAAGTTGGTCGCCGGTTGATGATGGCACTTTTTCTAAGGTATTCGGACTGACTGGCGTGGCAGTGGGCGCTTCGATGCTGGCCTACTTACTGGCGCAATTTATTGACATTCGTGTATTTCACTTTTGGAAACGATTAACCAAAGGGAAACACCTTTGGCTGCGCAACAACGGCTCTACCTTTACTTCTCAGTTGGTAGATACGGCTACAGTATTAGGTCTGCTATGTTGGGTAGGTGCTATTGAATGGGACAAATTTGGCATCTTGCTCCTCAACGGTTTTTTGTTTAAAGTGCTGATGGCCATGATTGACACTCCCATCCTGTATGTAGCCACCGGATACATCCGTAAAAAATTCAATCTAAAATTTGGCGAAGAACTAAAATTCTAAAAAAGCTGGGGCTGTACATCTGTCTCTAAAGCTGAAAATTTTGCCACATAGCCTTCGTGCGCACGCACATTGAAGACTCGGTCTCCGTCTAACAAAAGATATTGTCCTTTGATGCCTTTTAAAACTCCTTCTATAATAGGTGTTTTTTCCGCTAGCTTCACGCTTTTTACTTTTTGAGGATATTCTTTTACAGGGTACTTTATTTCAGTTACCGTATCGTCTTCAAAAACATATTCTTGCAAATTAGTAGGCACATGCATGGCCAACTCTTTTTTCATCTGCACCATGTCTATGGCATCAGGAGTTCCTGCAAGCATTTTGCGCCAATTAGTTTTATCGGCTACATATTGTTTAATGGCCACCTCTATGTCACCCGAAAAACGCCGGTTCGGAACCTTGGCTAAAATAATGGCTTGGCTTGCGCCCTGATCCATCCAACGAACTACCCCTTGCGACTCTCTTGTGATGCCTACTTTTATTCCGGAAGAATTAGCTAGATAAACATAATGAGGAGCCAACTGAAAATTCTTTTCCCATGCTAAATCGCGCTCTTCAATGCCTAAATGAGCAGTACACAGTTCCGGCTTAAAAATACTTTGCGAAGCTTGGGGCGCTTCCCAAAAACAATTGTAACAAAAACCCGATCGGTAAAATTTACGATCAATTCTTCCGCACATGCAAACAACCTCTCCACTCCACTCTATTTTTACAGCGCTACCTAAAAGCGCATTCATGGCATGGCTCTGCCCGTTAATATCAAGGGAATACTGCACCACATGGTCTAAACTTGTGGTCATTTTTTTCAATGTTTTTTCGCGCATATTTTTTGTAATTTACCAACGTTAATGATACTAAAAAATGCTGAATATAAGCATTAAAAGCTCTGTTATGTCGTGGGTCATGCGCAAGCGCATGCATCAGATCGATTTGTTTCGAAAATACCCCCATGAGGTGCAAGAAGAGTGGTTGCAAAAACTACTTACTACTGCTCAAGACACCCATTTTGGTCAACAATACGGTTTTGAAAACATCCAAAACTATGCCGATTTCAAAGCTCAAGTACCTGTTCATCGATACCAAGATTTAGAAGAGTACATTACCGCCATCCGCAAAGGAAAGCAAAATGTGTTATGGCCTAGCGAAACCAAATGGTTTGCCAAATCATCTGGAACAAGCGGCAGTAAGAGTAAGTTTATTCCGGTAACTGAGCCCTCCCTTATCGATTGTCATTTTAAAGGAGGCAAAGACATGCTTTCGATGTATTGTGATAACTTTCCTGACACCACTATTTTTAACGGAAAAAGCTTGATTCTTGGCGGCAGCCACGAGCCTTCCCTTAACGAAACCTACAAAGAAGGAGATTTGTCAGCCATTATTATGGACAACCTTCCGCTTTGGGTGAACATCCACCGTACACCTAGTAGAGAAATCGCTTTACTCAACGATTTTGAACATAAAATTGAGCAGATTGCACAGATAAGCAGTCAAGAAAATGTGACCAATATTGCCGGTGTTCCTTCTTGGATGCTTGTGTTGTTCAAACGAATTTTGGAACGGACAGGAGCTCGGCACATGCATGAGGTATGGCCCAATTTGGAGTTGTACATGCACGGTGGCGTTAGCTTTAGCCCCTACCGAAAGCAATTTGAAGAATTACTGCCCAATGGCATCAATTTTTTAGAGACTTACAATGCTTCCGAAGGGTTCTTTGGCATCCAAGACATCAAAGATAAAAATGAAATGTTGCTAATGTTGGATTATGGTATTTTTTACGAGTTTATTCCTATGGATAATTTTCACCTAGAAAACACCCTTCCTATTTGGGAAACAGAAAGGGGTAAAGATTACGCCCTACTCATCTCTACCAATGCCGGCTTGTGGCGTTACCTTATTGGTGATACCATTTGTTTTAACGCTCAACAACCCTACCGTTTTAAGATTACCGGACGAATCAGCCAACAACTCAATACCTTTGGAGAGGAACTTAGCATTGACAATACCGACAAGGCCCTTTCCATTGCGTGTGAAAAAACACAATCCAATTTATTGGAATATTCGGTTGCTCCCATCTATATGCAAGCTAAGAAACAGGGTGGCCACGAATGGATAATCGAATTTGAAAAAAGCCCACAGGACCTAGCATTTTTTACCTATGCACTGGATGAAGCCCTAAAATCGTTGAACTCCGATTACGAGGCCAAACGATTTAAAGGGATGGCCTTACAAGAACCCAAAATTCACCAGGCAAAGAAGGGCTTGTTTTACCAATGGATGAAAGAGCAGGGCAAATTAGGTAGGCAATTTAAGGTTCCGCGTTTAAGCAATGAGCGCAAGTACATAGAAAGCTTATTGAAATTAAATAATAGGCTTTGATTTCATAGAAAATCTTTTAATTTAGTGCCACAAATAAATACCCATGCACGTAGCTATCGCAGGAAATATTGGATCAGGAAAAACCACCTTAACAGGCTTATTAAAAAAGCACTATAAGTGGGAAGCCCATTACGAGGATGTGGACGACAATCCGTACCTAAATGATTTCTATAAAGACATGCAACGCTGGTCTTTTAACCTACAGGTTTACTTCTTAAAAAGCAGGTTTGCTCAGGTAAAAGAAATTCATTCCAGTGAAAAAAACGTAGTGCAAGATCGAACGGTTTATGAAGATGCCTTCATCTTTGCACCCAACCTACACGCAATGGGCTTAATGAGTACGCGCGATTTTGACAACTACCTATCTTTGTTTCAGCTTATGGAAACCTTTATTCCAGCACCCGACCTACTCATTTACTTGCGCTCGTCGGTAGCCAATTTAGTTGGGCAAATACAACAGCGAGGCAGGGATTACGAAAACTCCATACGCATCGATTACCTTAGTCGATTAAACGAACGATACGAAGCCTGGATCAGTCAGTACGACAAAGGAAAACTCCTTATTATTGATGTGGACAACATCGACTTCCAAAACAACCAAGAAGATTTAGGAAGCATCATTAGCCGCATTGATGGCGAAATAAACGGGCTGTTTTAAAAATAAAAGCTGCTTTTATACACCTATTCTTCATGGCTAAGGTTTTTAGCATTCGTTTTCTTAAAGAAAATACCAAAGCAGAAAATTTGTTTTCATAAAAATGATCAGATAGCTGAACTGATTTTTATCTTTTTTGAATGGCACAAAAAAACCCACCGGAATGGTGGGTTTTTATTAATATGATAAAGGAATGGTTATTCTTTTCGAGGAGTTCTCAATTTCATTTTTCCGTCCAACATACTGCCATCCCACTGGAAATTAAATACCGCATTAAATACTGTACCATTTACCAATAGCTCGCCGCTTGCAACGAAGTCGCCGTCAACGCCTGTGGCTTTGTTAGAAGTAAAAGAAACCTCCGATTCATTGAATTTTGCAATTCCTTTTCCTTCGGTTACCTCTCCTAAGTCAAAACTTAGTTGAATGGCATTATCGACATCGTTTTGCTTCACGATTAAGTTTTCGCAAGTATAAACGCCCGTTTGGTTTTCCACAAAGATTTCTACTCTTCCATCTTCCATAGCGTTAGAAGAAATAAGTGAAGGCGCAATGACCAAAGCCACTACCGACATCAGCTTTAACAAGATGTTTAAGGAAGGGCCAGAAGTATCTTTAAATGGATCACCTACAGTATCACCAACAACAGCTGCTTTGTGCGCCTCTGTTCCTTTCTTTCCTTGCTCTTCGATCATTTTCTTGGCGTTATCCCAAGCACCGCCTGCGTTTGACTGGAAAATAGCCATCAATACACCACAAGTGGTAACACCGGCCAACAAACCACCTAACATTTCCGCACCACCAATAAATCCGATAAGTACAGGAACAATGATGGCCAATAAACCTGGCGCTACCATTTCACGAATAGAGGCTTGGGTAGAAATTTCTACACATTTATCGTATTCTGCCACACCGTCAGCAGCATCAAATATTTTTCTGTCTTCGGCAGAGGCTTTAGACATATCTGAATCGTTTTTACGCATTACTTCTAAGGCTGCTTTTAAGGCAGGAATGTCTTTAAATTGACGTCTTACCTCTTCGATCATAGCCATGGCTGCACGGCCCACGGCATTCATTGACATGGCCGAGAATACAAATGGCAACATCCCACCAATTAACAATCCAGCCATAATGGTTGGGTCAGCAACATTAATGGCTTCAATGCCTGCTGTTTTCATGAATGCAGCAAACAAAGCTAAGGCCGTTAAAGCAGCCGATGCAATGGCAAAACCTTTTCCGATAGCCGCAGTTGTATTTCCTACTGCATCTAATTTATCCGTACGCTCACGTACTTCCGAAGGCAATTCTGCCATTTCTGCTATACCACCAGCATTGTCAGAAATAGGACCGTAAGCATCTACGGCTAACTGGATCCCTGTGTTTGCTAGCATCCCTACTGCTGCAATGGCAATACCGTATAGTCCAGCAAATTCGTGAGAGACTAAGATGGCTGCCGCAATCAAAATAATTGGAATAGCTGTTGACATCATCCCTACTCCTAAACCAGCAATGATGTTGGTAGCCGATCCTGTTTCGGATTGCTCTACGATAGAGTTTACAGGCTTGGTACCTGTTCCAGTGTAATATTCGGTTACTTTACCTACTAATAAACCGGCAACTAAACCAGCAATGGTAGCCCAAAACACGCCCATAGCAGTATATTGAACACCTGCTTCTACCCATGTTTCTGGCAACATAGCATTGATAATGAAGTAGGAAGCGATTAACATTAATCCTGCAGAACCAAACTCACCAATGTTTAAAGCTGCATGTGGAGAACCACCGTCTTTCACTTTTACAAAGAATGTACCGATAATTGACATTATGATTCCAACAGCTGCTAGCGCCATTGGTAAATACACTGCGCCTAATCCATCAAAAGTACCTTGAAATTCAGGTAGTGAAGCGTACACAGCTCCCAATACCATGGTACCAATAATAGAACCTACGTAAGACTCAAATAAGTCAGCACCCATACCGGCTACGTCTCCTACATTGTCACCCACGTTATCAGCAATGGTTGCTGGGTTTAAAGGGTGATCTTCAGGAATACCTGCTTCTACTTTACCAACAAGGTCAGCACCTACATCGGCTGCTTTGGTATAAATACCGCCACCTACACGAGCAAACAGTGCAATGGAAGAAGCTCCTAGAGAGAATCCCGAAAGTACGTTCAATACTTCTCCTATCTCCCATCCTTGTCCGCTGTAAATGTAGAAAAGACTTGATAACCCTAACACACCTAAACCAACGACACCTAAGCCCATAACGGCACCACCAGCAAAAGCAACCTCTAATGCTTTCCCCAATGAAGAACGGGCAGCATTGGTTGTTCTTACGTTGGCTTTGGTAGCTACTTTCATACCAATAAATCCTGCTAATGCAGAACAAATAGCACCTACAATGAACGACACAGCGACCATTCCGTTAGATCCTTCTTCGGCATTGCCTTTGAAGAACAATAATATAGCTACCGCTATAACGAAGATAGATAGTATCTTATACTCCGCTTTTAGGAAAGACATGGCTCCATCGGCTATGTTTTTCGCAATTCTTGACATTTTTTCATCACCCTCTTCTTGTTTAGAAACCCAAGCATTCTTCCAGAATACGAAGGCTAGTGCTAGCACACCAAACAGGGGTAAATAGTTTACAATCATTTCCATAATTTGAAATTTAGTATTGATTTGGTTAAATATACATTACTTCTTTAACGGCCTTTATGACCTTATCTTTATTGGGCAAATAGGCTTCTACTAAAGTAGGGGCATATGCCATTGGAGTATCCAATGCGGTTACTCTTTTTACAGGAGCATCTAATTCATCAAACGCATCCTTCTGTACTCGAAAGGCAATTTCAGAAGAGATAGAGGCCAAAGGCCAGGCTTCTTCTAATATGACCAATCGATTGGTTTTTCTAACAGAGCTTAAAATGGCCTCAAAATCGATGGGGCGCACGGTTCTTAAATCGATTACTTCAGCCTCAATTCCTTCGGCTGCTAACTCATCAGCTGCTTTGTAGGCTTCCTTAATGATTTTTCCGAAAGAGACGATGGTTACGTCTTTCCCTTCTCTTTTAATATCGGCTACACCAATGGGCAAAATGTATTCGCCATCAGGCACATCGCCTTTATCGCCATACATCTGCTCTGACTCCATGAAAATGACTGGGTCGTCATCGCGTATGGCTGCTTTTAACAGACCTTTGGCATCGTAAGGGTTAGAGGGCACAATCACTTTTAAGCCCGGACAATTGGCAAACCAACTCTCTAAAGCTTGTGAGTGAGTAGCTCCTAACTGACCCGCAGATCCAGTAGGTCCTCTAAAAACAATGGGTACATTGAACTGCCCGCCCGACATCTGTCGCATCTTGGCAGCATTGCTAATGATTTGATCAATAGCTACTAGAGAAAAGTTAAAGGTCATGAATTCAATGATGGGGCGTAAACCATTCATGGCTGAGCCCACACCGATGCCAGAAAAACCCAATTCGGAAATGGGAGTGTCAATTACACGTTTAGCACCAAACTCATCCAACATTCCTTTAGATGCTTTGTAAGCTCCATTGTATTCAGCAACCTCCTCTCCCATAAGGTAGATTCGTTCATCTCTTCGCATTTCCTCGCTCATAGCTTCAGCTATGGCTTCTCTAAATTGAATTTCTCTCATATTGTGATACTATATAAGGCTGGCAAAAATAACAAATTTTATAGATTAACAAACGCTTTTATGAATCACTAATTTATGTAGCTACTTCCATTGGAAATAGCGCATAATTATTCTAAATTTGTAAGCATTGAAATCATTAATCATTCCAAGATGAAAATATTAGTGTGTATTAGTAATGTGCCTGATACAACCTCAGCAATCAACTTTACGTCCAACAATACCGAGTTTGATACCAACGGCATTCAGTTTGTGATTAATCCATACGATGAATTTGGCCTAACCAAAGCTATTAAGTTAAGAGATCATCATGGCGGAACAGTAACCGTTGCTCATGTAGGTTCGGCTAGCAACGAGCCTACCCTAAGAAAAGCGCTCGCCATAGGTGCCGACGATGCCATCCGTATTGATGCCGCTGCTTCTGATAGTTTTTTTGTAGCCAAGCAGTTGGCACACATCGCTCAGGGTTACGACTTAATTATTTGCGGCAGGGAGTCCATAGATTATAACGGTGGTGCGGTGCCAGGCATGATGGCCGAACTGCTGAGTCTTGATTTCATCAATGCTTGTACAGGCTTATCGATTGAGGGGAGCACTGCAACTGCTGAAAGAGAAATTGAAGGAGGTAAAGAACATTTAAGCGCTAACCTTCCATTGATCATTGCAGGACAAAAAGGACTGGTTGAAGAGGCTGACTTGTTAATTCCGAACATGAGAGGGATTATGACAGCACGTACCAAACCACTAAACGTTCTGGCCGCACAGAGCAGTGAGCACAAAACTACTTCTATCTCTTTTGAAAAACCCGCTGCAAAAGCCAGCTGTAAAATGATAGAAGCAGGTAATGAAAAAGAATTAGTCGCTTTATTACATCAAGAAGCAAAAGTTATTTAAGTATAGAATTTAATCACTTCATAATATGTCAGTATTAGTATTTGCAGAAAATTGGGATGGAGCCTTCAAAAAAGGAACTTTTGAGGCCGTTACCTATGCACATGAAACCGCTAAATCATTGGGCCTATCCACGGTGGCTGTAACAATAGGCAATCTTTCACAAGATGCTGCTCAGCTAGGAAAATACGGAGCTGATAAAGTCATCAGCATTAGCAACTCCATGGATGCTTGCGACAACCAAGCCATGGCTTCGGCACTCAAAGAGGTAGCCGAACAAGAAAAGGCTCAACTGATTGTTGTATCTAATAGCAACACTGGTAAAAGCATTATTCCACGATTAGCCATTAAACTAGATGCTGCTCTGATTGCCAATGTGATAGAAGTCCCATCTAGCAACAATCCATTAACTGTAAAGAAAAAAGCTTTTTCTGGAAAGGCATTGGAAATAGCGCAAGCTCAGAACGATCGCTGTATTTTAGCCGTAGCACCCAACTCTTTTCACATTACAGAAATAGAGAATAGCGCTACTATTGAAAGTTTTGATGCTAACCCAACAAACACCAATGTTAGCTCTACTAACATCGAAAAAGCCACTGGCAAAATCACCCTTGCGGAAGCAGACATCGTGGTTTCTGCTGGTAGAGGACTAAAAGGTCCTGAAAACTGGGACATGGTCGAAGAGTTAGCCGATTTATTAGGAGCCGGCACAGCTTGCTCTAAACCGGTCTCTGATATTGGATGGAGACCACACGGAGAGCACGTTGGACAAACAGGTAAAGCGGTTGCTCCCAACCTTTATATTGCCATCGGTATTTCGGGGGCTATTCAACACCTTGCAGGAGTAAATTCCTCAAAAGTAATGGTAGCCATTAACACGGATCCTGAAGCGCCTTTCTTTAAGGCAGCGGACTACGGCATTGTAGGAGATGCTTTTGAGGTTGTACCCAAACTCATCGAGGAAATCAGAAGTTTCAAATCAAGCAACTAATAAATGCAACTTATCCAACTAGATATAGTTGGTTTGTCGTACAGTCAAACCCAATCAGGAGCATATGCTCTTGTTCTGGGCGAACTAACTGGCAATCGTAGGTTGCCCATTATCATTGGTAATTTTGAGGCCAAAGCAATCGCCATTGCACTAGAAGCTGAGGTAAAACCCAAACGGCCCATCACTCACGATTTGTTTACAAGCTTTTGCAAGGGTTACAAAATACAGGTTCAAAAAATAGTCATTAGCACCATCAAATCAGGTATATTTTCATCCATCATTTATTGCGTTGATAACAATGGCAATGAAGTAGAGCTGGATGCCAGAACGTCAGACGCTATCGCAATAGCAGTTCGCTTCAATGCTCCTATTTTTACGCTGGAAGCAATTATGCAAGAAGCAGGCATCATCTTGGACAGAGAACTACCCATGCAAAGTGAAGAAACTCAACCTACTGAAAAAAGTGAATTCACTAATCTATCCAAGGATGAGCTCAATGAGGCTTTAGAAAAAGCGGTGCAAGAAGAAAATTATGAACGCGCTTCTAAGATAAGAGATGAAATTAAAAACCGTGTATAGGCATTAAATATGAAACACTATATTTTATGTACGCTACTACTGATTTCATCCATTTCTTTTGGACAAAATATTAATGAAAAATGGATGTTTGAAAGCATCCGCCTGGCAGACGATAGCAAGAAAGAAAACCTTAAGCCCATTACGGAAGGAGATTACATGCTTCTGCGTGAGGACGGTACATTTATCTATGAGCTAAGCACCATTCCTCTTTTAGCAGAAGGAGATTGGGAGCTTAATAATAACGAACTAATTTTTACATACAAGATACCCAAGGACACCGTTAGAACGTATGGCATAAGCCTAACCAGCTCAACGCTTTTACTAGAAGAAAATGGGGTGCAGTTTGCTTTTATCGCTGCAGAAAGCACAACCGTAAAACATTCTGCCTTTAGCATAACGGCACTCCTCAGAGGCCTGCTGGGAATTGCCACTTTAGTCGGGATTGCTTTTCTTTTTAGCAGAAATAGAAAGAAGATTGATTGGCAACTAGTATACAAAGGGATACTGATACAGATCGTATTTGCTCTATTAATTTTAAAAGTACCTCTGGTACAAAATGGTTTTGATTGGCTGAGTTCGGTTTTCGTTACCATTTTAGGGTTTACCAGAGAAGGATCCATCTTTCTCTTTGGTGATCTGATAGACAATGTCGATTCATTTGGCTATATTTTCGCCTTTCAGGTATTACCAACCATCGTATTTTTCTCAGCCTTAACCTCCTTACTGTTTTACTACGGTATTTTACAAAAGATAGTTTATGCATTTGCCTTGTTTATGAAAAAGACCTTGAAGCTCTCAGGCTCTGAAAGCTTGGCCGCTGCAGGAAATATTTTTTTAGGGCAAACAGAATCGCCCCTACTTATTAAACCCTATATAGAGAAGATGACACTTTCTGAATTATTGTGTTTGATGAGTGGTGGCATGGCCACCATTGCTGGAGGTGTGTTGGCCGCTTACATCGGATTTTTAGGCGGCAATGACCCTGAAGCACAACTCTTTTTTGCAAAGCATTTATTGGCTGCCTCTGTGATGTCTGCACCTGCTGCTGTTGTGGCTGCTAAAATACTTTTACCAGAGACAGAGGAAGTAAACCAAGACATGAGCATTTCGAAAGAACAACTGGGAAGCAACGCTCTAGAAGCCATCAGTATTGGAACAACACAAGGCCTAAAACTAGCAGTAAACGTAGGGGCTATGTTAGTCGTTTTTATTGCACTTATTAGCATGCTAAATTATTTTTTACAAGATTTCATTGGCGACTTTAGCGGAATAAATAATTGGGTAGCTTCTATTAGTAATGGACAATATGAGGGGCTTAGTTTACAGTTTATTTTAGGTTATTCTTTAGCGCCCCTAACGTGGCTTATGGGGGTGTGTCCTCAAGACATCGTACTTGTTGGGCAACTGTTAGGTGAAAAAACCATTTTAAATGAATTCGTAGCCTACGTTTCCCTTGGAGAGCTGAAAGCAAATGGATCATTTTTTGAAGAAAAATCCATCATTATTGCAACCTATATATTGTGTGGGTTTGCCAATTTTGCCTCTATCGGAATACAGATTGGTGGGATTGGAGCGCTAGCCCCTAAACGAACCAAAGATTTATCTAAACTAGGAATCTTAGCGTTGGTAGCTGGTACATTGGCATGTTTGTTTACAGCCGTAATTGTAGGAATGATATTATAAAAAAGAAAGAATGCAACAATATTTAGACTTGATGAGTAGAGTGATGCAAGAAGGAACACTCAAATCTGATCGAACTGGAACAGGAACTAAAAGTGTTTTCGGACATCAAATGCGCTTTGACTTATCGCAAGGTTTTCCTTGTGTAACAACAAAAAAGCTGCATTTACGCTCCATCATACATGAGCTGCTTTGGTTTTTAAAAGGAGAAACAAACATCCAGTACTTAAAAGAAAATGGGGTGCGAATATGGGATGAGTGGGCCGATGAAAACGGTGATTTAGGACACGTATATGGCTATCAATGGAGAAGTTGGCCTACGCCAGACGGTAAGCACATTGATCAAATTAGTCAGGTAGTGGAAGCCCTTAAAAACAACCCTGATAGTAGAAGGATCATTGTCAGTGCATGGAATGTGGGCGAGATTGAACATATGGCTCTTCCGCCTTGTCATGCTTTTTTTCAGTTCTATGTAGCCGATGGCAAATTATCTTGCCAGCTATACCAACGAAGTGCTGACATCTTTTTAGGTGTTCCATTCAACATTGCCTCTTACGCCCTACTTACCATGATGATGGCACAGGTATGCGATTTAGAGCTTGGTGATTTTGTACATACACTAGGAGATGCCCATATCTATAGCAATCACTTTGAACAGACCGAACTGCAAATGAGTAGAGAACCAAGAGCCTTACCTAAGATGAAGATCAACCCAGAGGTAAAAAACATCTTTGACTTTACTTATGAAGATTTTGAATTGGTTGACTACGACCCACACCCACACATTAAAGGCAAAGTAGCAGTATAATGGCAAACATAATCGTACTTGGCGCAGGGCTGGTAGGTGGTGTTATCGCTAACGATTTAGCCAAACAACACTCAGTTACCTCTGTAGATATATCCTCTAAAAATTTGGACAAACTAGACGGGATCAATACCATCTGTGCGGACCTCTCTGATCGGAATACATTACATAATTTGATAGAAGATTTTGACTTAGTGATTGGTGCAGTACCTGGTTTTATGGGCTACCAAATGATGAAAGATGTTATAGAGGCAGGAAAAAATATCGTTGACATCTCTTTTTATCCAGAAGACCCCTTCGGACTAGATGACCTTGCCAAAGAAAAAGGGGTTATAGCCGTTATGGACTGTGGGGTAGCTCCAGGAATGGGGAATATCATTTTCGGACATCATGATCTTCAGATGGAAATCAACGATTATGAATGTTTAGTGGGTGGGCTTCCAGAAAGAAGAGAATGGCCTTATGAATATCAAGCTGTTTTTTCTCCTATTGATGTCATTGAAGAATACATTAGGCCGGCACGTTATGTTCAAAACAGTCAACTGATTATCAAAGAAGCCTTATCGGATACTGAATTAATTGAATTTGATGAAATAGGCACCTTGGAAAGTTGGAATTCAGATGGATTAAGAAGTTTGATAAAGACCATGCCACACGTTCCTAATATGATAGAAAAAACCCTTCGATACCCTGGCTGCGTAGAGTATTTAAAAGTATTGAGAGCCAGCGGCTTCTTTTCTTATGAAGAACTAGAGGTGAATGGCACGAAAGTTAGGCCCATTGATGTAACAGCAAAGTTGTTATTTCCGAAATGGGAAATGAAAGCCGGTGATAAAGACTTTACCATTATGCGCATCATCATCAAAGGGATAGAAAATGATACAGAAGTTGCTTATCAATACAACCTACTAGATCGCTATCAAGACAATACCATTTCCATGGCGCGTACTACGGGTTTTACTTGTACGGCTGTTGCCAACCTTGTGCTTAACGGAAGTTACAATCGTGTGGGTATTTCGCCGCCGGAATACCTTGGAGCACATTTTAAGTTTGTAAGCGATTACCTAAGCGCAAGAGGAGTTGAATATAAAATGAAAAAAAGCCAATGAGAGTATCTTTAATTGTAGCCGTTGCTGAAAACGGGGTGATTGGAAAAGACAATGATTTGATTTGGAGCTTACCGAAAGACATGCGGTATTTTAAAGAAACTACTTTGGGACACCACGTTATCATGGGTCGTAAAAATTTCGAATCCATCCCTGAGAAATACCGTCCTTTACCGAACAGAACCAATATTGTGGTTAGCAGGCAATCCGATTATCATGCCGAGGGGTGTGTACTCGTGCACTCAGTAGAAGAGGCTTTATCCGTTGCTAAAAAGAATGACGACCATGAGCCCTTTATCATTGGGGGTGGACAAATTTATCAGCTGGCGCTGGAAGCCGATTTGGTGGATAGAATTTATTTAACCAAGGTGCACAAATCTTTTGATGGGGATACCTTTTTCCCTTCCCTTTCAGAGGACTGGAAATTAATAAAAAGAACCGATTGCGAGGCCGACAATAAACACGATTGCGCTTTTAGCTTTCTGATTTATGAGAAATAAAAAAGGAGCCGATGGGCTCCTTTTTTTATGCTGCTTTTAATTTGTGCAATTTCGATTTGTTAATTTTTTCTTTGGCATAATCCAGTGTTATCTCAATGTTTTTTTGAGCTTCTTCAGAAGGCCCATCGAACATAGCATCGATCATTATGGCCTCACAAATGGATCGTAAACCTCTTGCTCCAAGCTTGAACTCTACGGCCTTTTGCACAATAAAATCCAAGGCTCCGTCTGTAAATGTCAACTCCATGTCATCCATTTTAAACAGTTTAACGTACTGCTTAGTCAAGGAGTTTTTAGGCTCCGTTAAAATCAATCGAAGCGCTTCTTTATCCAAAGGATTCAAATAAGTCAGTACTGGCAGACGCCCGATGAGCTCAGGAATTAGACCAAACCCTTTTAAATCTTGTGGAGCAATGTATTGTAACAAATTTTCTTTGTCAACTTCTTCTTTACTTACTGAAGAATAACCGATGGCTTGTGTGCTCATTCGTTTACCAATTACACGGTCGATACCATCAAAGGCACCACCACAAACAAACAGGATGTTTCTTGTATCGATAGCAACCATTTTTTGTTCAGGATGCTTTCTTCCTCCTTGTGGCGGAACCTGAACCACCGAGCCTTCTAGTAGCTTCAGCATGGCTTGCTGCACCCCTTCTCCACTTACATCTCTGGTAATAGATGGGTTATCACTTTTTCGAGCGATCTTATCAACCTCGTCAATAAAAACGATGCCTCTTTCTGCTGC
This sequence comes from Flavobacteriales bacterium, assembly GCA_965661505.1. Lineage (GTDB taxonomy): Bacteria > Bacteroidota > Bacteroidia > Flavobacteriales > UBA7312 > UBA7312. The sequence continues at coordinate 21,720 of CBFIDX010000018.1, read as the reverse complement.
TTTTACATCATAATCAGCTGCCTGTAATAAGCGCGACAAAATGGCTTCTACATCCTCCCCAACGTAACCTGCTTCCGTTAGCACAGTGGCATCGGCAATGCAAAAAGGAACGTTTAGCACCTTGGCAATCGTTCTAGCGAGTAGTGTTTTTCCGGTTCCAGTCTCCCCCACCATTATGATGTTGGATTTTTCAATATCTACTTCCTCTTTATCGGTAGATGGTGGCTGAATTAAACGTTTGTAATGGTTGTAAACGGCCACCGATAAAACCTTTTTTGCGTCATCTTGTCCAATAACATATTGGTCTAGGTGATTTTTAATATCAATGGGTTTTAGCAGATTCATCTGAGATGCAATTTCTGCCCGATCCTTTCCTTCTACTTCAGCTTCAACAATACCGGTAGCTTGCTGAATGCAGCTATCACAAATATGCGAGTTAATACCCGCAATTAACACTTGGGTATCTTGCTTATCTCTCCCACAAAAGGAACAACTGATGTTTTTTTCTTCCGCCATGGTACAAAGGTAACGAAAAAGCACACACCGAAAAGGTGTGTGCTTTCACAAAACATAGTGGATATTTTAGTTATTTCTTAACAGCACTTCATCGATCATTCCGTAGGCTTTGGCCTCTTCAGAGGTCATCCAATAATCGCGATCACTATCTTTCCACACCTCATCAAACGATTTTCCTGAGTGATCTGAGATGATTTGATACAATTCGTTTTTCAGTTTTTGAATTTCACGAGCCGTGATTTCAATATCAGAGGCTTGCCCTTGAGCACCACCAAGTGGCTGATGAATCATTACACGCGAATGTTTCAAAGCGGTTCTTTTTCCTTCAGCTCCAGCACATAGTAAAACTGCTCCCATAGAGGCCGCCATTCCTGTACAAATCGTGGCTACATCGGGGTTGATGTACTGCATGGTATCGTAAATCCCTAAACCGGCATACACTCCTCCACCAGGAGAGTTAAGGTATATCTGAATGTCTTTTTTCGAATCAACGGACTCTAAAAACAACAATTGTGCCTGAATAATGTTGGCCACATAATCATTGATAGGAACTCCTAAAAAAATGATTCTGTCCATCATCAAACGAGAAAACACATCCATGGAAGCCACATTCATTTGGCGCTCTTCGATAATAGTAGGCGAAATGTAATTGGCATAAGCCGACTCAAAACGATCAAGGGTTAAACTACTAATGCCTTTTTCTTTAGTAGCGTATTTTCTAAATTCTTCCGGATTAAACATCTGTGTTATTTTATTGTTGGGAAGCTAATTTAACAAATTCATCGTAAGTGACAGTCTTATCTTTAAGCATAAATTTCTCTTTGTAAAGCGTTAATGTTTTAACATCGTACAATTGATTGTATACTTTTTTACGTTCCTCTTCATTTGTTAGCACCTGTGCAGCGATTTCATCCAGTTTTTTGTCATCTGGAGCGGGTTGGCCATACTGTGCAAAATTCTGAATAATCATTTCTTTGGTATGCGCTATAACATCCTCGTGTTTTACCTCTAGCTCGTTTTCTTTTATAATTTTATTCTCTATCAACTGCCATTTTAAGCTTTTGGAGTATTGATCGTATTCTTCTTCTACTTGTTCTGTAGTTAATCCTTTTTCATTGGTTTGCACCAGCCATTTTTTCAAAAAAGTATCAGGTAACTCAATTTTTGTTTTTTCGATCAGGTGAAGAATGACATCGTTTTTTAGCTTATTATCGCTCTCGCTCACAAATGATTTTTCAATCTCTTCTTTCATTTTGGCTTTGAACTCTTTTTCGTTTTTAACGGCGTCTTTGCCAAACACTTTGTCAAACAATTCTTGGTTCATTTCCGCAGGAGTCATTCTACTGATACTTTTAACAGTAAAACGAAAATCTGAATTTAACTCTTGGGCTTGTTCTTTACTAATGTTCAGCATATGCGAAAGATCCGCCGAAAATTTATTGGTGATCTTAATAACAACCTCATCATCCTGCACAAGACCTGTCAAAGCCTTTTGGGCCTTTTTGTCCGTAACCACATCCAAGGCAACCGAAGCACTGTGTTTTATCCCTCCTTCAAGAACATTTCCTTCTGCATCCAGCTGGGTAAACTCGCCCATCATCAAATCTGTTTTTTCAGATTTTTCAGGGTGGGTCATCGAACCATAACGCTTAGCGGTATCGGTAGTATAATGATCCAACATCTTTTTATCCGCTTCTATTTTCAAGTAATCAAATTTCGATTTCTTGGTCATTTTCACCTCAAATTGTGGCGATAAGCCCATTTCAAATTCAAAGTCAAAATTTGTTGCATGATCCCAATCAACATCTTTAGTTAAAGGAAGGGGGTTGCCTAAAACCTCCACCTTATTTTCTGTAATGTAGTTGTAGATACCTTCTTGAATGAGTTTGTTTACCTCCTCTATAAGGATGGCTTTTCCATGCATTTTTTTGATCTGCCCTACAGGAACTTTTCCTTTGCGAAAGCCAGGAATACTAGCTGTTTTTCGGTAGTTCTGAATGACTGCATTTACCTTTTCTTGGTAATCATCCTGATTGATTTGTACCTTTAATAATGCGTTTAAATCGTCAATGGACTCTTGCGTAATGTTCATTATTTCTGCTGTTTATATTCTTAAAAAGGGCTGCAAAAATACTGTTTTCTTTTTGTTTCTCTTAGTGTAAACAAAAGAAAAAAACCCCAGCTTATGCTGAGGTTTTTAGTGCGGATGAAGGGAGTCGAACCCCCACGCCTTGCGGCACTAGATCCTAAGTCTAGCGTGTCTACCAGTTCCACCACATCCGCAAATGGGTGTGCAAATATATTGTTTTTTTATGCCAGCAAAAATATTTGAAAACTTTTCTTCAGAAATCGCTCTTTCAGGCTACGATTTTGTTCCAAAGTGCTATTTTTGTGTGACGTACTAATAAAGCACACCCCATGTTGAAGATCAACCCCAAAGAAATGGCAACCAGCGAGCTTCACGGCTATCTGCTAGGCTCTGTCGGGCCTCGTCCCATTGCACTGGCCAGTACAGTTGATGCAGCTGGCATTCCCAACTTGAGTCCTTATAGTTTTTTCAATGTGTTTAGTGCCAACCCACCCATTGCTATTTTTTCTCCGGCAAGAAGGGTACGAAACAACACCACTAAGCATACCCTAGAAAACATTGTGCACAACAAAGAAGTGGTAATCAATGTAGTGTCTTACGATATGGTACAACAAACCTCTCTTTCGAGCACAGAATATGCCCAAGGAGTTAATGAGTTTACCAAAGCGGGCTTTACTCCCATTGCTTCTGAAACAATACAACCCTTTCGGGTAAAAGAATCTCCTGTGCAGATGGAGTGCAGCGTAAAAGAAGTAATTGCTCTGGGGAACGAGGGAGGTGCAGGAAATTTAGTGATCTGTCAAATTCAACTTATTCATATCAACGAACACATTTTAAGTGAGAATGGAAAGATAGACCCTCATAAGATAGACCTAGTAGGACGCATGGGTGGAAATTGGTATTGCCGCAGTTCTAATGATGCTATTTTTGAAGTAGAAAAACCCATCAAAAACTTGGGCATTGGCATTGATCAAATCCCCTCAGACATACGCAACAGTAAGGTGTTAAGTGGCAACGACTTGGGCATTTTAGGCAACATTGAACAGCTTCCATCAAAAGAGGAGGTACAAGCATACACCAATGCTCACTTCAGCACGGAAGAATTACAAAAATTAGTGAATGATGAAAGCAAGGAAAAGCTGCATCATCAAGCAAAAGAATTATTAAAAGCAGGCAAAGTAGAAAGTGCCTGGAAAACATTATTGATTAATAAATAAATTATGAGTTTAGCAGTTACAGGAAAACTAGTGAAAGCCTTAGACGTAGAAAGCGGCACTAGCAAGGCAGGTAAAGAATGGAAAAAACAATCCTTTGTGATAGATACAGGCGCACAGTTCAATCCAGAAGTGTGTTTTAGTCTTTTTGGCGAAGATAAAATCGGCATGTTGCAAGGCATTAATCCCGGTGAAGAAATTGAAGTTTCTTTCAATCTTTCTTCTAGAGAATACAACGGTAGGTATTACCATAACATTGATGCTTGGCGCATTAACAAAGCAGCAGCAGCTGTTGTTTCAGCTCAAGCAGATGCCGCTCCTTTTCCAGCAGAATCGGACGTGGAAGAAGATGACCTACCCTTCTAACAATGCGATTTAGCAATAAATTTGCAGCTCTTTTCAAGGCCTTGTTGCCAGCACCCTTTACCATAGCGGTGCTGCTAACGGGCCTTACTTTTTTATTGGCATGGCTACTTACCGATCCTCAGCAAACGGGCTGGCATTCCTTAACGCTACTAGCCTATTGGGAAAAAGGCCTTTGGGACGCTCCCCTACTGGTGTTTGCCATGCAAATGATGTTGATGTTGGTATTGGGCCATGTGCTGGCCTTAAGCAATGCCGTAAACACACTGATTGAAAAAGCAACGGTGTATTGTAAAACAACCGCACAGGCAGCTGCTATTGTCACCTTTTTTACAGTACTGGTCAGTTTATTCAACTGGGGATTAGGACTCATATTCGGTGCTATTTTTGCCCGTAAAGTAGGTCAGTTAGCTGTAAAAAACAAGCTTCCTTTGCACTACCCTTTAATAGGTGCTGCTGGATACTCTGGCCTCATGGTTTGGCATGGAGGAATATCAGGATCTGCCCCCATCAAGATTGCTGAAAAAGGGCATTTTATGGAGGCTAAGATGGGAGTTATCTCTCAAGCAGACACCATTTTTTCAAGCATGAATATTAGCGTGAGTTTGGCTTTGCTTATCCTCCTACCAACAGCAATGTACTGGCTAGGAAAAAGAAGCCCAGCCAGTAGCCTTAGCCTACCACCTACACCAATTACAAATAAGGTAGGCCCCATCAGTGGTGCCGAAAAATTGGATCATTCCAAAATGGTGGCCTACCTATTTGGAGGAGTCTTATTGGGCTATGCTTTTTACAAAGCATTTATCCTACCGCAAGAGGTAAATTTATCGGTCATTAACCCCAATTACATCAACTTAGTACTATTGGGCTTGGGCATTGCCCTACACGGCAGTTTTCATAAATTCTTAAAAGGAGTGGATCAAGCCATAGCAGGCGCTAGCGGCATACTGATACAGTTTCCGCTGTATTTTGGGATTATGGGCATTATGAAGTACTCGGGAATGGTGGGCATTTTTTCCGATTTTTTTGTGCAAATATCTAATGAGGTGACGTTCCCTATCTTTACCTTTATCAGCGCAGGCGTTGTCAATGTGTTTGTTCCCAGTGGGGGCGGACAATGGGGCGTACAGGGACCCATTATTATTGAAGCTGCCACCCAATTAAATGTACCCCACTGGAAAGCGGTCATGGCCTTGGCCTATGGCGATCAAATCACCAATATGCTTCAGCCTTTTTGGGCCCTGCCCTTATTAGGTATTACAGGCTTAAAAGCAAAAGAAATTTTACCCTATACCCTATTTTTACTATTGATCGGATCCATTATTTTTGTTAGCGGATTGTTGATCTTTTAAATGCAGGCCATTTCTGAAAAATTTAGCGCTGAGCCTCTATCTGTCTAAACAGCATACTTGCTAATTCAGGGTTTATTTTACTAACTTGGCGCAATAATAACAGATAAAGTCATGAAATTTCAAGTCTATTTTAAACGATTTCAACAAATCCATCTGCTCATACAAAGAGGAAGTGCTACTAGCCCCCAACAATTGGCTAAATCCTTGTCTCTTTCTGAGCCAGCACTTTATCGATACCTAAAAGTATTAAAGGAATATGGCGTACCCATTGCCTATTGCCGAAAACGGAGAACGAATGATAATTAACTCAAACATCAACTAAGCCCTTACATCCAAGGCATCCCTTAAGGCATTACCGAGCAATACAAAGGCCAAGACAAGCAACATAATGGCTACGCCAGGTACCAGGGCTAAGTACGCTTTGTTCATAACAATGTAGGCATAATGATCTTTAATCATGGCACCCCAAGAAGGCATAGGGGGCTGGGCACCAATACCTAAAAAGCTAAGGCCTGCTTCGATGAGTATGGCAGAGGCAAAATTAGCAGCTGAAATAACAATTACGGCAGCCATTACATTGGGCAATACATGCTTAAAGATGATGCGAAAGGGATGGTACCCCAAGGCTTTTCCGGCTTGTACGTATTCTTTTTCTCGAACGCTTAATACTTGCCCTCTAACGACACGAGCTACCTCTACCCACATGGTTAAACCCACCGCTATAAATACCTGCCAAAACCCCTTGCCTAAGGCCAAGGTTATGGCAATGACCATTAACAAGGTTGGGATAGACCACACTACATTAACCAACCACATTATAAGGTTATCTATCCATCCCCTATAAAAGCCGGCCAGTGCACCCAGGGTAATACCGATAAGTAAGGAGATGAAAACGGAGATAAAACCTACGGCTAAAGAGATCCTGGATCCTATCAAAATCCTACTCAATAAATCCCTCCCGTATTTATCTGTACCCAAAAAGTATGTTCTATCTTCAAGCTGGTAGGTATCCTGAGAAATGCTTTTCCAAGCTAGGCTAACATCGTGTGCATAGGGCCGGTAACGCATCTGCTCTTCATCCATTTCTGAGATGGGTATTTCTTGTGTTTGCTTAGGGTATCCCTGCAAAAGGCCCGTAAGGATGGATACGGTCTCTGTTTGTTCTTTGGGTAGGTGTAAAAGCTGTACGCTAAAGCCTGGTTTCTGTGTAGCTATCTCCAAATGCATGGTATTGCCATAAGGGCTGTTATCGGGAGCAACAAGGTAGGCCAAAGCAGCTAAAACGGTGGTCAGTAAAATCAGTGATAAGCCAAACATACCGACTTTGTCTTTCCGGAATTTTTTCCAAGCAATATGTCCTAAACTACTCACTTTTTATAATTTCTTTCTTTCCATTTAAAACCACCTACCTGAGAGGCCACTGCCACCCATACGATGTAAAAAGGATAGATTATTTGCATGGGATAAAAATAAGGCAAGATGGCTTCCTTTTTAAAAAATAGTAAGCCCTTTTTCAAAAAAGGGTAGTCGGTAATGGCTTTTATTAAAAAAGCAATGAGGATGCCCTGCCAGCTGCCTGTAAGTAAAAGACACATTAAAGATAGATTGGTTAAAAAAACCAAGTAGGATACGTACTGAGCGTCTTTGTCTTTGTATGCTGAGCTTTTGGCTGCCCAGCGCTTTCGCTGCTGAAAAAGCTGCTCAAAGCTAGCTTTTGGGTTGGTGTAAACGATGGCTCTTTGTTCTTTAACAAAAGCGATGCCTAAATCATTTCGCTTTGCATGGTGCAATAAAAAAACATCATCCCCCGAGGCTTTATCGGAATCGACCGAAGCGTAAATGGATTTTCGAAATGCCATATTAGCACCATTGCACATAAAGGCATGCTGTGCACCAATGGCTCCTGCTCCAGAAACGATTAAACTTAAAAACTCAAGGCTTTGGGCTTTTTCAAAATGAGTCTGTTCATTATGAAAAGCGACGGGGCCGGCAACCAAACAAATACGATCCTGAGTAAAAGGGGCCGTCATTTGACGAATCCAATCTGGGTGAAGTCGACAATCTGCATCAGTTGTGAGAATGAGGGCTTTTTGTGCAGCTTCAATGCCTTGCGTTAGGGCGGCTTTTTTGCCCTCTTTATCAGCTGATAATAGCCTTGCCTTAGGATGTAGCCGCACTATGTTCTTTGTATCATCGGATGAATGATCATCCACAATGATTACTTCAAAATTAGGATTACTTTGCGCTTGTAAATCTTCTAAAAGATGGCCAATATTTTGGGCCTCGTTACGCACAGCTATTACAACAGAAACTGCTTCTTGACAAGGATCAACATACTTAGGTAGTTGAGACCAACCTTTATCAAACCGCTTGATTTTAATGGCATAAAAAATCAAAAACAGTATGCTGAGTTCAAACCAACTCACTTTCTAAAAAATTTAAGATTATAAACAAGAATGGTACCTAAGAGTGCTGGCAAAACTAAATTGGTAAACCACAGGGCAAAAGTGGCTGTTAAAATTCCGATGTGGTTGGTTGATAAGAGTCCGAAAAAATAAATTGCCATGGAACCTCTAACGCCAATTTCTGTTAGTGCTATGGTGGGCACAATGGAAATACTTAAAAAGACCAAAGAACTCATCACCAATGATTCAAACAAAGATATCTCGATCTGAAAAAAGATAAGCAAAATATAAAACTGGCTAGAAAAGACAGCATAGCGTGTGCAACTTAATAAAAGAACATAGGCCAAGTCTGTCATTGAATATTGAGCAAACACATTGCTGTATTCTTGGTATTTTCTTAGAAACTTAAACTTATTGAAAAAACTCGTGAACCAAGAGGCATTGAGGTACAGAGCGATTAGCATAAAAAGCATGGTGGCGGCTACAAATAACAAAATGATAAACCAATAGTTTGCTTCTCCTTCTAAAAAACCTGAGTAGGTGTATAGGTAATACACCAAGGCCAGGGTTCCGAAAATAATGGTTGCAAGCAACTGCCCCATATTACCCAAAATGGTAATCAGTATTGCTTTTATGCGATTGGCCTTTTCTAAACAAAAAACACGGCCACCGAATTCTCCTACTCTATTGGGAGTAAAAATAGATACCGTAATGCCTAAAAAAACCGCTTTGATAGAGAGCCACAAAGAAACGGACTCTTCTTTTTTGATAAGGTACTTCCACTTAACAGCATCTAACAACCAATTAACAAACATCAATACCAAAACAAGCAATAAAGGCAAGGAATGCTGTTTGCTTAAGGTGCTTAAAAACCATTGATACATTTCGTTCAAATCCTCATTGGCGAAAACTTTTTGATAGAGAAACCAAAGAGCCAAAATGACAATGACGACTTTCAAGATAAAGCTGATATTTTTGCTACTTTGCATCACAACAATAATACGAAAATTGAGCACTAAAACCGATCGCATAATTTTAGGGATTGACCCCGGAACGACCATCATGGGTTATGGCCTGATACATGTGAAAGGAAATAAAATGGAACTCATCAATATGGGGGTTTTACACCTACAAAAACTAAACACCCATGCTGATAAGCTAAAAAGAATTTTTGAACGAACACTCGCGCTCATAGACGAATACAAGCCCGATGAGTTAGCCGTAGAGGCTCCCTTTTTTGGAAAAAACGTACAGTCCATGTTAAAATTGGGCAGGGCCCAAGGGGTAGCCATTGCAGCGGCTTTGTATAGAGACATTCCCATTTACGAATACGCCCCTAAAAAAATTAAAATGGCCATTACTGGTAAGGGAACAGCATCTAAAGAGCAAGTGGCAGCCATGCTCAAAAGCATCTTAAACATCAAAGAGTTACCCAAGCAATTGGATGCCACGGATGGACTGGCAGCGGCAGTATGTCACTTCTTTCAAAAAGGAGTAGTGGGGCAAGAAAAATCGTATTCTGGGTGGGGGTCTTTCTTAAAAAATAATCCAGATCGTTTAAAGTAGGGCCGCTATTGAGGCTGCGGTTTCTTCCATCTCTTCTTTTGAAAACTGTAATTTGGGTTTGGAAAAATCGATGTCCGCTACTCCATTAATTGGCACTAGGTGTATGTGTGCATGTGGTACTTCTAGGCCGATAACGGCAACACCGATCCGCTCACAGGAGATAAGCTGCTTTTGCGCTTTGGCTACTTTTTGTGCAAAAGCCCACAAATCTTTGTACTCTTCCGAATCCATATCGAAAATATAGTCTGTCTCCTTTTTTGGAATGACTAAGATGTGGCCTTTGGCCAAAGGAAAAATGTCTAGAAAAGCTAAAAAGTTCTGGTCTTCCGCAATGCGAAAGCAAGGAATATCACCCGAAACAATTTTAGAAAAAATACTGGGCATTAGCGACTTATTTCGACAATCTCAAACTTCATTAGGCCATTAGGAACTTGTATTTCTGCACTATCTCCTATCTTCTTTCCTAACAACCCTTTTGCGATGGGTGAAGAGATGGAGATTTTTTTGGCCTTCAAGTCTGCTTCGCTTTCGGGAACAATGGTGTAAGTCATTTTAGCTCCATTGACCGAGTTTTTAATGGTCACTTTGGACATGATCAATACTTTGGAAGTATCAATCTGCGATTCGTCTAAAATCCGTGCTTTGGCTAGTTCTGCTTCCATTTTAGCAATCCGTGCCTCTAAAAGCCCTTGGGCTTCTTTAGCTGCATCGTATTCGGCATTTTCAGACAAATCTCCTTTGTCCCTTGCATCGGCAATTTGACGCGCTACGTTGGGGCGTTCAACTGATTTAAGATGATATAAGTCCGCTTTTAGCTTCTGCAATCCTTCTTCTGTATAATATACAAGCTCTGACATCACTAGTTAATTTGCGTTTATCTATTCTATAAAATTAAAAAAGAGAAGGTCGTACAGACCTCCTCTCTTATTGTTCTATTTGTTGTTGTTTTATAAGCCTATACGAACCCCTAATGAATGTGTTCCTCTAAACACTTGTGAATCTCTGTATGAATAGTCAATTCCAAAAGTGGAGTTACCCATTGGTAATTCAATGGTTATACCGGATGATGGACCCGACAATGTTGCTTCAGTAACACTACCGTCTTCTATCCCAAATCCATCTTGGTAAACGTATCCGCATCGCAGCATGATCATCTCCTTAAAGGCATACTCTAAACCAACTCTATATTGGTCTTTCTGAAAAGAATTAGAGGTAAAAGTTCCTGCAGTAGATATTCGATGATTTTCTGGCAAGGTTGCAAAATCATAAGCCAAGCCAATGTTTAACAATGAAGGCAATTCAAAATCGTTTGAACGCTGAGCAACGGTTAAGAAGTAATCTCCTTCATCGGCATTTCCTCTAAAAGAAAGTCCATCGCCACCATACAGCATTCTGGAGCCGATGCTCTTCAAAGAAACACCAAATTTAACATGGTCTGAGGCTCCTGTTACATACTGAATACCAGCATCAAAACAAGCACCACTCGTGTTTAGGTTATATATTTTCTCTGAAATCATGCGTACAGTTACACCACCATAAATGCTATTAGAAAATTCCTTGGCAAAAGAAACGGCAATGTTCGTAAGTGATGGAGAATAGGTTCCAATCCCGCCTTCAGGAATGTTAACGGTGGTAATATCAATATCGCCGAAACCCATTGACATGATGCTTAAACCAAGCACTGAAGATTCGCCCATTTTTTGAGCAAAACCGAAAGAGTTGATGTTACTCACGGATTGATTATCTCCATAGGTTAGGTAATTTGAACGACTAAAAATTAGCTCTGTATTGTTGGTAAAAGCTAATCCAGCTACATTGGCAAAAGTTGCTTCTAAACCGGCAATTGAGGCAGTATTAGCGCCTGCCATACCAGTAGTTCTGGCCCAAGGGTTGATTTGCAATTGTGTTGCACCCGCTTGTCCTACTCGCTGTTCGTTTCCTGCATGCAGTTGCATAGTAGAACCAAAGGTAAGTCCAAACACTAGAGCTACTGCCAACTTATTTACTCCTTTCATAGGTATTGTTTTATTCTTTTTTTATTCTAGAATGTATCTAAATCAATTGGTCTCATTACACCCAACCATTTTAAAACGCGTTGTCCAACTCCTGGCACATTAACATGTATAATGTATAAACCACTAGCAATTGGAATATTAAACTCGTTCTTTAAGCCCCATTCAACTGAGGTAATATTGGGATCATCTTTTCGAATAGTTTTAACAAGCTGCCCACCAACAGTGTAAATTTTAACTTCACAGTTTTCGGGTAGGTTGGTTATTTTAATTCTATTATCTAACTGATTCTCTTCGTATGCAGAGTATGCATAATACGGATTCGGCACAACATTAATAAGTGCTAGAGCTGAATCTGCAGCTTCTTGGCTATTGGTTATGGGCACTAGGTTACGAGTGGTGAACTCATACACTGGCATGTTGTTGTTAAGCGGATCATCGGATGTGGCGTACTCAACAAAAGGTTTTTTAACTCTTAGTTTAACTTTTGCATCGGTAGATAATAACTCTTCTCCTTCTTGTAATAAAGGGAATCCTACCCACATCGATTCTTTAAAAACTTGCAATTGTGCTTGTACAAAGGAAGGGCCATCAAAAGTGGATCTATAAGATGCACACTCATCATAGGTAGAGTTCATCACATAAATAAAGTGTTTTCCTCCTAGCAAGTACGTTCCGCCTTCAAACACATGCTCACCCCCTACAAAGTCGTATGAAGGGGCTACTTCTGTTTCTAAATTTGAAGATGGATTCCATTGCATATCCCTTCCGTTGTCGTTCCATAACCATGAATCCTCAGCAAACATAATGTTGAGGCGTTCACCGGTTTCTAAAGAAACCGCATAGCCTGGGAACCAACCCATGCCCGTGCCTGAACCATCAGGGTTACCCATTTTATCAATCGATTGTGCTTCACGAGGCATTAATTTTCGAGCTCCTCCTTCGGCAAAAATCTGTTCATCTTGCGCTTCCAAGACAACTGATCGTGTCCATTTAGAAGTATCCGCAGTAAAGACAATGTCAACCGACTGTAAATTGTTCAAATCGACTTTTTCATGAATAAAATCACTAACAGCTGGTCCATCATGAAAATGTGACGTAAATTTATAGGGAGCCCAGGTTCCTCCCAAGATGCCTTCATAGACCTCGTCTAAATCAGATTCTTTATAATAATCCAATTGTTGATTACCATTAATGTCAGTAAAAGTTACAGCTCCAAACTGGTAATCGTTTTCATCTTCTCTGCTGTCTGCAGGATTATCACCCTCATCGTAATCCTGTGTCCCAGAGCGAATCCAGTTATAAGCCCAATCCCAATTATTAAACTCGTCAATGGTTTCATCTTGATCTGCAACCCCTGATAACCATGCGTTTTCGTTATCCGCAAATTCAATGGCAGCACCAATAAAACCACTCTCTTTGGTTTTTCCATCAACTCCTGGCCCAATCACATTGTCTGCACCAATAACAGGGTTAAGGTAGTTAGGAGTGGTCACTTCTTGCATATTAATTGAAATTCCAAGAGAAGTAATGATCTGCTCGTATTGTTCGTCAATAGAAACATCCGAAACCTCAATCAAGCTAAGAAATCCGTCAGCAGCTTTCTCATACAGCTTCCACCCAATGAAATCCTGTACCGTATCCATCATGATGACAAAGTCGCCTACTTTTACATAAGTAGGATCAACCACTTTTATAGATATAGGGCCATGGTTGGATGTATAAACAGGGAATGAATCAATGCGATTAGTTACAATGTGATCCAACGTTTCCTCTGTAAAATTAAGGAATAAGCCTCCGTTTCCAGCTCCCTCTATTCGAGTCAACTCTACACCATCTCCGTAACTAGCAGTAAGTAATGTGCCACTATCTTCTGGAGCATTGTTGTGCGGAATGGCCGAATACGACTGGATATTTCTCCTACCTTGTTTGTAAGGAACATTTTGTCCAGAGCCTTCCGGATTGTAAGGATCGGCGTTGATTTCTGCTTGGTTGTAAGCATACGCCAAAGCCATAAAATAATAGGTTTTATGGTTAACCAATGATTTATCTCCAGTAGCGAATTGATCCTGCGTAACTTTGAAAGAATGAATAATGCCTTCATCGGCACCATCCACCATTACTTCAGGATACCAAAGTTCCGTTGTTAGGTCAAAAGATTGATTAACAATGCGGTCAATTCCGTCTTCTTTGTCACTCTGAAAAATTAGACGAGCCCGATCAGGGTTGGCTACCTCAGATGCTGTTACAGTATTGTCGACTAGTTGATATACCTTATACCCTTGAAATTTGAATAAATTATCTGTAGTGTGGGTGATGTTGGGATTTTTCTCCTCATAACTTTCTTGGTAGTTATTCGATAACTCATCATTGGTTAGGTAAATGACCAATTCATTCTCCATCTCTACGATGTTCATGTCAGGAGCATCGGGGCCGTCGATAACCTTAAAGTTGTTATTAAACAATGCTTGTGCTTTGTCGTCAAATACTTTCACTAAACTCACCGCAGCGGTGTTTCCTCCAGCAGATGCTCTGGCCCAAATCACACCCGTAGTGATGGTGTTCACCGCACCTGGCTGTAGAGTAAATGGTCCGGCTGATTGAAGAAAACGTCTGTCAGCAGGGATATTGCCTTCGGTTTCTTCAGACCATGCCGGCATAGATATAGGGTTTTCGACAGAACCGCCTACACCCCAACCGTTAGGGTCAGAATCGTCTGGGAACATGAAGTCACACTCCAAGGTTCCTTCTTTTCCATTTCCTCCGTAAGTAAAAGGAACGTTGTCCTTCCAAATAGCACGTAGGTAATTGTAAAAATGCTGCGCTTCAGATGGGTTTCCTGTTACGGTAAAATCGTTATTGTAATAGACAAACTTCGACATGATGATCTGCTCCCGCTCATCCGGATCATCAGCATCGGTTAAGCCATCAGCATCATTATCAATACCGTCTTCTCCCTCATCGATCAAGCCGTCACGATCGTTGTCAATACCATCATTTTCATCTGCAAGCGGCCCTTGAAAGAAATCGACACCAATGCAAGGAGGGTTCAAACCGTATCCTGCAGCACCTTGATCTTCGGCATCGCCATTGTAGCAATAGCCAAGGCCTCGACTAACGTCACAACCTACGTAATCATCCAAATAAAATCCTAAATCCGGATCTACCCACTGCCCAAAGTATGCATCCAAAAGCTTGGTAGTAGCACGGTTAATGATTTTGTAATTGTAAAAGGTCATGTCGTTGATTTCATCATCGGTAGCAAAAGCAAAAGCTTGAGCATGTATTTCTAAGCCGATGGCTTCAGCACCAGTTTCGGTATGAACATTTCCTTTGTCGTTAAAGACCCAGAAAAGGTTTTGATCTCCAAAAAGTTCGGCATCAGTATCGTCTCCCGTAATGTTAAAATCAGGATAATCTCCTGCTTCGTAGTTGTATTCTCCGTCACCATCTACATCATGGAAAGGAGCTATGTTACGATCACCAGCAAGTCCCTCGTCATTTCCTTTGGCTGGCCATTTTTTGATGACATCTGGAATGGAATAGTTTGGGTAAGCATTTGGATTGTCCATAAATGCTAAAAACTCTTCAACTTCTGATCGGTTAACTTTAAAATGCTGATCCCAACTCTGACATTCGTCTGGAGTAATAGAACCGGTGGCAGGGTCTAGTGGCCCGGTCCAAAAATCATTTCCGTCCTGACGATAAGTTTGAGCTGCAACCTTTAACTGACCTCCATCAGAAACACCAGCAATCCACAAAGCACCAGCAAACATGGAGTGTTTTCCGCTGTTTTTGGGTATTTCGTATTTGGCATTATTCAAATTCCACCACATATCACCACCAGAAAGGATGGTAGTTCGGATGTTGTTGATGTCTAAATCGGTTTGTGCTGTTGTTGGAGCACATCCAGATGCCACACGGGCATTGGTGTTATTGGTGCTCTCATTTTGGCCCACATTTTCTTTGGCTGTAACAGCAGTAGAAAAAACAACTGCTATTGCTAATAAGGTGTTTGAAACTAGTCTCATGGATATTTCCTTTTTGTCAAACATTGTGATAAATTAAAAATCAAGTGTTATTCCTAATCGAGCCATGCGCGGCATGCTGTAATTGTTAGGATTGTTTACTGCCATTTTATACAAATCTCTGAACGACTGCGGGTCGTTCTTAGTGTTAATTTCTGCTTGTGCAGCTGCATTGGTCAAGTATCCGTCATCATCGGCATTACCTGTAGCTCTGTACACAGCAATGACGTTTTGATTGTTTAGCAAGTTCTGAACTTGTAGGTAAACGTTTACGTTGGCCTGCTTTTTTGTTCCTTCTTTGGTATCCCATTTAATAGCAAAACGCTTGCTAATTCGAGAACTTAATCGGAAAGACCAGGGCAAACGAGAACCGTTAATAGATCCTTCTAAAACAGAGCGGTCGTTGATGCCTGAAGCCGCTTCCTGCGTAATGTTACTCTGCTTACTAAAAGGGGTTCCAGAACCGGTTGTAATAATGAAGTTAGCTCCTGCATTGGCTAAAATTTGCTTTCCGAACAAGATAGGACCGTTGTAATCTTTCCCGCTGTCAAAAGAGTAATTTACTGTAGTGGTAATGGCATGTCTTTGATCGTAATCCAGTGGCAATAGTGTTCTTAAATTTGGCATACCTGTGTTAACAAGGGTAAAGGCTGAAAAGGCCCCTGAACCAGTACCGTCGGCAAATTGCAAGGTGTAGTTCGCTGTTAGGCTTACGTTACCGGTTCTTCTTAAGTCATAGGCAGCGGAAAACCCTTTGACCGTACCAAAGTCCTGGTTAAGCAAAGTCATGTAATCTACTGGATATGCATAAGGAATGGCCACTACCTGTATGTTGTCACGCATTTCTCTGTAAAATGCAGAGAGGGTTAATGCAGAGCGCTTGCTTAGGGTCTGCGCAAAACCTAATTCATAATCGATGGTTTTTTCTGCTTTAAGGTCAGGGTTGTTTAACAATGCGCCTACTGAATTTTCTATGTAAAGGTATTCCGTAGGATCCAATCTATTTGCTGTTGGTGGACGTTGAGTAAGGACATCATAGTGTGCGAAAAATTGTGCGTCGTCCGAAATAGGGAAAGAGAAAGAGATTCGAGGCATAAAAATCGTTTCTGGCTCATAATCTTTGAATGCTTGGTAACGCTCCTCCCTTTCTGGAGTATCGTCTTTAAGATAAGGAGTAACATTACCATCAGACTCCTGTGTGATGATGGACGGATCGTCAACCTCGTTACCAGTCGCATCGAACCAAACATTGTCTGATCGATATCCCGTTACTTTTGTTGGGTTCGTAAAATCATCTACATAAACCACATAATCGTCTCCGATAGAAGCTGGGTGAGAAAAATCTATTGCTTCGCCAACAGTATATGCATCGTGCAATAAATAACGATCTTTCAGTACTTGTTGATTGGCATCGTAACGATCCACTCGAAGACCAACATTAAAAATCAAATCATCAAAAGCGAATTTGTCTTGTATAAAACCGGCTACATAAGTAGGCTGAAAAGCGGGTATAAGTCGGTCGTAATACTCGCCGTATGGGGTAGAAACCTTATTGGTAAAGAAATCTTCTAAAGTCACTTCTGAATTGATTTCATTCCCCCTTGTATCATATCCATAATAGGAAACATAAGAATTTCCTTCACTCAATAATTCATCGGCACTGAACATCTCAACAGAGAAAAGTTCAGGATCGTAGCTATCAATGTCAATCCAATCTGTTGAACCAACGTTGTCGTAACCAGCGGCAGAAAGAGCTTCACGAACTGCTTGTCCGAAATGACCGTACTCATTTTCGACAAATAGTCTGTTGTAAAAAATGGTGTCCTGGAAAGTATAATTTCCGCCTATATTCCACGGGTCCAGTGTTGATTCTAGGTATTCTCCTGTTACACCATCTACGTATTTATATACAGGGACAGAGTCCAATTCGGTAATGTGTTTATTGGCTAGCGACCTCATTAATCCCCAGGATGCGGAACCGGACATTCCCCAGTAGCTATCCTTTCTTTGTTCGTATTCAAAACCAAAGGATATCTCATGATCACCTATATCGGCCGATGCATGCATTTTAACACCCAATTGAGTAGCCTCTGAAACGGAAGTGAAACCAGTTTGAGAACCAATATTTGACCACAATGAATAAACACTGGCGGGCGCTCCTCCGTTTAATAAACCTAAGCCTTGAAGCTGGAATTGGTTACGAATTGTTCCAATATTTTCTTGGTATAAATCAAAATAAGATTCAGTATAATCGGCTAAGTCTTCTGAACCACCATTTTGCTGAAAAGTAAATAAGGTATCAAAGAAAGCTACTTGAGTAGCGATGGCCTGTTGTGGATCACCATTAACAAGTGAATCGACATAGAACCTGTCTTTATAAGTATTAAACTTTCCGACATAGCCTAATCTAAAAAGACTGGCACCGTCATCGATGGGGTTGTATTCTCCTTTAAACTTAGAATAATCGGCTTGTATTGTATAAAAAGCATTTTTGATAGTAGATGCTGATTCTTCATCGTCCTCTTCTTGAGTTCCGAACTTCTGGGTCATTCTTCCGAATACACGCCAATTAGTAGTTTCGTATTTTGGCATGTGGTCCCAACTCATAAGAGAGTAGTCAAGCACATAGTTATCGTCTTCGTCAAAACTGTAAGAACCTCCAAAAGTAAGGTTAAGATTCATGCTCGGTTTAAAGTCAAGTTTACCCGAAACATTAAAACCACGAATACCATTGTTTAATTTATTAGGAATTAACTCAAAGTCACTAGCGTCAGTAGGATTTCCATCAGCATCTAAAGGATTTCTTAAAAAATCAGTATTATTGAGTAGTCCTAGTGTTCCAGATTCTGAGATGGATGCAAGACGAAAAGGATTTTCTTTGAGTGAGGCTTTTACATCGTCTTTCAATTTCCACATACCAATAGCGGAAGGATCTGTATCTCCTATGTCTTTTGCCTCAGCCGCAATAAAATAGCCTAGAATTGAACGTCCTTTGGAACCATCGTCTTCAATTTTTTTATAGATAGGTCCAGAAAAAGACAAGCCAATGAGGTTGTAATCATACTTATCAAAAATCTGAGAGGTAACGTATTCTACACCACCAAAAAATCGTTGAGAAGGACCTTTGGTAGTAACACTAATAATACCACCCGTAGCGTCTCCGTATTGTGCGGGAACACCACCTGTTATCACGGTGATCTGCTCAATTCCACCTTGAGGAACACCTAAGCCACCACGAACTTTCATCCCATCAACGTAATAATCAGTTGCATCTGATCGTGAACCCCTAACGTTAACCGAGCTATTTTCGTCCTGCTTATAAACACCCGCAGTGGTTGCAGCAACAGAGGATACTGATCGGGTTGGCATTTCCTTGATTTCTTCAGAGGTAACTGTTTTTCCTCCTAAATTATCTTGATCAAGAAGTGGCTTTTTAAAGCTGATGACTTCTACTTCCCCAATATCAATACCTTCACTTAGTTTAATATCTTGAAATGTGATTTTATTGGAAGAAACAATAACCCCTGTTATCTCTATAGGGGTATATCCTATGTACGATGCCTTTATGGTATACGTACCAGGGTCTAGGGGCTTAATGGTGTATTGCCCATCAAAATCGGTTGCGGTTCCACCAGACTGTGATCCGTTACGCTCTACAACAACGTTAACAAACGGCAGCGTTTCACCAGTATTTTTGTCTATAATTTTTCCTTTAAGCGATCCTGATTGCGCAAAAGCGACTCCAGCAATTAGCAAAGAAAAAAATGTTAAGTAAACTTTTTTGAACATAATTGATGTGGTTCTGTTTTTCTTACCTCGTCGAAAATTAAGAGTGTAAAGATAAAATTATTCTTTTATTTGCAATGTAAATTTGTGACCAAAAAATCTTTTAGATTACAGTTCCAAATAGAAAATGTACTGCTTTTTCTGTTTTTATTAGATTAATTTACTTGTGATGAAAAAAATTCAATACTTGATCTTTATTGCCATCATTGGCAGTTTTTCGAATTGTAAAAAAGAAGAAAATTACATTCCTGAGGTTTACGTACAAACGCAAATCTTAGCATCTGAAATTGGAGGAATTGGACAAGCTATCTACATTCAAGGAGGGGTTAGAGGAATTGTTATTTACCATGAGGGCTTTGATAACTATTTAGCATATGACAGAGCTTGTTCTTACAACCCACAAGAGAGTTGCGAGCAAATAGAATTAGATGACTTTAAAGCTCCTAGTTTTTTTATCGACAGCTGCTGCGGATCTACTTTCTTTTTAAATGACGGAACAGCCTCTGGTGGACCCACCTCTCTTCCACTAAAACAATACAATGCAATTACTGACGGAAGCTATGTTTACATTAGTAATTGACCTTCATAAAACGTAGGCTATGCTGCTTTTCCTGGGTGCTTATTCGTAAAAGATAAACACCAGCTTGGTAGTCAGAAACGTCTATGTTTTTTCCTTTTAAAACTCCCTCTTCTAATAAAAAACCTTTTGTAGAAAAAATTTCATAGGATACAGTTGAGGTGGTCGGCTCTAAACCTTGGAGGGTTAAATGATTGGTAGTTGGATTTGGGAAAACAACTAGCTCGCTTGTAACTGACTCATCCATGGCGTTGCTACTTGCCGAAATCATAATGTCGGCAGAAGCATAAACACATCCGAAAACATCTCCAACCAGAACCGAATACATGCCCGGTAAAACTGCTTGATGAAATGCACTATAATTTGACAATGAGTTGCCGCTTTCCGACCAATCGAAAGAAGTATAATCTAGTGAGTCTGAAACCCATAATTCCATGCCATTAATGGCCATCAAAGGTTCTTGGTCAGGGTCACAAACAATCATTTCTTGCGAAACATAAGCACAGCCAAAAGTATCGGTTGCTGTAACAGAATATACCCCACTTGTTGGAGCTAAAAGTTCAGCTAGGTTGGCATTCAATATAGGAGTACCAGATGAATACCACTGCACACTCTCATACAAAACGGAATCAGCAATCCAGACAGACATTCCGTTGTGCTGAAGAACGGGCTGGAAGGTAGAATCGCAAATCACAATCATCATTTCATCCGATTCAGAAGTACAGCCGAATTCATTGATGCCAACCAAAGAATAGAAACCGGAAAGGTTTGGCACTACAAAAGAGTCGGTAGCATTAGGAATGGGACTATCGTAATAGTACCACTGCATGCCAAAGAAACTGGAATTGGTAGAAAGCATGTTATTGAGCGTATCGTAATCAATGTTTGCAATGGGCGGGTAATCATACACATAAACGGTATCGGTGGTGGTAACAGTATTGGCAGGAACTTCCATTATTGTGTAATTGATGGATAAGCCACCACCATTGGAGGAGAAGGTACCTGCCTGTAGAGGAGGCGTAAAAGTTAGGCCTCCACAATACTCCAAGCCCCATGGCCAACCATCATCGTCCCAAACATCGATGGTCAGGTCTTGACCATTGAGCTGTAGCGGATTGTTCAGGTTAATTGTGAGTGGAAACGACTGAGTAACTGCATTGCTTGCACTGAGCGATTGTATAACACCTGTTGAAGTAGAAATATCGTATAATAAATCAACGTCTCCTATTAGAATGTTATCCGAACAATCTCCCGAAACAACCTCAATGCTTTCTACAAAGTACAATGCATCTGACTGCACTGCTGTATAATGAACAACATAGTTACCAGGTGTAGTGTAAATTTGATCTGCTGGCTGAGGCAAACTACTCGTGTTTCCGTTACCGAAATCCCAAAAATATGACAGCATTCCTGGATTATTATTTTCAAAAGAAACCTGTATGGGCGCACATCCACTTGATCCCAACATTGCAAAACCAGCGTTGTTGATTACAGAAGTGTCTGGCAAAACGACCAAGGGCAAATTGAAGGCGATGTTTTCGGTTCCTACAATGCTTGAAAGGTTGTGAGTAGCAATGAGTTCAACATCCACACTGTAGGCGCCCGCTTGCAAGGGAATACCACTGACGTTTACACAGCCATATTGATCGACGGAAGGGTCATAATGACAACCATTTGAAGAATTATTACACTGCCATGTGAGACCCAGAGGTAAATTAATAGATACAATATGAAAGTCAGTAAAAGTTACTGTTAAGCCCTGGTCAGTAGTATCTAAAGGAAGTACAAAAGTCAAATCTTGATTATACTGTT
>CBFIDX010000017.1:0-39871 GCA_965661505.1 Flavobacteriales bacterium | reverse complement strand
AGACGAGATGGGAACAGCCTCTTTATCTGTAGTAGACTTAAAAGCAGGTGTTTATTTTGCTAATATTAAGTTAGAGGGTCAACTTCATGAAATAAAAAGATTAGTAATAACAGAGTAAATTATCACTTTACCCTATTCATAAGAAGCCGGTTGTACCGGCTTTTTTTAATAGTAGGGAATATAGATTAAAGGATGTCAATGTCAAAAAAGATTCGAAAAAAAGAAGCCTTAGAATACCACGAACAAGGAAGACCCGGAAAAATTGAAGTTGTTCCAACAACTAAACACAGTTCGCAAAGAGACCTATCATTAGCCTATTCGCCAGGAGTTGCAGAGCCTTGTGTTGAAATTAGCAATAAAAAGGAAAATGTATACAAATACACTGCTAAGGGGAATTTAGTTGCCGTTATCTCAAATGGAACAGCCGTTCTTGGATTGGGAGATATTGGCCCTGAGGCATCAAAACCCGTAATGGAAGGGAAAGGGTTACTTTTTAAAATTTTTGCAGACATAGACGTTTTCGATATTGAAATAGATGCTTCCGATGTTGATACATTTGTTCAAACTGTTAAAGCGATTTCCCCTACTTTCGGAGGAATAAACTTAGAGGATATAAAAGCTCCGGAGTGTTTTGAGATCGAAAGAAGGCTGAAAAATGAGTTGCGTATTCCAATAATGCACGATGATCAGCACGGCACAGCTATTATCTCTGCTGCCGCTCTGCTCAATGCTCTTGAACTTGCTAGTAAAAAAATAGACAAAGTAAAAATTGTTGTCAATGGCGCTGGTGCTGCCGCCTTATCATGTGCTCGAATGTACTTAGCCCTGGGTGTACTAAAAGAAAACATTGTAATGTTGGATAGCAAAGGTGTTATCCGACAAAACCGTGAAGAGCTAAGTTCAGAAAAAGCAGAATTTGCTACTAAAAGACGCATAAATTCTTTGGAAGACGCAATTAAAAATGCCGATGTTTTTTTAGGACTTTCTATGGGAAATATCATGAGCAAGGCTATGGTGAAATCAATGGCAAAAAGACCCATTGTTTTTGCACTTGCAAATCCTGAACCTGAGATTAGTTACAAAGATGCCCTCGATGCGCGAGATGATGTAATTATGGCAACAGGAAGGTCAGATTTTCCTAATCAAGTAAACAATGTTTTAGGCTTTCCATATATATTCAGAGGCGCTCTAGACGTTCGTGCCAATTGCATTAACGAAGAAATGAAGTTAGCTGCTGTGAAGGCCATTGCTCAGTTAACTAAAGAGCCAGTTCCAGATACAGTGAACTTGGCTTATGGAGATCAATCAATCGTTTTCGGTAATGACTACATCATACCAAAGCCTTTAGACCCAAGGCTGATGACTGTGGTAGCCCCAGCTGTTGCAAAAGCAGCAATAAAGTCAGGCGTTGCTCAGACAGAAATATCCAATTGGGAAAAGTACACACTCGAGCTAAATAATCGATTAGGGCTTGATAATAAACTCATTAGATCAATCACTAATCGAGCAAGAAGAAATCCAAAAAAAGTTGTTTTTGCTGAGGCCGAACACTATAAGATTTTAAAAGCTGCACAAGAGGTTAAAGACGAAGGGATTGCTGAGCCCATTCTTTTAGGCAGAACAAATCGGATTTTAGAGCTGATAGAAGAAAGCTCATTAGAGCTTGAAGGGGTTGTGATTATTGATCCAAAAAGCAAAGAGGAAGAAGAAAGAAGAGGTGAGTTTGCAGAAGTGTATTTTGAAAAACGCAAGCGAAAAGGAGTGACCCTTTTTGAAGCCAGAAAGCTGATGCGCGAAAGAAATTATTTTGGATCAATGATGGTTGAGCTTGGCTTAGCAGATGCCTTAATTTCAGGCATTACAAGGAACTATCCCAATACGCTACGTCCTGCCTTACAAATCATAGGTACCGATAAGGGCGTTGATCAGGTTGCAGGGATGTTTATTATGAATACTAAAAGAGGTACGCTTTTTTTAGCCGATACAACCATCAACATCAATCCTAATGAAGAAGAGTTAGCAAACATTGCTCTGCTCACTGCCAAAGCAGTTAAAAGGTTTAACATCAAACCCAGAATAGCGATGCTTTCTTATTCTAACTTTGGATCTTCAATCACTAAAGGTTCTAAAAAAGTTAGTAGAGCAACACAGATTATTAAAAGTTCACATAAAAATTTAGTGATAGACGGGGAGATTCAGGCAGATTTTGCCCTAAACAAGCAAAAAAGAGATCATATTTTCTCCTTCTCCGATTTAAAGGAGGATGCAAATACGCTTATCTTCCCTAATTTAGAAGCAGGTAATATTGCTTACAAGCTCATCCAAGAATTAGATGAAGTTGAAGCCATTGGACCCATTCTTATTGGAATGAAAAAACCAGTACACATTCTTCAATTGGGATGCTCAGTTAGAGAAATTGTTAGCATGGTTACAATTGCAGTTGTTGATGCGCAAACAAAAAAAAGTGATTTATGATTACACATGTAAAAGGAAAATTAGTTGAAAAAAACCCAGCTTACATCGTTTTAGATTGCAATGGCATCGGATATTTACTTCGAATATCCTTACATACCTATTCAAAAATTGGCGATTCGGAAGCTTGTATGTTATATACTCATCTATCCATAAAAGAAGATGCACATACGCTTTATGGATTTTCAGACAAAGCTGAAAGAGAACTTTTTCGTCTCTTAATTTCAGTTTCTGGTGTAGGTCCTAATACTGCTCAAATGATTTTGTCTTCCCTTTCACCCTCAGATGCTCAGCAGGCCATACTTTCAGAAAACGTAAGTTTACTTAAAAGTGTAAAGGGCATTGGCGCTAAGACAGCCCAACGTATTATTCTAGATTTAAAAGATAAGCTCGCAAAACAAGGGTTAGAGGTAAATCATTCTTTCTCAAAACACAATACAACTAGAGAAGAAGCGTTATCAGCATTAACAATGTTAGGCTTTTCTAAAAATGCTGTAGAAAAGATTATAGACAAAGAGTTGCAAGAAGATAACATAGAGGTAGAAGAATTAGTAAAAAGAGTGCTAAAAAAAATGTAATAATTTAGCAATCTTTTAGAGAAAAAAAGGAGTGGTTAAATACGCATACAAATCCCTAGCACTTTTGTGCTTTTTATTGTTTATGGTACAAGCAGATGAGCTTTTTGCTCAATCTGATTCTTTACCTTATCCTCTTCCTGCATTAAGTGCATGGGAAAACCCGATTTATACCAATACAAGTGGCTTTTATTTACAAACACCTTCTATTTTAAAGCCTAAAGTAAGCTATGACACTGAGTCAGGAAATTACATTATCAACCAATCCATAGGAAATTATCAGCTAAGTAACACTTCCTATTTGTCTTTTGAGGAGTATAAGAAATACAACATTCAAAAAGGAATTAGAGACTATTGGCGAACCAAAACGGCTAGCAATAGACGTTCAGATAAAAATAAGTTAACCGGTCCATTGAGTATCGATATTGGCGGAGATGCATTGGATAAAATTTTCGGAAACTCAACCGTTGACATACGACCGCAAGGATCAGCAGAATTAATTTTTTCGTTACAAAGAAGTAAAACAGAAAATCCTTCTTGGCCCGTTGACAGGCAAAAGAATACAAGCTTTGATTTTGAGCAAAAAATTCAAATGAATGTCATTGGTAAAATAGGGGATAAGCTTCAAGTAACCACCAATTATAATACAGAAGCAACTTTTGATTTTGAGAATCAAGTAAAGATAGAATACACAGGGTATGAGGATGAAATCATTAAGAAAATAGAAATTGGTAATGTTGGATTACCCCTGAATGGAACCTTGATTACTGGAAGTCAAAACTTATTAGGGGTTAAGACTCAATTACAATTCGGAAGAGCTACCGTAACTTCAATATTCTCACAACAAAAAAGTAAAGCCAAAGTAATTGATGTTGCGGGTGGTGCACAAACAATGGAATTTGATGTTTATGCTGATCAATACGAAAGCAACAAACACTTCTTTTTATCACATTATTTTAAGGCTAAGTACGACGAAGCATTGGCGGAATTACCATTTATTAATTCTGCTGTAAACATTACCAAAGTAGAAGTTTGGGTAACAAACAAAACTGGAACCACTGACGATACAAGAAACATTATCGCTTTTTTGGATTTGGGAGAGTCGAATGCCGATATGAATAACAATTCTCCACCCTTCATAGATAATAATCCAAGTAGTAGTTTGCCCTACAATGAAAAAAACACATTGTATAACATTATGGTTTCTGAAGGGCTAGCATTACGAGACTTAAATCAAGTAAACTCGGTGCTAAATAACTACCCGCAGCTACAAGGTTCACAAGATTTTGAAAAGTTAGAGCGAGCACGCCTGTTAAATCCATCTGAGTATTCATTTCATCCTCAGCTGGGTTTTATATCACTTAATTCAGTATTGGGATCAGATGAGGTACTAGCAGTCTCTTTTCAATACACGATTGGAAGTGAAACCTACCAAGTCGGAGAATTTACTTCCAATGGCCCTACGGCCCCACAATCGCTATATGTTAAGCTTTTAAAAAACACTAGTTTCTCACCTTCATTAAATAATTGGGATTTAATGATGAAGAACATCTACTCCTTAGGAGCATATAATCTAAGCTCACAAGAATTTTATTTGGATGTTGTTTATGAAAACACCATAGATAACGGAACAATAACGAACTACCTCTCAGAGCCATCAGAGCCTAACATCCATGCCATTCCTATTATTAAAGTAGTTGGTTTAGATCAATTAAATGCCCAACAACAAAGAAAGTCAGATGGTATTTTTGATTTCATTCAGGGTTTAACGATTAACACCTCGAATGGTAGAGTGATTTTTCCTGTAAGAGAACCGTTTGGTGACTTTTTAAGAACAAAATTTTCTAATCCAGATATTGCCTCTAAATACGCCTATGATGAGTTGTATGATTCTACTCTTACGGTAGCACAGCAATTTCCTGAAAAAAATAAGTTCAGACTGAAAGGTAGCTACCAATCCGAATCAGGATCTGAAATATATTTAGGTGTTATGCAGGTGGAAGAAGGATCAGTAGTTGTTACTGCCGGCGGCGTAAAGCTCGAAGAAGGTGTAGATTACATCGTAAACTACGGAATGGGGAAAGTATCAATTATTAATGAAGGCATACTAATCTCTGGAACCCCACTTCGAATATCAGTAGAGAGCAATACCTTTGGCTTGCAGCAACGAACTTTGGTTGGAACCCATGTAGACTATCGAATATCCGAGGACTTTTCATTAGGGGGTACCATTTTAAATTTGACAGAAAGACCCTATACGAAAAAAGTAAATTCTGGTGAAGAACCCATCTCAAATACTATTTGGGGTTTAGATGGAACTTATCGAACAGAATCCGCCTTTTTAACTAAAGCTGTTGATAAACTTCCTTTTTTGGAAACCAAACAAAAATCTACAATAACAGCTGTTGCCGAGTTTGCTAATCTTATTCCAGGTCATCAACGATCAATAGGGAAAGAAGGAACCGCATACATTGATGATTTTGAAGCAAGTAGTACAGGAATAGATATCAAAAATGCGGGAGCATGGTTTTTAGCTTCTATTCCAAACGATGCACTGATTTTTCCTGAATCAGAGCTAGAGGTTACAAGTTATTCTGATGGCACTTCTAAAAGTGGAAACCTACAATCTGGAATGCGTAGGGCATTGATGTCGTGGTATACCGTAGACCCTACCTTTTACAGAGGAAATACCACAACCCCTGATCATATTCAAAATGACAATGCACAGCTATCAAACCACCTAGTTAGAGAAGTTCAAGAGAAAGAGGTTTTTCCGAATAAAGACCCTGATGTGGGCACACAAATTTCTAACCTTCCTGTTTTAGATATAGCATACTATCCGAAAGAAAGAGGTCCTTATAATTATACAGTTTCAGGATTAACCACTCAGGGAAAACTGATTAACCCAGTAGCAAGTTGGGGTGGTATGACACGAAAACTTGAATCTACTGATTTTGAGGCGCAAAACATTGAATTTATAGAATTTTGGATGATGGATCCTTTTAACGAGGATTCTGAAAATCAGTCTGGAGGAACACTACACATACAATTAGGAAACATCTCTGAAGATGTGTTAAAAGATGGATATAAGAGTTTTGAGAATGGATTACCACCCTCTGCCGTACTAGAAAATATTGACGATGACGGAAGTGTTTGGGGAAGAATGCCTACTACTTTTGCGCTAACCAATACGTTCGATGTTGCTGCAGAATCCAGAGCCTTTCAGGATGTTGGTTTGGATGGCTTAAGAGATACAGATGAACGAGCATTTTTTGATACAACTTACATTCAAAAAGTAGCAGAGGTGTTTGGAAGTACTTCTCAAGCGTACCTAAATGCTGTGGAGGATCCTTCCGCAGATAATTACCATTATTTTTTAGGTGACGACTACGATTCAGAGGAGCTAGGAATTTTAGAAAGATACAGACAAAGGAATGCCCCTGATGGAAACTCTGCTCTACCCGACCCAACCCCAACAATGTCAACAACAATTCCTGATACAGAAGACATCAACTTTGATAACACCTTGAACGAGTCTGAAAGCTATTTTGATTACGAAATATCTTTAGATCCAAATCAAATGGAAGTAGGCTATAATTTCATAGTAGATAAACAAGAAACAACAGCCAAAACACCCAGTGGAGATAGAAATGTAACATGGTATCAGTTTAAAATTCCTGTGCAACAACCCAACAAGGTAGTAGGAAACATTAGGGATTTTAAATCCATTCGCTTTATCAGAACGATTTTAAGAAATTTTGAAGAACCCATTGTTTTAAGGTTAGCTACATTCGAACTGGTTAGAGGTGAATGGAGAAGGTACAACTACGATCTTAGTGCAGATGGAGAGTACGTTCCTAACGATGATGAAGGGCAAACCTCTTTTGACATATCGGTCGTAAATATTGAAGAAAACGGAGAACGTTATCCAATACCCTACGTTCTTCCGCCGGGTATTGAACAAGAATTAGATAATACTACCACCTACGTTCGCAGGCAAAATGAGCAATCATTAGTGCTTAAAGCATGTGGCCTAAAAGATGGTGACTCTAAAGCTGCTTACAAAACATTTAATAATGATTTCAGAACTTACAAACGATTAAAAATGTTTGTTCATGCCGAAGCACTAGAAGATGAAGCGCTTTTACGGGATGGTGATTTATCCATGTTTATTCGATTGGGTACTGATTTTAACAATAACTATTACGAATATGAAATACCGCTAACATTAACACCATGGGAAACATCACCACTCGAAGATCAGCTTATTTGGCCTTCAGAAAACGAATTAGACATCTCTTTTGAAACGCTTCAAAATGTTAAACAAATGCGTAATAAAGCTGAAAGAGATGGCCTGATAGACGGCACACAAGATCCTTATTCCTTACAAGATGGAGAAAACAAAGTTACGGTTGTAGGTAACCCAAATTTAAGCAAGGTTAAAACAATCATGTTGGGTATCAGAAACCCAAAGAAAGTACAAGGAAACAGCAACGATGATGGCCTACCCAAATGTGGGGAAATTTGGTTAAATGAATTACGCCTAACTGACTTTGATGAGAATGGTGGTATAGCAGCAAATGCAAGGCTAAATGCACGATTAGCAGATTTTGCTAATATGAACTTTTCTGCCAGCATGAGCACAGTTGGGTTTGGTAGTATTGAACAAAGCGTTACATCTAGGCAAAAACACGATGCTTACCAATACGACATCTCATCAACATTCGCAATGGGCGAATTCTTTCCTAAAAAATATAATTTAAAAATTCCAATGTATGTGGGTGTTTCTGAAGCCATTCAGTCACCACAATATAACCCCTTAGATCCTGATATTACGTTAAAATCTTCTTTGGATGAGTTGGAAACAAAAGAAGAAAAAGATTCTTTACGTTACATTACGCAAGATTACACCCAAAGAAAATCAATCAACTTTTCTAATATAAGGAAGGGACAAAATGTAGAAGGGAATAAGAAAAAAACATCGCTATATGCTCTTGAAAATTTTTCAGCAACCTATTCTTATAATGAAACAACTTCTAGAAATATTAATATTAAAGAACGAAAAACAACGAATACTAAAGCAGCACTAGCCTATAATTATTCTGCCAAACCGAAAAATATTAAGCCCTTTAGTAAGTTAAGCTTTCTTAAAGGTAAATACCTACGTTTATTTAAAGATTTTAACTTTTATACCCTTCCAAAATCGATTTCTTTTCAAACAGATTTAGATAGGTATTTTAATAAAACACAAATTAGAAATATTAACGCTTCAGCATTTGAAATTGACCCAACCTACAACAAGTCGTTCAGATGGAATAGGAATTACAGCATTAAGTATGATTTGACAAGAACATTGAAAACAGAATTTAAGGTCAGAAACGTAGCAGAGATAGACGAGCCCTACGGAGAATTTGACAAGAATGATCCAGATTATCAGGCAAAGCGAGATACTATCTGGAACAATTTCTTGAATTTTGGAAGGCCTACTTTATACCATCATACCGTAAACGTAACTTACAATGTGCCGATCAATAAATTGCCCATTACCAACTGGGTAAGCCTCAATACTAAATATACTGCCAATTTAGATTGGATGGCAGCTCCAGTTGCGGTACAAAGGTTGGGTAACACCTTGCAAAACAATAATAACAAACAGATAAATAGCAACCTCAATTTTACTCAGCTATACAATAAGATTCCTTATTTGAAAAAAATTAATCAAAAAGCTAATAAAAGAGGAAGAGGAGGAGCGCGTGGAGGAATAAGACAAAACATTGTTCTGCCAGCCGATCAAGACACCGTAAAAAAGACATTTAAAGATTATTTAGAATACGCAGTTCGTTTTGGAATGATGTTGAAAAATGCATCCATAACCTACTCACAAAACGAAGGCACCATTTTGCCTGGATACACTCCAAAAGCAAGCTTTTTTGGACAAGACTGGACACAAATGGCACCGGGTATTCCATTTGCATTAGGATCACAAATGAGTATAGAACAATTTGCGGCAGATAATGGATGGTTAACAGAGGACACTACATTGAATCAGTTCTATAGAACTTCTCGTTCCGAAAATCTAAATATCAGATCAACACTAGAACCCATCAAAGGATTAAGGGTAGAAGTGACTGCCAGCAAACAAAAAAACAATAGTCAACAAGTTATTTTTAGAGCAAATAGCAATGGAGAGTTCAATAAATACAACCCAGTTGAAACAGGTAGCTATTCAATTTCATATTTAACCTTTAACACTGCTTTTAACATCAATAATGATAATTATTCATCTGCTACATTTCAAAACTTTAGAAAGAACCGACTTGATGTTGCCATGATCTTAGCTCAAGAAAACCCTTTCTCTCAGGATGCTCAAGGAAATGTAGTGATTGTTGATTCAACAGGATTCCCTGTAGGATATCAAAGCACCTCGCAGGAAGTACTAGTTCCTGCTTTCTTAGCTGCTTATACAGGTAGAAATATTAGCTCAAGTAGTCTCAGTAAGTTCCCCAGTATACCACTTCCAAATTGGCGCATTACTTTTGACGGCTTACGAAATGTTAAATGGATTAGTCGCTTTACAAAAACAATCACTTTAAGCCACGCCTATCGTTCTACTTATAGCGTAGGTAACTATGTGACAAATTTAGATTATAGTGGCAATAATGACCTTGACGGAGCGGGCAACTTTTATGATAAATATGAAGTGAATCAAGTAACTGTTAATGAAAGTTTCAGTCCGCTATTTAAAATTGACATGACTTTTAAAAACAGTTTGATGGCACGTTTTGAGGTAAAGAAAAATAGGACTTTAAGTCTGGGTCTCTCCAATAATCAAGTTACAGAATCATTAAAAAATGAATGGATTATAGGAACAGGTTATCGTGTTAAAAATTTATCACTAAACTTACGTGCAGCAGGAAGACAACGTAATATCACATCTGATTTAGATTTGAAGTTAGACCTCTCTATTCGTGACAATCAGACAGTAATTCGAAAGTTAGAAGAAAATCAGGAAGATATAACGCAAGGAAATAAAGTGTTGTCACTTAAGTTTACTTCCGATTATGTTGTGAATAGTCGATTGAATGTTCGTTTATTTTTCGACAAAGTATTGACAACCCCGTATGTTTCTAGTTCCTTTCCATCTGCTGTAACTAATGGAGGTTTTAGCATACGATTTACTTTGGCACAATAGTTTATACATTATATGAAAATCGTATTTTTGTCAAAATTAAATTTCGTTATATGAACATTCCAACCGACCTTAAATACACCAAAGATCACGAGTGGATTCGAATAGAAGGTGATGACGCAATTGTAGGGATTACCGACTTTGCGCAAAGCGAATTAGGAGACATCGTTTTTGTTGAAGTTGAAACAGAAGGCGAAACCTTAGCTAAGGAAGAGGTCTTTGGCACTGTAGAAGCAGTTAAGACTGTTTCTGATTTGTTTATGCCCATCAGTGGTGAGATTTCTTCTTTTAATGAAGCATTAGAAGATGCCCCAGAAAAGGTAAACGAGGATCCATACGGTGAAGGATGGATGATCCGCATAAAAGGGATAGATGCAGCAGAAGTGGAGACTTTGCTTTCAGCAGATGCTTACAAAAGCTTGATAGCAGACTAATGCGGTTTTTAATAGCTCTTTTATGGGCTATTTTTATAGCTTTCTTACATGCTATACCTGGTAATGACATTGCATTTTTTCAGCTTGACGATCTTTTTCAACTAGATAAGTTATTCCATTTAGGTGTTTTTTTTATTGGAACCTGGCTGGCACTCGTTTACGCATATTCTAATTTTAAAGCTAAGTTCTACTTAATTACTTTTTTGGCTTACATACTATACGGCTTGATGCTAGAAATAGCTCAAGGTTTTTTGTTTGAAGGCAGGCATGCAGACCTCTTGGATTGGATCGCCGATACACTAGGAGTTTTGTTAGCAGTAACGCTTCACCGAAAAATCTACATAAGCAAATGAAGCAAAAGTTAGAAAAAAACGTATTTTTGTTGATATTGTAATAACAAAACATGGAACCTAAAAAGAATCCAAACGTTGATTTAGAAAAAAAGAGAAGTCTCTATTTACAAATAGGCTTAGCTGTTGCTTTGTTTATTGTGCTAGGGGCTTTTGAATATAGATCATATGAAAAGCTTGCATCTTCTTTGGGAGAATTTAATCTAGAAGCTGATTGGGAGGAAGAGATTGAAAACACATTTAGAGAAGAAAAACCACCACCGCCACCGCCACCGCCACCAGATGAAATCATTATTGTAGAAGATGAGGAAGAACTGGAGAACGAAATTGAGATTGAAGATACAGAATCTGACGAAGACCTTGAAATCGAAGAAGAAGAGGAAACAACAGATGAAGTTTTTATGATCGTTGAAGACATGCCTCGTTTTGAAGGATGCACTGATGATCAATGTACTCAGTTAGAAATAATGAAGTACATCGCAAAGAAGACAAAATATCCTCCAATTGCCAAGGAAAACAACATAACTGGTCGTGTGTTTGTCAGCTTTGTTGTTGACAAATCAGGGAAAGTTACCAATGTAAAAGTTCTGCGTGGAGTTGATAAATACCTTGATGCTGAGGCAGTGCGTGTTATTCAATCAATGCCTAAGTTTAAACCAGGCAAACAAAGAGGTAAAGCAGTTAATGTGCAATATAATGTACCTATCAACTTTAAGTTAAGTTAATTCATTATACACTTCAAAAGACCTACAAAAAAACCCGCCTAGAGCGGGTTTTTTTTATGCTATATAGTCTTTAGGGTTAGATAATCATACCAGCAGCAACTGTTTCATTTGTTGCCTCATCAATTAAAATAACACTTCCCGTATTCCGATTCCTTCGGTACTCGTCAAAAAATAATGGTGCAGTAGTACGAATAGAGACTCTTGCAATATCATTTAAGCCGATTTTTTTGTCGTCCTCAATACGGTGCAAGTTGTTAATATCCATTTTATATTTTATGTCTTTAATAACACAACGAACGTCTTTGGTAGTATGTTTGACACTGTATTTTCCATTAAGCATCATTTCTTTTTCATTCATCCAACAAATCATTAACTCAACATCCTGTGCTGACTTTGGAGCATTATTTTTACGTACAATCATATCACCACGACTAATGTCTATGTCATCCTCAAGTGACATGCTTACTGACATGGGGGCAAACGCTTCATCAACACCGCCATTCATCGTATCAATACTTTTAATTTTCGAAGAGAATCCTGAAGGTAAAACCATGACCTCATCTCCGGGTTTAAAAACACCTCCTGAAATGCGCCCTGCATACCCTCTATAATCGGGATAATCCTTGCTTTGAGGACGGATGACGAACTGTACAGGAAAGCGGCAATCAACGTGATTGTGATCGCTGCCAATGTGTACGTTTTCTAATAGATGTAAAAGAGTCGCTCCCTCATACCAATCCATGTGTTCAGATCGATCAACTACATTGTCTCCGTGAAGAGCTGATATAGGAGTGAAGTGTACATCTTTTATTTCTAATTTTGAAGAAAAAGCCTCAAAGTCCTTTTTAATTTTATTGTAAACTTCCTGGGAGTAATCGACTAGGTCCATTTTGTTAATACAAACCACAATATGTGGAATCTGCAATAATGAAGCAATAAAGGCATGACGACAGGTTTGTTCCACAACACCGTGCCTTGCATCTACAAGTAAAATAGCCAAATTAGCGGTGGATGCACCTGTTACCATATTTCTGGTGTACTGGATGTGTCCCGGTGTATCTGCAATAATAAATTTTCGTTTTGGAGTAGCAAAGTAACGATAGGCAACGTCAATTGTAATGCCTTGTTCTCTTTCTGCACGTAGGCCATCTGTCAACAATGCCAAGTTGATCCCTTCTTCTCCTCTTCTCTGACTAGTTTCTTCTAATTGTTCTAGTTGGTCTTCAAAGATTGATTTGCTATCATACAGCAAACGACCAATTAGCGTACTTTTTCCGTCATCAACACTTCCAGCTGTTGTAAAGCGTAGAAGTTCCATGTCTAAATATCCTTTTGAATCACTCATAATCTAATGTCAATTTTAAAAATAGCCTGCCTTTTTTCGATCTTCCATTGCAGCTTCAGATCTTTTGTCGTCTGCTCTTCCTCCACGTTCCGTTATTCGAGTAGAAGCAACTTCTTCAATAATATCCTCTAAACTGTTTGCCTCAGACTCTGATACTCCAGTACAGGTCATATCGCCTATTGTTCGGCAGCGAACTAATTTTTCTTCGTAACGCTCACCGTCTTTTAAATTTAAAAATTCACTTTTTGCTAGTAAGACACCATCCCTATCAATCACTTCTCTTCTATGAGCAAAATACAATGAGGGCAAAGCAATTTTTTCGTGTAATATGTATTGCCATACATCCATTTCAGTCCAATTACTTATTGGGAAAACACGAAAATGCTCTCCAAGATGCTTGCGTCCGTTAAAGATGTTCCACAGTTCTGGTCGTTGGTTTTTGGGATCCCACTGGCCAAAATCATCTCGATGAGAAAAGAAGCGTTCTTTAGCTCTTGCTTTTTCTTCATCTCGCCTAGCTCCACCCAAGGCAGCATCGTATTTTCCTTCTTCTAAGCCTTCTAAGAGCGTAGTTGTTTGAAGTCCATTTCTTGAAGCATTTGGACCTTTTTCTTCAATAGCAGTGCCTTTGTTTATAGAGTCTTGAACGTATTTAACAATGATTTTCTCTCCTGTTTCTTCCATCAATTGATCTCGGAAGCGGATGGTTTCTGGAAAGTTATGACCCGTGTCAACATGCATAAGTGGAAACGGAATTTTACCAGGGTAAAAAGCTTTTCTCGCTAAATGAAACATGATGATCGAATCTTTTCCTCCTGAGAATAACATTACAGGCCTTTCAAACTGAGCAGCTACTTCACGAATGATAAAAATAGCTTCCGATTCTAGTTCTTTTAAATGAGTTAGGTTATAAGACTGCATTTATTGTTTTATTTTAATTTTTGGTAAAATGTAATCAATCACTTTTTGGATTGAAGCATCTATTGTTAAATCTGATGTGTTTATTTCTAGTGAAGGATCTATTGGAGCTTCAAAAGGGGCATCAATTCCAGTAAAGTTTTTTATCTCACCTGCTCTTGCTTTAGCATACAGTCCTTTTACATCTCGCTTCTCGCAATCATTTAAGCTTGCGTTTACATATATTTCAATAAAATTTTCGTCTCCAATGATGGATTTTGCTAATTCGCGCATTTTTATTGTTGGACTTACAAAGCAATTGAGTGTGATTACACCACAATTAATAAAGAGCTTGGATACTTCTGCAATTCTTCTAACATTTTCTGTTCGTTCCTCTTCGCTAAATCCAAGGTTGTTATTTATCCCAGCTCGAACGTTATCGCCGTCAAGCATTTGTGTTAAAAACCCAAGGTCATGTAAGTATCTTTCTAACCCTTTAGCAATCGTCGATTTTCCTGAACCAGATAAACCAGTCATCCAAACAGTAAAGGAATTTTGATTTAAAAGTTGTTCCTTGTCAGCTTTTTGTAAAAGCTCATCAAATATGGGGAAGATATGATTGTCCTGATTTAACATAGACCCACAAAAGTAATAAAAATCGTTCTAATTATTCATTGTCATTCTATCTAGAATTATTGCAATGATTTTCTTAAATTGGGCAACGTGAAGGAGAACACTATTAAATTTGTGACAGCTTGTTTAGAGTCAACCTATTTAAAGACACCTGCTCAGGCTGGTATCTCAGAAAATGAGGATTTTTTACGTGTTAAAAAACTTGCTGAGCAAGCCATAAAACATCAGTTTAAAGTTGTTATGATTCGTTCAAATCACCTTTCTTACCTGCGTGATTTTTTGAATCAAAATGATTCAGTTGTCAAGTTAGGAACAGTAATTGATTTTCCTCATGGTACTTCTTCTACCCAACAAAAAATGGAAGAAGCAAAAAGAGCAATTGATAATGGTGCTGATGAACTGGATTTTGTCATAGACTATACAGCCTTCAAAAATGGTCAATACGAATACATAGGAACACAGCTCAGAAAATGTACTGAATTATGCCTGAGTAACGATAAAGTAATCAAGTGGATCATTGAGATAGCGGCTTTAACAGATAATGAGATAGCCCAAATCACAAGCCTTATTAGAAAAGAAATAGAAACGTTTTTTGCTGATGAGGTTGATAAAGTTTTCGTGAAATCATCAACTGGTTTTTATAAAAGAGACGATGATGGTCCTGTAGGAGCTACTATTTCTGCAATAAAAATCATGAAATCAAATTCTGGCGACTTACCACTTAAGGCTGCTGGAGGTATTCGTAACCTTTCCGATGCCAAAAAAATGATAGATTTGGGCGTGACCAGAATAGGAACTTCTTCAGCCAAAGAAATAATCAGCAATAAACATTCATCAAATGAATATTAAATGAGTAGTTACCTGAAATTAGCAATAGATACAGCTGTTTTAGCTGGAGCTGAAATACTTAAAATTTATGAAACAGATTTTGTTGTAGATCAAAAAGAAGATCACTCACCATTAACACAAGCTGACAGAAGTGCACATTTGAAAATTTTAAGCCACCTAGGACAAACGCCTTTTCCAATATTAAGCGAAGAAGGGAAACATTTGTCGTTCGAGGAACGAAAAAAATGGAATCTTTTTTGGCTGGTAGATCCATTAGACGGTACAAAAGAGTTCGTCAAGCGAAATGGAGAGTTTACAGTAAACATTGCGCTTATCGAAAAAGGAATTCCCATAATAGGTGTGATTTATGTTCCTGTTACAGATACATTATATGTTGGTAGTGAGAAAGGGGCATTTAAATACGAAAAGTTTACTTCAACAAAAAGTGAGCCCCAGAAATTACCATTACCAAAAGGAGATCGACCTTATACAATAGTCGGTAGTCGTTCTCACATGTCATCTGAAACAGAAATATTTTTTGATGAAAAGAAAAAAAAAATATGGAAATGTTAATGTACTTGCTGTAGGTAGCTCATTAAAGTTATGTATGGTAGCTGAAGGAAAAGCAGATGCCTATCCAAGATATGCGCCAACAATGGAATGGGATACTGGAGCTGGTCATGCCATAGCATTAGCGGCAGGCTTTAGTGTAAAAAAGTTCGATTCAAATGAAAACCTGTGTTACAATAAAGAAAATTTAACAAATCCATGGTTTTTGGTAAGTTAGTACAAAAATACATTCACCCCATTTTCAGGAAGTTTGGTGCAGACAAAGACTTCTCAGAATTATTGAAAGGAAGTTTAACTACTTTGATTGTCAAAATTCTTGGTAATATTTTAGGGTTTTCCTTTATGTTAATCGTCACTAACGCCTATGGTGATGAGGGTGCAGCAGTATGGGGAAAATATTTACTTGCATTACTTGTATTAAGAATATTTGTAATTGTTGGCCGATTTGGAGCTGATACTGCCTTATTAAAGTTTATTGCGGGTTTTAATGCCCATGGCTTAGGAGAAAATATTCGATTAATTTACAAAAAAGCGTTGACTTTTGTCTTACCAGTAAGTATGGTGCTTTCAGTAATAATGTATTTCGGTGCTGGCTTAATCGGAAAAACCATGAAAATTCCTAGCATCTATATAGAGTACCTTGCTTTCTTTTTGTTGCCCTTTGCATGGATGTTTATAAATACGCAAAGTTTCCGTGGCCTGAAGGATATGCTTTCCTTTTCATTTTTTTTCAATTCAGCAGTAACTACTTTTGCCTTCCTTTTTATCGGTTTTGGATTATTGTTTTTCAAAGAGCAACTATTAACTGATCATCAGGCTCCTCTGTATGCATTTTCAATGGGTATTGCCATTGCTTTTATCTTATCTCTATTTCTTTGGTTAAAAAAGTCAAATAAAATAACGGGATATGATGCCAATAAAAGGATAACTAATAAGAACTTTTTAAACATGTCTGTTCCATTAATGTTAGCACAGTCGATTACGTTTATTATGGGCTGGACCGATCAATTTATGCTTGGGATTTTAGCAACGCCCGAAGAGGTAGGAATCTATGGAGTAGCATTTAAACACTCTACATTAGCGGTAATTGTTTTATTGGCAATAAATAGCATAGCAACCCCAAAATTTGCAGAATTCCATTCAAAAAATGACATTAAAGGGTTAAAAAAAATAGTAAAACAATCCACTAAAATGATTTTTTGGACAACCATCCCCATCGTTTTATTTTTGAGTCTTTTTGCAGAGTGGGTGATGGGTTTCTCAGGACAATCTTTTAAAGTAGGAGCAGTAACACTTCTTATTTTACTTTCGGGTAGGTTTTATAGTTCGGTTTGTGGATCCGTAGGTAGTGTGTTGCAGATGACTGGTAACCAGCATCTTTTTCAGAATATACTTTTAGTAGCAGCGATATTAAACGTACTCCTAAATTATATTCTCATTCCAATTTCGGGAATACAGGGAGCTGCAATAGCAAGTTTTTTTAGTGTTGTTTTTTGGAACACAATCATGGTTATTATTGTGAAAAGAAAGTTTGGATTTATTACCATTTACATTCCATTTATCAAATTATGAAAAAGCCAAATTTTTTAATAGTGGGTGCGGCAAAAAGTGGAACCACATCTCTTTTTCATTACTTAAAACAACATCCCGAAGTTTTTATGCCAGATCTTAAAGAGCCTCAATTTTTGGTATGCGAAAAAATTAAAGGTAGGCTGCATAAGTATATCGACTCTGCAGCAGAGTACTATGAGCTATTTGAGAAATCGACAGAAAAGTGTGCTGGAGAGGCTAGTGTCTTTTATTTATATTATTTTGAGGAGGCTATAAAAAACATTAAAAAAGAGTTAGGGTCGGATGTAAAAATCATCATCGTTTTAAGGGAGCCTGTAAGTAGGGCAATATCTGCATACGAACACGTCTTAAGGAATAACCCAAAGGAAAAATTATCATTTAAAGAAGCCCTTTTACAAGAAGGAAAAAGACTAGAATTAGAACCCGACTTAACACCCATGACTTTGTATAAGTCGATGAGCATGTATAGTGATGCTGTAGCAGCATATCAAAATGCATTTGCTAATGTACATGTAGTGATATATGATGAGTTTTTGGCGAATACAGAAAAATCAGTTCATTCAATTTTTAATTTTTTAGATATTAGTATTCCTCGCAATCTTGATTTCTCCAATAAATACAATGCTGGTGGTTGGCAATGGGAAAATGAAAAGCTTAAACAATTTGCCTTGCAAGAGGGTGTTTTAAAATCAATTATCCGCTCCTTAACGCCTAGATCATTTAGGAAAAAAGCGTATGAATTGTTTAAATCAAAAGCATCTCATCATCAGAAAATAGAGATAGATGCTAGTCTAAAGAAAGAATTACAACTATGTTTCTTAGAAGACATAAAAAAGTTAGAGAAATTATTAAATAGAAATTTGAAAAATTGGTATGAAGTTGCCTAATTTTTTCTGTTTGGGTGCTCCAAAAAGTGGAACCACAACCCTTTATGATATATTGATTCAGCATCAGGAGGTCTTTTTGCCATCTTTCAAAGAACCTCATTTTTTTGATTCAGATGAAAGTTGGAATAAAGGGGTTGATTGGTATCAAAAAACTTATTTTGCTAAAGCAAAACACTCAATTATTGGAGATTTTACTCCCACCTATTTATCACATCCGTTTGTTCCAGAACGAATTAAAAAAATAATAGGCGATGACGTAAAGTTTGTGATTATTTTAAGAAACCCAACAGATAGAGCATATTCTCATTACCTTCATAGCTGTAGAGATCAGCATGAGCAATTGCCTTTTTTAGAAGCTCTTAAGGAGGAGAAACAACGATTGGTTGATTACCAACAGCATAATAATGAATTGGCAATCATGCGTTTTTCTTATGCAGACCAAGGAAGATATGCCACTCATTTAAAACGCTTCTTCACTTTTTTTGACCGTAAGCAGTTTTACATTACCACCTTTGAT
Source organism: Flavobacteriales bacterium (assembly GCA_965661505.1). GTDB lineage: Bacteria > Bacteroidota > Bacteroidia > Flavobacteriales > UBA7312 > UBA7312. Next base: position 20,877 of record CBFIDX010000017.1, on the reverse strand, counting down.
GATTTTATTTCTGATCAAGAAAAAATTACAGAGCAAATTTGTGATTTTCTAGGTTTAAATAAGCAGGATGGAATGAACTACAATTTACAAAGCAATCAATCTAGTACGGCGCGTTTTGTTTTTTTGAAAAAGGTCTTAAAAAAACCATCCCTACTTAAGAAAGTAGCCAAGTATATCATTCCTTCATTTAGCTATCGACAGCGGATAAGAAACCGCATCCAAGCGTTAAATAATCAAGCGATAAAGAAAAAACCTTTGACTAAAACTGAACGTATGTATTGCTACACCAAATTTTTTAAACAGGAGGTTGAGGAGTTAGAAGATTTATTATCTATAAATTTATCCCATTGGAAGTATGATTGAATTTTATCAAACAATAATCTCAAAACTGCAAAAAGCATTTTTTTTATTATTTCTTAAATCAAGTTTTTCAAGTTTTGGTAAGCGTTCAACTTTATGCTTTCCATTCAAAGTTAACGGAGCAAAACTTATAAAAATTGGTCAAAAAGTTTATGTCAAAGAAGGTGCTTGGCTTTTATGTCAAAAGACTGACTCCACCCCTCCATTTCTTGACATAGATGACGGTACTTACATAGGAAGAAATGCTCATATTGTATGTGTAAGAAAGATGTCCATAGGCAAAAGTGTTTTGATAGCAGACAATGTATATATTTCGGATAACTTACACACCTATAAAGACATAAACATGCCTATTAAGTCGCAAAAAATCAACTATAAAGGCGCCACGAATATCGGAGAGCATTCTTGGATTGGTGAAAAGGCATCCATCATAGGAGCCTCAGTCGGAAAACACTGTGTTATTGGAGCAAACTCAGTCGTTACTAAAAACATTCCTGATTACAGTGTAGCAGTGGGGGTTCCAGCCAAAGTGATTAAAAAATACAATCATCAAACTCAAGAATGGGAAAATTGTAAATGAGGATTTCAAAAAAATATTTCAGCATTGATTACTTGATTGCACTTTTGTTGGTTTTAAGTGGCGGTAGTGTTGCTTTTGTATTTAATAGAAATGCATTAACAATTCTTCTTTTTTTATCAATACTTTTTGGTTTAGCAAGTCGTCATAATAAAATAAGAACAAGTAGTTTTAAGCCTATTTCCCTTTCGCTTTTAGTGCTCATTGTTTTTTTGGCAGTAAATTTTTTGTTTGGTGTAGAGGGTCAATCTTCCATCAAATTTGGGTTTCTTTTTTTTAGTTTTTTTATTGCATTACTCACTTTATTATATTTTGAAACCAAAAATGCACAAATTCTTTCGCTCTTTAGAGGAGTGTTAGTGTTGGTTATGTTTCATTCTGTAGTTAACTTTTTTGCTTATCCCTTTATCAAATCAAATTTATCTGTTATTGTCAACCCATTTAACGAATATACTTGCTCAACATTTAACTACTTATTTTACTACATGCCTAGCCGAAATGAACTCAGCATTATGGGTATGCTCTTTTGTAGAAATCAAGGAATGTTTTGGGAGCCAGGGGTTTTACAGATTTTTTTAAACCTTTTATTTTTTATTGAAGCTTTTGTGAGCAAGCAAAAAAAATCAATTATCGTATGGCTTACCCTTTTAGCCATTATTCTCACTTATTCTACAACAGGTATTGTCATCCTTGCAATTCAGTTAGTCGTATTTTTCTGGAAACAAATCCGACGAAATTTACTATTAGCTCCTATATTTTTAGTGTTAGCAATCCCATTTTATCAATTGGCCCAACAAAATATTGAAGATAAAATTACAGGAGAGGGTTCTACATCGGCAAATGTTAGGTTATATGACTTAGTACAGCAAGTGTATATTTCATTGGATTATCCTATAACAGGAGTGGGTTTAGATGACCAGGTGTACAAAATCAAAAGAGCTGAATATGCTCTAAACATCGATCTATTAGAGTTTGAAGCCTTGGAAAAAGGAAGTTCTAATTCTTTGCTTTTTATGATGGCGGCAGGGGGGATTCCTTTTACACTATATTTACTGTATTGTTTGTTTAAACAAACAATTGTACAACAAAAAAAAGTATTATTTTTCGTTCTCATTTTATTGAGTTTTATGTCTGAGCCCATTATGCTCAAACCCTTTTTTTTATTGTTTTTAATGCAAGGCAGTATTCAATTGTTTAAAAAGTATTCATGGTAAAGAATGTATTAATTACTGGCGGCGCTGGCTTCATAGGTTCACGTTTATCGAAAAAGCTTTTAGAAAAGGGCTATCGAGTTAAGGTATTTGATAACTTATCTCCTCAAATACATGGAGATGATGCATCTACTTCTCCACTTTTTCTTTCCATTAAAGGTAAAGTTGAGTTTTTTCAAGGAGATGTCCGTGTTCGTGAAGACTGGGAGAAAGCGCTTGTAAATCAAGATGCTGTTATTCATTTAGCAGCGGAAACAGGTACGGGTCAGTCAATGTATCAAGCTGAACGATATGTTGATGTTAATATAAGAGGGACAGCTATTTTATTAGATTTATTAGCCAGAAAAAACCACCAGATCAAAAAAGTATTAGTAGCCTCTTCAAGAGCAATTTATGGTGAAGGTAGGTATTACTGTGAAACACACAAAGAAGTATATCCATTAGCTAGAAATGAAGCTGATTTGTGTAAAGGTGACTTCGAGCCAAAATGTCCTATCTGCAACCTTGCCTTAACACTTCAAGCAACCAATGAAGGATCTAATATACAGCCAAACTCTATTTATGGTTTTACCAAACAAAGTCAGGAAGAGATGACTCTACTTGCTTGTAAAAACTTAGGCATTCCAGCAATTGCTTTCAGGTACCAAAATGTATATGGGCCAGGGCAATCATTATCTAATCCGTATACGGGGATTTTATCCATTTTTTCTACCAGAATTTTAAATGGTAATACCGTTTATCTTTTTGAAGATGGAAAGGAAAGCAGGGATTTCGTTTACATAGATGATGTGGTAGATGCAACCATTTTAGGATTAGAAAATCAGCAGTTGAAAAATGAGGTTTTAAATGTAGGTTCAGGCATTAACACCAGTGTTTTAGAGGTGGCTCAAAAACTGAAAAAAGCCTATAGTTCATCAGTAGATATTAAGATTAATGGAAATTTTAGGCTTGGAGATATTCGTCATAATTATGCAGATTTAGCCAAAATTTCATCTATTGGCTTCCGTCCAAAAGTATTTTTCGAAGAGGGCGTAGTCAAATTTACATCTTGGGTTAAACAGCAAAAAGTTCAGCAAGACACCTATGAGATGTCCATTCAAGAGTTAAAAGAAAAGGGATTGTATAAGTGAGGATAGGATTAGTTACCGTTACATATAATAGTGCCGATGTATTACCAGATTTTCTGGAGTCGGTATGCAAACAAAGCTTTAAGGATTTTCAACTCTTTGTGATTGATAACCATTCCACAGATTTGACGATTGAAGTGTTTAATCAACGAAAGCAAAGTAACTTTGAGCTCATTATTAACCAAGAAAATGTTGGAGTTGCAGCAGCTAACAATCAAGGAATAAAAAAAGCCCTTCATTCTGGGTGTGAATACATCTTACTCATCAATAACGACACCACTTTTGAGGCCAATCTTTTAGAGAAATTAATGGATGCATCTCAAAAATACAATAGTAGTATTGTTGCCCCAAAAATTATGTACTACTCTGCAAAGAATCGCATTTGGTTTGCAGGCGGTTTTTTTGATCGAAAAAAAGCATGGATTAACTATCATCGTGGGCAAAATGAATTAGATGAAGGGCAGTATTCAGATAATGATGTAATAGAATATGCCCCAACTTGTTGCGCTCTTATACATCATTCTGTATTTGAAGATATTGGTTTAATGGATGAAAAATACTTTGTTTACTTTGATGACACCGATTTTTTCTACCGAGTATTTAAGCATGGAAAGCATCAAACTCGTTATATCAATGATATAACGTTTTATCATAAAATTGGGAGTTTAACTAAATCTAGAGTCAAGGGAAAGCGCCTGAAATTTGGTGATTTTTTTGTAAAACAAATGACTTGCAATCAGATATATTATTTGAAAAAACAGAAAAGTTTCTACGCTTACCTATACATATTGTTTTACATCATCAGGGTTCAATTGCGCTTTCTTTTTAGCGGAAAATATACTGTCAATCTAAAGACTTTTGCGCTAATACAGCGCGCTATTCTTAAAGGCTTACGCTTATGAAACTAACAGCAAAATATGTGTTGGCTTTTGGTAACTGCAGAAATGGAACAACACGGATGGGTAGAATTCTAGGACATCATAGTGTCATGCATTCTTTTTCTTTTTTTGGTTTTTTGTATAAGATAGTTCATTTCCAGATTCATATATTTATGGCCATCTTTTTCAACCTATCAAGGTTCTCAAAAATAGTGGATAACATTAAAAGAAGACGAAGAAGTGAAGGTTAATACATTTATCGTCGGTGCGCCAAAAGCAGGCACTACGTCTTTGCATTACTATTTGCAACAACATCCAGAGGTTTGCATGAGTGCAATTAAAGAGCCCAATTTTTTTACTGCTGCGAATGTTTCCGATCTATATTATGACGTTGATCCTATTTTGAACGAAGATGATTACCATTTAATCTTCTCCGATTTAAAAAAGAAAGTAGTTGGGGAAGCCAGTGTGTCTTACTTATATTACCCCTTGATAGCTGATAAAATTTTTGAATACAACCCAAAAGCAAAAATCATTATACTGTTAAGGAATCCGGTTCAGCGAGCATTTTCTCATTACTTAATGGATAAGCGTTTAGGCCTATGTAACGTTTCCTTGTTAGAGATCATAGACAACCCACAAAAACATCCACAGTTTTATCAGCAATTTGTAGAATTAGGCTTGTACTTTAGTCAAGTGAAAAGATACATCGATGTTTTCGGAAAAGAACATGTAAAGTTGCTAATGTATGACGACTTAAAGTTAAATGTAACTTCATTACTATCTTCTGTTTTTCAGTTTTTATCGCTGGATTATGTTCAGGTAGATACAACTGTGAGAAATAAATTTAAAGCTCCATCAAATTCCATTATATCAGCACTCTATCGTTTTAAATTTCTAAGATCTTCAATTAATTTTTTAGTGCCTTCAAGACTACTACGGTCATTAAAAAATCTTTTATTTAAAGAAAGTTCGAAGCCTAAGATTGATAAAGAGGTTCTCCGAAAATTAGCTTTACTATATAACAAAGACATTGATCAATTATCCAAGCTATTGAACAAAGATTTAAGCCAATGGAAAAAAGTAAATTAGCCATTATTGACCCTGTTGGAGCAAAGGCAGGGATGAATTACTACGATATAGGGCTATTGTCTGGATTACACAGGCATGAAGTAGATGTATATTTGTTTTCGAACACAGAAAATGTTCCAAAAGAGATAAAGAATTATCCTTTTTTCGACTCATTTTTAGAAAATAAATGGAAGAAAGGCATTGGTCAGTTAGTAGCTCATTTACGTTCCTTTTGGGTATGTAAAAAAGAAAAAATAGATTGGGTAGTGGTACATGTTTTTTCAGCTCAATTACCGTTCTTTTTATTTTGTGTGCTAGCCCGTTTGTTTGGTTTAAAACTGTTGGCTATAGGTCATGATGTGGATAGTTTGGCCAAAGATGATAATGAGTTGTTAAAAAAATGGCTGTACAAATACGTAAGTAATCACATCATTATTCATAATCAATATTCACGAAAAAAGATAGCACAAATAGTAGGTGACAAAAACCCTTATCATGTCATTCAGCAAGGAGGTTATTTAGAGTTGGTAGATCAGAACATAACGACTCAATACGCCAAACAACAATTGGAATTTAGTGAAGATGTAACCTACTTATTATTTTTTGGACAAATTAAATCAGCCAAGCGCTTAGACGTTTTGTTACATTCTATGCCGCATGTTGAAGGGAAGGTAGAGTTGGTAATTGCTGGAAGACCCTGGAAAGAAGATTTTTCTAAATATGACAAACTAATCAAAGACCTTTCAATTGAAGGAAAAGTAAAAAAACACATCCGTTTTGTTAGTGACCAAGAAAGAGAATATTTTATGAAAGCCTGTGATATCATCATACTTCCGTACGAAGAAGTTTACCAGAGCGCCGCTCTGCTGATGGCTATGAGTTACGGCTTGGCACCAATTACCTCAAATATTGATTCTTTTAAAGAAGTCATTAGACAACAAGGTAACGGACTAATGTTTGAATCTCTAAATAGTGAAGATTTAGCTCAAAAAATTAATTTACTGACGACGAATCAGTTGTTATTAGAACAAATTAAAAAGGGAGCACTTAACTCTATTGCTAGTGAATTTTCATGGGTGAATATTGCAGGCCAATACAAAAAAACACTTAATTTGTAGTAAACATGTAAAAAATGAAGAAGGCATTAGTAACAGGGATAACTGGTCAAGACGGAGCATATTTAGCTAAGTTTTTGTTAGATAAAGGCTACGAGGTTTATGGTGCTTACCGCAGAACGAGTTCATTAAATTTATGGAGAGTTCAATTTTTAAAGATTGAAAATCATCCCCGTTTAAAACTAGTAGAATTTAATTTGTTAGATGCTTCTAACTGCCTTCGAATCATATCGCAGATTCAGCCAGATGAAGTCTATAACCTGGCTGCTCAAAGCTTTGTGGGTGTTTCTTTTGAGCAACCCCTTGTAACCAGCCAAACAACCGGCATTGGTGCTGTTAATATGCTAGAAGCTATTCGGCTTGTAAATCCAGCAATTAAATTTTACCAAGCCTCAACTTCAGAAATGTTTGGAAAAGTACAAGAGGTTCCACAAACTGAGCTCACACGTTTTTATCCAAGATCTCCTTATGGAGTAGCTAAACTTTTTGCTCATTGGATGACGCTTAATTACAGAGAGTCGTACGGCATTTTTGCAGCAAGTGGTATTTTGTTTAATCACGAATCTCCTCTTAGAGGTATTGAATTTGTAACCAGAAAAATTACAGATGCTGTTGCCAAATATCACCTTGGACTTCAAGAAGTATTAGAATTAGGAAACCTAAACGCTAGTAGAGATTGGGGCTATGCAAAAGAATATGTTGAAGGGATGTACTTGATGTTGCAACACCATACTCCAGATACATTTGTGTTAGCAACGAATCAAACATATACAGTAAGGTATTTTACCGAAATGGCATACAAAGCGATTGGGGTTTCTATTGAGTGGAAAGGAGAAAATGAAAATGAAAAAGGAATTGATACAGCTACTGGAAAAGAAGTGGTACGAGTCAACCCAAAATTCTTTCGACCTTGTGAAGTAGAGCTTCTAATTGGAAATCCTGAAAAAGCCAATACTGTTTTAGGGTGGAAATCAAAAACAAACATCGAACGCTTATGTAAAATAATGGTTGAATCTGATATAACCCGTAATCAAAACAATGTCAGCTTCTAAAAAAGCATTACTTTTTGGTGTCGATAGTTTTACCGGAAGGTACTTAAAACAAGCTTTCGAGAAAAATGGAGTATCGGTAGTTGGAACAACTTTGTCAAAAAATCTTTCGACAGACTGTGATATTACGGACTATCATCAATGTGTTCAATTTGTAAAAGCTACCAATCCAGATTACGTTGTTAATTTATCTGGAATATCATTCGTTCCTTTTTCTGACTATAAAAAAATATATGAGGTTAACTTTTCTGGAGCAATAAACATACTAAGAGCTTGCGAAGATCATGCTCCAAACTGTTGTTTACTGCTAATTAGCAGTGGTCAGTTATATGCACAACACCCCAATGCTATTAACGAGTCAGGAAGTTTAGAAATCAGTAATCACTATTCTGTTAGTAAAAACGCTATGGAAATGGCAGCAAAGCTTTCTTCCTTAAATGTAAGAATAGCTCGATCTTTTAATTACACTGGTGTTGGGCAAAGTAATCAGTTTTTAATTCCTAAAATCATTAGTCATTTTAAAGAAAAAAGAGAAAGTATAATTTTAGGAGATACAAATGTATTTAGAGATTTTTCGGATGTCAGAGATGTAGTGAATGCTTATGTCAATATTCTCGTATCGAACACCAATGATCAACTTTTTAATGTATGTTCAAATTCGGTATATTCGATTTCGGATATTATCAATTTTTTAAATCAAGAATGCGGTTATACTATCAGTGTAAAGGAGTCAAAAGAATTTAAACGCTCCAATGTTATTCCATGTGTGAAGGGTGATAACTCAAGGTTATCCAGTTTGGGTTGGAATCCAAGTCATACTCTTTTTGATACATTAAAATGGATGTTGTATGATTAACTTACATTATTGTTTATTAACAGCCTTCTTTTTTACACTATTATCAATTCCAGTTATTATTCGAATAGTTCGCAAAAACGAACAATTTTTGGATCAACCTTCGGAAAGAGCATCACATCAGATTAGCATTCCAACATTTGGAGGTATAGCCATTTTTTTTAGCTTACTTTTTTCAATTATTTTTTGGATTGACCTTAGTGAATATACTAGTTTAAGGTATTTGTTGTCAAGCATGCTTATCATATTTTTTATAGGCGTTATAGATGATTTAATATCCTTGTCGCCAACAAAGAAGTTAGTAGGTCAGCTTTTAGCAATAACGATAATGATTTACTTTAATGACTTAAGAATTACATCCATGTATGGAGTTTTTGCTGTGCACGAGCTACCTTATTGGATTAGTGTGGGGCTAACAGTGTTTACCATGATCGTTATCACAAATGCATACAATATTATTGATGGATTAGACGGGCTTGCTGCTAGTGTAGGTGTTGTTATATCCTTGGCTTTTGGAACATTATTTTATTTTACTAAACAGTATGAATTTGCACTGTTGTCTTGGGCTTTAGGTGCCTCCTTGATGGCCTTCCTACGATATAACTTCTACCCTGCTAAAATTTTTATGGGAGATACGGGTTCGTTAGTTATTGGCTTTTTATTTTCCGTTTTTGCTGTAAAAATAGTTGACTCTACTATTTTAGTGGGTGAGTTTGATTTTGACACGAAAGGATCTGCTTTAGCCATCGCCATTTTAATCATTCCTTTGTTTGATGCCTTAAGGGTTTTTGTGATTCGGGTACTCAATTCAAAAAACCCACTATCTCCCGATAGAAACCACATTCATCACAACCTTTCTGATTTAGGATTTGGACATAGAAGAACCACCTTGTACATTAGTGTTGCAAACGTATTTTTCATTTTACTAATCATTTTTCTAAGAGACTTGGGCATCAATTATATACTATTGATCATTTTATCAATCGCTATTTTTCTTAGCCGCATACCCTATTGGATTAAAAATAAAAAACGATGAGAAAACTTCTTTTTGTAATGGTATTTCCATTGCACCTCTTAGCGCAAGATTATTATTCATTTAATCATTCCATGCTAGATGAAAATAGCAAGTCGATGCATTCCTTAACAACCGATACGCATACCGCATTTAAGCCTTTATTATTTTCTTCTACTGATGTTGAAAGTAGAGCCATTCCTTTTCAATCGAAATACGAACTTGTAAATCGATTTTTTAATGGCCATTTTGTATCAGTTGATCGTGAAGATTTTAAGTTAAAGTTAAATCCACTTTTTAATTTTCAAATGGGTAAAGATGATTTAGGCAACACTTATACCAATACAAGAGCAATAGAGCTTAAGCTTCAAATAGGTGATAAAGTGAGCGCTTATTCCTCTTTTTATGAAAGTCAAGCCATCCTTCCAAAATACATAGAAGATTACCTCTGGAGTGTAGAAGAAGGAGCCATTGATTTCGTATTACCAGGTCAGGGCGTTGCTAGAGTTAGCGCTTATGATCGTAGCAAAAGAGACATCGATTATGCATTGGCCAATGGTCATGTTTCTTACCAAGCTAGTAAACATTTCAATTTTCAGTTTGGTCATGGAAAACATTTTATTGGAGATGGCTACCGTTCAATGTTGCTTTCAGACAATTCGTTTAATTACCCCTATCTTAAAATCACAACCGATGTTTGGAAGTTACAGTATGTCAACCTATTCTCCTCTTACCAAGATTTAAGAGATGAGTTTGAAATGGCCGGTGTTCATAGAAAAAAGTTTTCGACCATTCATTATTTAAGCTACAACCTCAACAAGCGATTGAATATAGGTCTTTTTGAAGCCATTGTTTGGGAGCAAGATACATTTGGCAGGGGGTTTGATGTGAATTATTTAAACCCAATAATTTTTTACAGACCTGTAGAGTTTTCTTTGGGCTCAAGAGGAGGAAACGCTATGATGGGCCTTTCAATGAAATATAAAATTTCATCATTAGCACATGTATATGGGCAGTTTATTATCGATGAGTTTAAGATTGATGAAATACGTGCTGGCAACGGATGGTGGGCAAATAAATATGCGGGACAGCTTGGGTTTAAGATTTACGATTTGTTTGGGATAAATAATCTGTTTTTACAGTCAGAATTTAATGCGTCAAGGCCCTATATGTATTCACATAATCGTCCTTTGCAATCGTTTACGCATTACGGGCAGCCCTTAGCTCATCCCATGGGAGCAAGTTTTTACGAATCAATTTCTATAGCAAGGTATCGATACAAAAGAGCCTATGTAGAGCTCAAATTTTTAATGGCTAGCAAAGGAGCTTCAGTACCTGGTTCGGACACTAATTACGGCTTTAACCCATTGCAATCGTATAGCGACAATAGGATAGAATATGGCAACACTACCGCGCAGGGAAATACTACTGATTTGCAAATGACAGACCTTAAGATTGGACTGCTCCTCAATTCACAAACAAATATGAAGCTTGAGCTAGGAGCAACAAATAGAAACGTATCTTCTATGTATAATGTACCTACCCATCATGATACACATCTATACTTGAGTTTTAAAACAGATTTACGAAATTTCTATTATGACTTTTAGAATCTTTCTAAAATAAATAGACACCCTTAAATTATTGTCATTTGTGTTTTTTGCTCCTTCAAATAGTAGTAAATTTGTAACCTAATTTTGTGTGAACTTGTGCGTCACCAAAAAACGCAATTTTGAACAGTTAGAATGGCTTCTTTTTCTGATATAGTATTGCTCTCAAAAATACGGCTTACCACAAGTGTGGTTTTTTCTGCCGTAGCAGGATATTTTATTGCCGCTGATCATTTTGACTTAGCATTGTTTACTTACTTAGTTTTAGGAGGTTTTTTAGTTGTAGCAGCCTCTAATGGCTTCAATCAAATACTAGAAAAAAAGTATGATTTATTAATGCTTCGGACCGTAAATAGACCTTTGCCCCAAGAACGAATGAGTGTTCGGCAGGCTTTTTTGTTGTCTTTAATAATGGGTTTAACAGGCGTTTTTCTTCTTTATAGAATTAACTTTTTAAGTGGTTTTTTCGGTACACTTTCTATTATTCTGTACGTATTTGCATATACGCCCCTTAAAAGAGTTTCACCCATTTCGGTTTTTGTGGGCGCCTTTCCAGGCGCCATCCCATTCATGTTGGGTTGGGTTGCCGTAACAAACGAGTTTGATATTGAGCCTGGCATTCTTTTTGCAATACAGTTTATTTGGCAATTCCCTCATTTTTGGGCAATTGCTTGGGTTTGTAATGAAGATTACCAAAAAGCAGGCTTTAAAATGCTTCCAGGAGAAAAAAATCAATCCACAGCATGGAAAAATGTGGTTTACACCCTGTTTTTAATTCCTCTATCCGTATTACCTGCTTTTGACATAACTGGAGATCTTAACTTATCCCCTTTGGCTGCTGTATTAGTGTTTGTAGTTGGAGTTTGGTTTTTTAGCAAAGCCTTAAAGCTATTCAAAGAATTGTCAGACCATGCGGCAAAAAAATTGATGTTTGCCTCATTTATATATTTACCGATAGTACAACTCATTTACATCATTGACAAAATAGTATGACGACTTCAATTGAACACAAAAAGAAAGTAGCAAAGCCCATGTTGTGGATTTCCATGGCAAGTATGGCTATGGTTTTTGCAGGACTAACAAGTGCCTATGTAGTTAGAAAAGCCGAAGGAAACTGGTTGGATTTCGATTTTCCAATTTGGTTTTACATAAGCGCAATAGTTATCGCTCTCTCGAGTATAACAATGATTCTAGCAAAACGAGCAATCAAACATTCTGATAATAAAAGAGCCTCACAAATGCTGGGTGTAACCTTCGCTTTGGGAGTGTTTTTTGCTATTTCACAGTACCTGGGTTGGGGAGCTTTATATAAAATAGGGGTTTACTTTACTGGGGAAGGAAGCAATGCTTCCGGATCCTTTGTTTATGTAATTACACTTTTACACCTCTTGCATTTAGCTGCAGGTATTATTGCGCTTTTAGTAACTTGGATAAAAACGGCAATGAATAAATATTCTTCTAACAATATGTTGGGCGTAGAATTATGTGCAATTTTCTGGCATTTTCTTGATATTTTGTGGCTGTATTTGTTCCTATTTTTCCTATATATTCGTTAACATTGCACTTATTTTCCAAATCAAATTAAAATGAAAGAAAACTCAACTACAGAAAACGTTTGGACAGGAGGCAAAAGGCCTTTTGAGTCCAGCTATGGAAAACTAATGATGTGGTTTTTCTTAATTTCTGATGCCTTAACTTTTTCGGGTTTCTTAGCAGCTTATGGCTTTATGCGTTTCCGAAATGCTGACATTTGGCCTGTGCCAGAAGATGTATTTACGCATTTCCCATTTCTTCAGGGAGAGCACCCTTTGCTGTTTGTAGCATTAATGACCTTTATTTTGATAATGAGCTCCGTAACCATGGTGCTTGCCGTTAACGCAGGAAATAAAAAAGACAAAAAAGGAGTAATCCTTTGGATGGCCTTAACCATTGTAGGTGGATTTACATTTCTAGGGTCTCAGGCTTGGGAGTGGGGGCACTTTATTCACGGAGATAAAGGAGCCATTGAGCTTTCTAATCATGAAGTCATACACTTGGTTGACCAAGATCATAATACCTATTCATTGTACGATTTAATGGGTGTTGATAAATACGATGATGAGAAGCATGACTTTACAATCGAAGACGTTAAAGCAGCGTACAGTACACGTCCAGATCTGAGTGTTGAACGAGCTGATAGAACAATAGTTCCTCACGAAGAATCAGCAGAATATTTTGAAAACTCTAAAGTTGTTCTAGGAGCAAACCTAACTAACAACGAGTATGGGCATCAACTTTTCGCTGACTTCTTTTATTTCATAACTGGGTTTCATGGGTTCCACGTTTTTAGTGGAGTAGTGATCCTTATCATTATCTTTATAAATGTGATAAAAGGAACTTACGAAAGAAGAGGACATTATGAAATGGTAGAAAAAGTAGGCCTTTATTGGCACTTTGTCGATTTAGTATGGGTATTTGTATTTACCTTTTATTACCTAGTTTAAAAAATTAAAAAAGAATAAACATGGCGGAACAAAAAGGAACTTGGTGGATTTGGAAAGTATTCTGGATTCTTTTATTTGTAACAGCATTTGAAGTGCTATTAGGAATTCTGAAAGTAAATGGTTCTTTACCAGAAGCTTTAGTATATGGTAAATTTTTGGGTTTGTACTGGCTAACGCACGTATTTATAGTACTTACCATTATAAAAGCAGCTTATATTGTAATGCAATTTATGCATCTTGGACATGAAGCTAGAGGGTTGAAATTAACAATCTTATTGCCTTGTGTTATACTAATACCTTACTTGTTGTTTATCCTGCTCTCTGAAGGAGGAATGATGATGTAGAAGAAAAAGACAATGCAGTTAAAAACAAAATGGTTCTTAATCTTATCAATTCTAGTATTTCCTTCTGCAGTCTATTTAATTTTTTTGCAGGGAGAAGCTAATTTTGATAAACCGCTTGAGTATGTAGGTCCAAAAACAGATACTACATTTCATTCCATTCCTGAGTTTGCATTCCTTAACCAATACGGCGATACTATTTCATCAGCCGATTATAACGGTAATGTTTACGTAGCTAATTTTGTTTTTACCACTTGTCCTACCATCTGTCCAGTAATGACGTATCAGATGAGTAGAATTCAACAAAAAATGAAAAATTACCCTCATTTTAAACTGTTGTCACATACTGTAAATCCAGAATATGACAGCCCTCAAGTGCTTCTAGAGTATGCTAACGAAATGCAAGTTGACACTAGCCTCAATAACTGGAATTTTGCTACGGGAACTAAAGAATCCATTTATGCAATGGCGCCTGCCTATTTTGTAAACGCTTTCGAAGACCAAGAGGCTCCTGGAGGCTTTCTTCACTCAGAATATTTTGTGTTGATTGATAAAGACGGTCATGTAAGATCCAGAAAGGATGATAAAGGAAACGTTATGGGAGTGTATGATGGAACTAGTGAATACGAGGTAGGGCTGCTGATAGATGACATTAAATTTTTGATGTACGATCATTGGTATTCAGCAAAAAAAAGATCCAATGAAAAATAAGGATTCTATATACATACCCATTATTGTTGTTTTATCGATAGTGATCCCCATTGCTGTAGCGGGCCTTATGTTTATGCCAGAAGAATGGCACTTAGAATTTGGTGGAGCCGATTTGCGCTCTCTTCCTTTTTTACATGCGATCTTAAATGGATGTACCGCTCTCCTTCTTTTTACGGGTTTTATTTTAATTAAAAACAAAAAGATAGCTTGGCATCGCATCTGTATGATTGCTGCTTTTCTATTATCAGCTCTCTTTCTTATATCTTATGTTATCTCAAAACTGTCAAACTCACCTGTTCCATACGAAGGAGAGGGTTTAATAAGAACGACCTACTTCTTCATTTTGATATCACATATTATACTGTCTGTTCCCGTTCTTCCCCTTGCCTTATTAGCTATTTACAGAGGCATTACTGGAGAATTTGACAAACATACTAGAATCGTTAAATGGACGTTTCCTATTTGGATGTATGTTGCGATTACAGGTGTTTTAGTTTATGTTTTTATGATTCCATATTATGCTTAAGATGAATAAATATATCCTGATTACGGTCTTGTTGTTCACTTTACTAATAACAATAGATGCAAACGCACAATGCGCTATGTGTAAAGCGATTGTAGAAAGTAATTTAGAAAATGGCGATACAGTCGGTACTGGATTAAACGATGGAATCCTTTACTTAATGGCCATGCCTTACATATCTCTTGCCCTTATTGCCTTTTTCTGGATTCGACACAATAAGTTCAAAAAATAAAAGTTCTTTTACAGAAGATAGTATCTTTGGTAAACATTACGCTTAGCGATGAGGAATAAAATGCTCTTTCTGTTTTTGATGTTACCGTCAGTTTTGATCGCTCAAAAGTATTGGAGCTTAGAGGACTGTCTAAAGCACGCTGCCGAAAATAATTTAACGATAAAACAGGCTCAACTAGGAACAGCTCAATCAAAAATTGCTTTAAATCAATCTAAAATAGGCATGTTGCCTTCTTTAAATAGCAGTGCTTCTCACGCTTATAACTTTGGTCGAACTATTGACCCATACACCAACACATTTACAGTAGACCGAGTAAGAAACAACAATATTGGCTTATCTTCCTCTGTTACACTTTTTGCTGGATTTCAAAATGTTAACAACATTCGTAAAAGCAATTTCGATTATTTAGCAGCTAAATTCGACTCCGAAAAAATTGCCAATGATATTTCTTTAAACATCATTACTGCTTTTTTACAACTGATGTATAGTGAGGATTTGGTTAAGGTTAATCAGGACAAATTAGCACTCTCTGAACAAGAAGTTAAGCGAATAAATGAAATGGTTGACGTAGGTCGATTACCAAAAGGAAGTCTGTTAGAAACAGAATCGCAGAAAGCACAAGAAGAACTTCAATTGATTAACGCTCAAAACCAATACGAGATAGCCATTTTAAATCTAAAACAGTTACTAGATATTGATGCCTCTACCCCTTTTGAAATTTTAATTCCTGAAGGAAAGATTCAAGATCGCTCTCTAGAAATAAATACAGATGATTTATACAATGCTGCATTGTCAAATTTGCCCGATGTTAAAAGTGCAGCTACTAAGCTGAAAAGTGCTCAGCGCTCTTTAGCGATTGCTCGTGGAGGCAGAAGCCCCCGACTTAGTTTATCAGGTAGCATGGGAACAGGCTACTCCGATGCCAGACAAAAATTAACAGCAGTGGACTCTTCTTCTTTACTGCCCATATATACAGACTATTCCTTTGAAGAACAGATAGAAGATAATGTATCTCAATCACTAAGTTTTAGCTTGAGTATCCCTCTTTTTAACGGATGGCAAACTAATAGCACAATAAGCAGTGCTAAAATAACCGTTTTACAATCTCAATACAATTTGCAACAAGCTGAAAATCAGTTGAGAAAACAAATTGAACAAGCCAATGCAGATGCGATGGCTGGACAAAAAAAATATTTAGCAAGTCAAAAGTCTGTACAAGCACTATCAGAGTCTTTTAGATATACCGAAGAAAAATACAATGTTCAATTGGTTAGTACTTACGAATACAACGATGCTAAAAATCGACTTTTTCAAGCTGAATTAGATCTTCTTCAGTCTAAATACGATTACATTTTCAAGACAAAGATTTTAGATTTTTACACTGGTAACAAATTAATATTTTAAGTGATGACAGTTTTTATTTTACTTTTTATCATAGCAGCCGCCTTTTATTTCTTTGGACGTAAAAAAGAGAACGGTTTACTGAAGTATTTAGGTATCGGTTTTTCAGTTTTAGCGATTTTTTTGTTGGTAGCTAAACAGACAGGCCTCATCAATAACGACAAAGGAACAATTGTATCAATTGATTATTCTGCTAGGTCTAATATAATTGAAACTGTTTCTGCAAGCGGTAAAATACAGCCTGAGGTAGAAATAAAAATTTCTCCTGATGTCTCTGGTGAAATAGTGGAATTGCCAATCAAGGAGGGTCAAGAGGTAATAAAAGGAGAGTTGTTGGTTCGTATCAAACCAGACACCTATCTTTCTATGCTCCAACGAAGTGAGGCAGCATTAAATAGTGCAAAGGCTAGCTTATCCATGTCAAAAGCACGATTGGTTGAGAGTGAAGCAAATTTTAAAAGAAATAAAACCCTTTTTGAAAAAGGGGCTATTTCTGCATCTGAATTTGAGCAAATAGAATCTTCATATCAGGTGGCCAAGTTAAATGTGGAGAGTGCACAATATGCTGTAAGTTCGGCACAAGCATCTTTAAATGAATCACAGGAAAACTTAAATAAAACCAATATTTACGCCCCAGTAAATGGCACTATTTCAAGCTTAAATGTAGAGCTTGGAGAAAGAGTAGTGGGAACCATGCAGATGGCAGGGACTGAGTTAATGCGACTTGCTAATTTAGACCAAATGGAAGTTGCTGTTGAGGTTAATGAAAACGACATTACTCGTGTCAATTTAGGAGACTCCACACTCATTGAAGTAGATGCCTTTTTAGGTAGTCAATTTAATGGAGTGGTTAGTGAAATTGCTAATTCTGCCGATGTTATGGGTGCTAGCGCAGATCAGGTCACTAATTTTGAAGTAAAAATTCGAATACTCGATCAAGCGGGTTTCAGACCGGGTATGACTGCTACAGTAGAGATACAAACAAGCACCGAAATCAATGCACTGTCTGTACCCATTCAGGCTGTTACCACTAGAAAAGATACGGCCGATCAAGGAAATACGATAGAATGTGTTTTTGTTTTAGATAATAATCGGGCTTTGCTAAAACAGGTTGAAACCGGTATACAAGACGATCGAAACATTCATATTCTTTCAGGTATTCAAGACAGTGTTGTTATTATCTCAGGCCCTTATTCAGCCGTATCTAAAACACTGAAAGACGGTATGCTTGTTGATGCAGAAGAAGCCTTGGGCAAGCAGCATAATAAAAGTGGATTTAGTATTAGTGTAAGCACCAACTGATGGCTTTAATCATGTGTTTAGAAACCGCTACAAAGAATTGTTCTGTAGCAATTAATAAAGATGGTTCTTTATTGACTTATAAAGAAGAGGTCAGCGAAAACTATTCTCATTCCGAGCAGTTAATCCCTTTTATACAATCTGTTTTAATAGATCAACAATTAGAACTTTCTGATCTTGATGCCATTGCGGTAAGTAAAGGGCCAGGGTCTTACACAGGATTGCGCATAGGAGTATCTACCGCAAAAGGTTTGTGTTATTCGTTAGGAATCCCTCTATTGGCTCATTCTACGCTAGAAGCAATGGCAAAAGGGATGGCCGAGAAAATTCCTGGAAAAGTCTATTGCCCAATGATTGATGCACGAAGAATGGAAGTCTATGCGGCCTTGTTTAAAGAAGAAAAACAATTAACAAATATCGAAGCTTGCATTGTAGATGAAAACTCTTTTTTTGAAGACTTAGCTGAAAATGAAATCCTCTTTTTTGGTGATGGTGCTGACAAATGTCAACAACTAATCACTCATAAGAATGCAAGTTTCATTAGCGATGTTTATCCCTCAGCCAAAGACATGGTTGCTTTATCAGAAAGCGCTTTTCAGCACAAGCGTTTTGAAGATGTAGCTTATTTCGAGCCCTTCTACCTTAAGGATTTTGTTGCGAGTGTGAAGAAGTAGTATTTTCCTTACTAGCTTTTTTCATGGCTTTTTCCATTTCTTTCGCTTTTTGGCTTCCAAATAAAATTTTTCGTTCATTTCTTAAAACCAACTGAAGCCCTTCTTCACCGCTCACGTTGTAAGCTTTTGCTTCAAAACCCCAACGAATACCCCATCCACCAAACTCTTTGAGCGGAGCGTATTTTCTAGCTTTAAAAGATTCAATTTCTTCAAAAGGAATAAGTTGTTCTTTGAGATGAATTGGGAAAAATTGATAATGAAGCCCTTTTTTGCTAACACGTGTTTTTAGTTTCATGTAATAAAAAAAGACAGGCAGTCCAAGACCCACCAATACAGTAAACCAAATGAGCCCAACATTACTTATGGGCTTGCTCCCGATAGCATTACCCATAAGCACTTGCTCATAAATGCCATAAAGTGAAAAAACAGGAAAAAAGATAATAATGGCCCACAGCCAAAACTGCCTAAAATACTGGGTTTCTTTAAAATAATTCATTGTATAAAGGTATGTGCTTCGTTAACATTTTGGGTAGGGGTTTGACAACTCTTATTTGAGCAAACATATATAGTAGCGCTTTTGCTTGTTTTCTTATCTTTTAACAAAGATAGGGAGCTTTTTGATGATGTACCCATTAATAACTTGTTTGGAACGTACTTTTTCTGATGGAATTTTAAGGCTTTTTCTTGTGCGTCCTGGCCCATAAAAGCGATTTCATAAAAGGGGGTTAGTAGGTTTAAGTACAAGGTAGCCCAATTAGAATATCCTGATCCGTACTTTGGTATTCTTTCTTTCATATTATTGAGCATTTCTGATGCCACGCGGTCAAGATCGTTTCTGTTAAGGTAACGAGCCAGTATAAAAGCATTTTTTGCCATTTCGGAACAGGAGGCAGGGATGACCGAGTCGTAAATTTCCATTTTACGTGCAATTAATGGTTGATCTTTTTCTGAGGTAAAGAAAAACATACCACTTTCTTCGTCTTTAAAATTACGCATAGTATAGTCGAATAATTGGCTTGCCTTGTTTAGCCATTTATCTTCAAAAGTAGCTTCATACAAACGTATAAAGGCAGCGATGCAAAAAGCATAATCATCTAAAAAACCTTCGATGCTACTTTTTCCATCTTTATGCGAATGCCACAATCCGTAAGTTGGTGTCATCTGATGTTTAAAAATAAAGTTTGCATTATCAACTGCTCTATCCAGGTATTCTTTCTTCCCAAACGAAAGATACGCATCGGCATAGGCTTTGCACATTAATGCATTCCAAGAGGTTAATACTTTTTCATCTCTTGCGGGTTTAATGCGTTCTTCTCTTTTCTCCAAAAGAAGATGCTTCCAAGCTGATACCTTGGCTTGAAGAGATTGTATGCTTAAACAATGCCTTTTGGAAAACGCTAGGTCCGACTCAGTTCTAAGTAAGATGTATTGATTATTTTCCCAATAACCTTTACTATCTAAGTTGTAATAATCAGCAAAAAGTTCATAATCGCTTTTTAGAAGGGTTTGTAAGGTTTCTTTTCCCCAGGTGTAATATTTGCCTTCTTGTCCTTCGCTATCAGCATCCAAAGCTGCATAAAAAGCACCTTCTGTTGTGCTAAGTTCTCGGTGGATAAAATCCAGTATTTCTTCTACTATTTTGCTGTAAAATGGGTTTTTATAAGCAAGATAAGCTTCGCTGTATAAGCTAACTAGTTGAGCATTATCGTAGAGCATTTTTTCGAAATGAGGAACCTTCCAATTCTTATCGACCGAATAGCGAGCAAAACCTCCTCCAATCTGGTCATAAATGCCTCCAAAAGCCATTTTATCAAGGGTTAACTGAACGTGTTGATGAAGTGGGTTGTTTTTTTTGAAATGCGCGTACCGCATTAAAAAGAGGTAGTTATTGGGTAGAGGAAATTTCGGTGCCCTATCCATGCCTCCATCCAGGTGATCAAATTGTTTTTGCCAGTTGGCTATGGTTTGGTCCAAATCACTCCAGTTAACATCTAATTTTTGGGAGTTAAAAGAAATTAAATCGGATTGTTGGATGCCTTCCGTTACTTTTTGTGCATAGTCTTTCATTACAGCAGGATTGTTTTGATAAAAATCAGCTACCTGCTTAAGTTGTTCTACCCATTGATCTTTGGAGAAATAGGTCCCGCCCCAAACGGGTCTTCCGTCTGGCAGTGCAATGCAGTTTAAAGGCCATCCTCCTCCTTGTTTCATGAGTTGAATAGCGTTCATATAAATTTGATCAATATCAGGCCGCTCTTCACGATCTACCTTTACATTGATGAAATGCTCATTCATCAATGCAGCCACTTTTACATCTTGAAAAGACTCATGCTCCATTACATGACACCAA
>CBFIDX010000016.1:0-40331 GCA_965661505.1 Flavobacteriales bacterium | reverse complement strand
ACATCCAGCAAATATTCTTTCAATAAAAGCCCTTTCATCTTCAGTATTATAATACTTATTGCCTGCTTCAAAAATATCATAAAGATCTCTCAGGTGTTTTCTGAAGGAAAGAATGATATTTTCTGCTTTCCAAACAAAAATTCCTGCATTCCATAAAAAGTCTCCGCTATCAATAAATTGCAATGCCAACTCTTGGTTGGGCTTTTCGGTAAATGTTTTAACTTTAATCAGAGATGAATTAGACTCAAGTGGTGTAGGGTTGTATTGGATGTAGCCATATCCAGTATCAGGCCTACTTGGTTTTATACCTAAGGTAATTAAACAATCTTCTTTTGCACTAGCCAAAAGGCATTCGTTGACAACTTTAGCAAACTCATCTTCCTGCGTAATGAGGTGGTCGGATGGGGCAATAATCATATTAGCCTCATTGTTTTGCTGATAAATTTTAAATGCAGCATAGGCAACGCAAGGCGCTGTATTTCTCATAACAGGCTCACAGAGAATATTACTCACTTTAATTTCAGGTAATTGTTCTTTACAAATATCCTTGTAGTCACCATTTGTAACAACAAGTATGTTTTCCGCTAAGCAAACTTTTTTTAGTCTTCTAAATGTTTGTTGAATCAATGTTTCTCCGGTGCCAAGAACGTCTAGAAATTGTTTGGGACACTTTTTTCTACTCATTGGCCAGAATCGTGAGCCGATCCCTCCTGCCATGATGATGGCGTAATTATTTTTATTCATTTGGCTCATAATTTAAGCAATACAAATTTAGTAAATATAAGAAGGAATGATATCAAGTCAAAGTTAAATTGGTGTTACTTCAGCAAGTGGACTAAACAAATAGACTTTGTTATTGTGTTTATCAATACAGCGATAACGTTTTCTGAGCTTTTCTAATTTTATAAACTCTCTTTTGTCTTTTGTAAAGAAACTGCTTCCCATCGGTATGTCAGAAATAAGAGTCGTTTTATCAATATTGTGTTTACGCAGACTAAGAGAAAGATCTAAATCGTAAGTTGTTGATGATCTTGGGTTTACTAAGTGTTTTGCTAAGGGCTTTAAAATCTCATTTGGATAAAACGGAAGAAAATTTAACATCAGTTTTTGAAATATTCTTTTCCATTCTACTCCATGTGGTTGTACATGGTTTTGATACTTTTCCCAAACCATCATGTGTGCAATTTCATGTGTAAGGGTTAATAAAAAAGCATATTTGTTAAGATTATTATTGATGCTTATAATATGCCCTTTTCCATTTTGAGGCCAACGATAGTCGCCTAACTTTGTTTTTCTGGGTTTACTGATAATTAATTTACATTTATAGCGATTTAGCCATTGATTAATCATCGATACTGCTTCTTTAGGTATAAAGGATGAAACATCATTCATTAGACAGTAAATTGATAGGTTAATAGATGTTTTAGGTTGTCAGTAACCAGCTTGTTTTTTAAAATATTATTTTGAAGTTGTCCAAAAGTACTGAAAAACACTAAGCTAAAAGTACTCATAATTGCAAGATTCCTTAGATCATTTAGAACCCTATAGATAAAGCTAGATAACCTACTACTAAGGCAATTACAAAACCAAATCCAGAAATGAATAAACCATCTTTTTTGTTTTCTGCAAGTAGAGGAAAAATTCCATCTCCACTAGTTGCTATTGCAGCTGTTATTAATGCAGCCATAGGAAAATTAGGGATAGTAATAAAGGCTACTGCAACGGTAATCATTCCTCCACAACCAGGTAACACTCCTACAATAGCTGCTAATAATATAACAATGTATGCTGAAGACATCATCCATGTATCAAATGTTTCTGTGCCTACAACTACATCAATTATATAATTGGCAATAAATAAACCAATAAAAACATAAGATACCACCATAGCAACATCTAAAATTGAATGCAATACAGTTGATTTTATATCATCTTCATCACAATGACAGTCATGATGTTTGGATATAAATCTTGCTATAAAGTAATAAATGATGCAGCAAACTGTGAGTGCTATTGAAATCCAGTAAGTTAAATCTGAGATCACATCAATACCTCCACCCCATAAAGCCATAACAGATCCTGGTGCTAAAAATAGCGCCATTGCTATGATAGCATAAAACCCTAGCTTTTCGATAAATACCACTGCTAAGTTATTTTGTTGTTTTAGTTGTTGTTTATTTTCTGATTGGTTTTTCTGATTTTTTATAGAGTCAGATCGAAATCCAAAAAAATCAGATAAATAACCAAAAACAACACCAGCAATTAATCCAAAGATGGTAATGGTTGCATATGCCTCTATGTTTCCTGCAACATCAGCCTCATTTGATGCGCCCAATAAAACAAATGAACCTTCGCCAAGAGTACTAGTAAATGTAGCCAGTAAGCCTCCAAATGATATTTTTTTATTTTTATACAATGACGCTGCTACAATTGTTGCCCCACAACCAGGAATTGCTCCCATGAAAGAGCCAACAATCGGATGTGTCCACAAAGGACCAATTTGACGATCTCCTTTGTTTAGCCTTTTTTTTGTTGCAAAACTAATTAGAGCAAAGCCAATGATTGATAGGGATACATAGCCTCCTATTGCACCTGCTGCCTCAAGATTATCTAAAATAAATAACCAAAGATTAAATTCCATATTCATCTCAATTTGTTAAATCCGCTATCCTATTTGGTTTGCGAAATTAACTTATTTAGAATAAATCTAAAAAAAACTAAGAGGGTTTGTTGATGGTGTTGCTCGCTTGAGAGAAATCGGGGCAATCGCAGTTCTTTTTTATAACCCCACATCCACACAAAAAGAATAGCAGAAAAATAGAAAAGAATAAGTATGTATGAATGTTTCTTTTTTTCACTTTGAAAAATCTTACTGAGGTAAATTTACTAATACTAATTTTAATCTTCGTCTTTGATTCAATAATTATTACTTTTACATCCTCACAATGTTACAAGCCCTTCAACATATTGGTCGATATTTTCAGATGTTATATCAGGTGTTTAGTCGCCCTGAAAAGCCAGCTGTTTACTGGAAAAAAATAATTTATGAAATGTATCAAATGGGATACAACTCATTGGCTATTGTAGCAATCATATCCATTTTTATGGGAGCGGTAGTAGCTATACAAACTGGCTTGCAGTTTGATAGTCCATTTATACCTAAATATTTAATTGGTTATGCTACAAGAGAATCTTTAATTCTTGAGTTTTCACCCACAATGATTGCGTTAATTTTGGCGGGTAAGGTTGGGTCTTCTATTGCTTCAGAGATTGGTACAATGCGTGTTACAGAGCAAATAGATGCGTTAGAAATCATGGGTATCAATTCGCAAGCATTTATCATTCAACCTAAAATTGTTGCAGCTGTTCTTTTCTTTCCTTTTCTTGTTATTATTAGTATGTCTATCGGGATGTTAGGTGGATACCTTGCTGGAGTAGTCGGCGGCTTGCTAAGTCATAATGAGTTTGTTTATGGACTCAATTATTGGTTTGAACCTTTTCATATTACTTATGCAATGGTAAAAACTTTATTTTTCGCATTTGTTATTTCTTCTGTCTCTGCTTACTTTGGTTATTTTACGGCGGGAGGTGCTTTAGATGTAGGTAAGTCCAGTACCAAAGCTGTTGTTTATAGTAGCATTGTTATATTAATTATAAATTTCACTTTAACTCAACTGATGTTGACATGATTCAGTTAAGCAATATCCATAAGTCTTTTGGTAATAATCATGTCTTAAAAGGAATCTCTCATACCTTTGAGGCTGGTAAAACAAACTTAGTTATTGGTGCTAGTGGCTCTGGTAAAACAACCTTGATTAAATGCATGGTTGGCTTGCATGTTCCTGATCTGGGTAGTGTAAGCTTTGATGATCGTGATTTTCATGCATTGGATCGTAAAGAAAAGCGACTATTACGTCAAGAAATAGGTATGTTGTTTCAAGGAGGAGCCTTGTTTGATTATATGACAGTAGCTGAAAACATTATGTTTCCATTAACGATGTTTTCAGAAATGCCCGAGGATGAAAAAATAGATAGAGCCCATTTTTGTTTAAAAAGAGTGAACTTATCAAATGCATATCATTTATATCCTTCAGAGTTAAGTGGCGGAATGATGAAGCGAGTAGCGATTGCGCGTGCTATAGCAATGAATCCTAAATACCTATTTTGTGATGAACCCAACTCTGGTTTAGATCCAAAAACAGCCGTTGTAATTGATAATTTAGTTCAAGAAATAACACAAGAATATAACATCACTACTGTTGTCAATACTCACGACATGAACTCCGTAATTGAAATTGGTGATAACATTGCTTTTATACACCAAGGCAAGCTAAGTTGGTCGGGAAGTAAGGACACAATTATGAGTTCAGACAACCACGAGTTAAATGATTTTGTATTTGCAGCAGAATTATTTAAAAAACTACGCCCCTAGCTAAGGTCCATGTAGCTATCTATTGGTTCACAAGCACACACCAAGTTTCTATCTCCATAAGCGTCATCAACTCTAGAGGCTGTTGGCCAAAATTTATTATCTCGAACCCATTCTAAGGGATAAGCAGCAGATGTTCGGCTGTAGGGCTTTGTCCATACGTCAGCGGTAATTACCGCTACTGTATGAGGGGCATTTTTCAGAACATTATTTTCTAAATCAGCATCCCCTTTAGCAATGTCATCCACTTCCTTTCGGATGGATTGCATCGCCTCTATAAAGCGATCTAACTCATCTTTATTTTCACTTTCGGTTGGCTCAACCATCATTGTTCCTGCTACAGGAAAGGATACGGTAGGCGCATGATAGCCGTAGTCCATCAGTCGCTTAGCAATATCTGTTACCTCTATTCCCAAAGCTTTAAAGGGTCTGCAGTCTAAAATCATTTCATGAGCTACTTTTCCTTGTGGATTAGTATATAAAATGGAGTAGTCGTTATTCAAACGCTTTTTAATATAGTTGGCATTGAGTATAGCTATTTTTGTTGAGTCAGTTAAACCTTCAGTACCCAGCATTTTAATGTAGGCATACGAAATAGTTAGAACCAAAGACGAACCCCAGGGCGCTGCGGATATAGCAGAAATAGCTTGATCACCACCTGTTTTTATAAGTGGATTACCTGGTAAAAAAGGTTTTAAATGTTCTACTACGCCGATGGGACCCATTCCAGGACCACCACCTCCGTGAGGAATAGCGAATGTTTTATGTAAATTTAGGTGGCATACATCTGCACCAATTTTTGCAGGTGATGTAAGTCCTACTTGCGCATTCATATTAGCACCATCCATATACACCTGACCTCCATGCTTATGAATAATATCGGTTATTTCCACAACTTGCTCTTCAAAAACACCGTGAGTTGAAGGATACGTAATCATAAGGGCAGCTAGATTAGCACTGTGTTCTTCGGCCTTTTTTTGTAAATCATCTAGGTCAATATTACCTTCTTCATCACATTTAGTGACAACTACTTTCATTCCAGCCATCACTGCTGAAGCAGGGTTGGTGCCATGCGCAGATGAGGGTATAAGGCATATGTTTCTATGATGATCTCCTCTACTATGGTGATAAGCTCGAATAACCATAAGCCCACTGTATTCACCTTGAGCTCCTGAGTTTGGCTGTAGAGACATGCCATCAAAACCTGTGATTTCGCACAATGCTTCTTCAAGTTCATGAAACATAATTTGATATCCTCTTGCCTGATTACTGGGAACAAACGGATGTATGTTCCCGAACTCACTCCAGCTAAGTGGAAACAATTCTGAAGCAGCATTTAATTTCATGGTACATGACCCCAATGGTATCATGGAATGATTGAGCGAAAGGTCTTTGTTTTCTAAGCTTTTGATATAGCGCATCATGGCGGTTTCGCTGTGATAGCTGTTAAAAACCTCGTGTTGCATAAATCCTGTCGTTCTGTATAAACCATCAGGAATATAGCTGTCTGCTTTCATATAATCTCCGCTAAGCACTTCAGTAATCAGCCCATTTGGATCTGCGTGATTACAACTCTTGGCAAAGACCTGAAGTATATCGTTTATGTTTTGAATATCATCTTTTTCGTCAATGGATATAGATAGTGTATGCTCATCGATGTAATGAAAGTTAATTTTTGCATCTTCAGCAAACACCTTCAGGGTATCCATATTTACATCTTCAACACGTACTTGTATCGTATCAAAATATTTTTTATTTACCTGTAGATAGCCAAGCTGATGGAGTCCTTCCGATAATTTTGTCGCTAGAGCATGTATTTGCTTAGCCATTTTCTTTAATCGTTTAGGTCCGTGATATACACCGTACATACCAGCCATAACCGCCAGTAAAACTTGTGCTGTACAAATGTTTGAGGTTGCTCTTTCTCTTTTAATGTGCTGCTCTCGAGTTTGTAAAGCCATTCGTAATGCTCTATTTCCGTGGGCATCAATGGTTACCCCAATTATTCTACCGGGTAAGTTTCTTTTGTACTCTTTTTTAGTAGCAAAATAGGCAGCATGCGGTCCGCCATAACCCATCGGAATACCAAATCGTTGGGTTGTTCCTACTACTACGTCTGCTCCCCATTCTCCTGGAGGAGTTAATAAAGTAAGACTCAATAAATCGGCAGCTACAGCAACTCCAATTTCTAACTCTTTGGCTTCAGAAACTAAATCTCGGTAATCGTAAATTTCACCATATTTTGATGGATACTGCAGAAGACAACCAAAAACTTCATCAGAAAATTTAAAATCGGTATGTTTTGTTATCATTAAGTTGATACCAATGGGTATGGCTCTTGATTTCAGCACGTCTATGGTTTGTGGAAAACAATCCTCGGAAACATAAAAAATATTTGCATCTGCCTTTTTCTTTCCTCTTGATCTTGCATTGTACAATAAAATCATGGCTTCAGCAGCGGCCGTTGCTTCATCAAGTAATGAGGCATTAGAAATTTCCATGCCTGTTAAGTCTGTCACCATTGTTTGATAATTCAGCAATGCTTCTAACCTTCCTTGTGCTATCTCGGCTTGGTATGGAGTATATGCTGTGTACCACCCTGGATTTTCTAGTACATTACGTTGAATAACCCCAGGTAAGACCGTATTGTAATATCCTAAACCGATGTAAGAGCGATAATTCTTATTTTTCTTACCAATGGATTTCATATGATCCAACAGCTCTGACTCACTCATGGCTTTGGGCAAATCCAAAGGTTTGTCAAGCAGTATGTTAGCAGGAACTGTTTGTGTAATCAACTCATCAATGGAAGAAACTCCGACTGCTTCTAACATTTGTTTTACTTCGTTTTGGCGAGGCCCGATGTGGCGTTCAGCAAACTGATTCATTCAATGTAAATTTAATGGGTACAAATTTACACAAACAGCGTATAATATGTACTGTCTAAATTTATATTTTTGATACTTGAGATGGTTTAAAAATAAAGGTGATTTCTTACTCTACAGCAATGTTTTTGTTGCTTTTTGTGTAGTTGCATTATGTCGATCTTCAGAACTACTTCTAAATCTTCAGAGCAATACCATCAATCTATTTGTTTTTTTTGCTACGTTATTTACTTACAACTTTCAACGCTTGGTGCGGATGGATGTGCAAGGGGAATTGTCACATCGCCAACAATGGTTTAAAGAGCATAAAAAATGGCTTTGGTTTACAACCATAGTATCGGCTTTTGCAGTAGTGTATTTCAGTTTATCTTTGTCTATTGAAAGCTTGGTGTTATTAACTCCTTTGGGGGTTATTGCTTTGGTATATCCCTTGCCTACTATTTCGCTAAAAGGAAGGATACTTCGTTTAAGAGAGGTTCCAGGAATCAAAATTTTTCTTATAGCTTTGGTTTGGGCGCTCGTTACTGTGGGTTTGCTAGTGCAAGAACATCAACTTGCTTGGACAACTGATGTATGGCTTTTGTTTTTTCATCGTTTTTGTTTTGTCTTTGCCATTACTATTCCTTTTGATATTCGTGATTTAAAGTATGATCAGTTACAGTTAAAAACTATCCCAGGACTCTTTGGAGAAGAAAAGGCTAGATATATTGCTTTAGCTGTTTTAGCACTCTACGAATTGCTCATTATTATTCAATTTGTTTTTGGTGAAATAATCAACTTATCTGCTCTCATAGCCCTCTTGGGCACTTCTGCAGTAACGGCTTACTTATTGATTCGATCTAATTCCGAAAAAGAAGAATATTATTTTGCTTTTTGGGTGGAGGGAGCATCGCTGCTGATGTTTGGTTTTTTAATGATAGCACAGCTTTTCTTTTAATATCTTTGAACCCTAAAATTGATGTATGCAAAATTCTCTTGATTATGCCCAGCAAATGGATCATCAAGATCCTTTAGCTCATTTAAGGGGACGTTTTTTTATTCCACAAGTAAATGATAAGGACGCTTATTACTTTACGGGAAACTCTTTGGGTTTACAGCCTAAAAGTGTACAATCTTTTCTTCATCAAGAGCTGGATGACTGGGCGTTGTATGGAGTAGAGGGGCACTTTCATGCCAAGAACCCTTGGGTGGCCTATCATAAAATTTTAACTGAGCCGTTTGCCCGCTTGGTGGGCGCTAAGCCAATAGAAGTGGTGGCTATGAATGGCTTAACGGTCAATCTACATTTGATGTTGGTTTCTTTTTATAGACCTGAGGGTAAAAGAACAAAGATTCTTTGCGAAGCAAAAGCTTTTCCATCCGATCAGTACACTCTTGAAAGTCAAGTAAAGTTCCATGGCTTAGACCCCGAAGAAACCATTATTGAAATAACGCCAAGAGCGGGAGAGCATACAATTAGAGAAGAAGATATTCACGCTAAAATTGCAGAAGTTGGAGACGAACTGGCTTTAGTCTTTTGGGGAGGAGTTAATTACTATACAGGTCAAGTGTTTGACATGCGAAGTATGGCGCAATCAGCGCATGCGGTAGGCGCTCTTTGCGGAGTTGATTTAGCACATGCGGTAGGGAATATTTCTTTAAAGTTACACGATTGGAACATTGATTTTGCCTGTTGGTGTTCTTACAAGTATTTAAATTCAGGCCCAGGGAGTGTTTCAGGTGTTTTTGTACACGAAAAACATGCTCATAAAACAGAATTGCCTCGCTTTGCAGGGTGGTGGGGTTATGAAGAAGAAACTAGATTTAAGATGAAGCCAGGCTTTAAGCCGATGGCTGGTGCTGAAGGCTGGCAGTTAAGCAATGCCCCAGTTTTAAGCATGGCAGCTTGTAAAGCCAGTATGGAAATTTTTGACGAAGTGGGTATGGAAAAACTAGAATCTAAGAGCTTTTTACTCACTAATTTCATGGAATTCATATTAAATGATATTTCTACCCGTTATGGAAATTGTAATTTCGAAATCATCACTCCTAAAGAAACCATAGCAAGAGGTTGTCAGTTATCTGTATTGATGCACGGACAAGGAAAGAGCATGTTTGATTTTCTTACCCAAGAAGGGGTAATTGCCGATTGGCGCGAGCCGAATGTGATACGCATGGCTCCAGTACCTTTATATAACACCTTTAATGATGTGTATCAATTAGGTCAAATAATAGAAAAAGCATTGAAAAGATGAGCAAGAAAATTACCATTGCAGGAGCCGGATTGGTGGGTTCTTTAGAAGCAATTTACATGGCAAAAAGAGGTCATAAAGTATCTGTTTACGAGCGAAGATCCGATATGCGACAAGCTGAGTTAGTAGCGGGGAGGTCAATTAATTTAGCCCTATCTACTAGAGGCTGGACAGCACTAAAAAAAGTAGGTATTGATGATGAAGTAAAAAAAATGGCAATACCTATGCCTAAACGCATCATGCACGCCCAAGACGGAACGCTAAGTGAACAACCTTATGGGCAAGATGATGAAGCCATTTATTCTGTTTCTAGGGGAGGGCTTAATGTGCTGTTAATGAATCTAGCCGAGCGAGAGAAAAATATAGATTTTCATTTCAATCATAAACTTCTGAGTACAGATTTAAAGACAGCACAAGCTGTTTTTGAAGACAAAAATGGAAAAGAAAAAATTATAAACTCTGATGTGCTAATAGGTGCCGATGGAACCTATTCAACCGTTCGTAACCACATGATGCGTCAAGATCGCTTCCAGTTTTCACAATACTACATTGAGCACGGATATAAAGAACTAACCATTCCTGCTAACTCTGATGGGAGTCATCAAATAGAAACCAATGCTTTGCATATTTGGCCTAGAGGCAATTACATGTTAATTGCTCTTCCTAATATGGATGGAAGTTATACTTGCACCTTATTTTTTCCTTATGAAGGTACGTACTCA
Source organism: Flavobacteriales bacterium (assembly GCA_965661505.1). GTDB lineage: Bacteria > Bacteroidota > Bacteroidia > Flavobacteriales > UBA7312 > UBA7312. The sequence goes on along the minus strand of CBFIDX010000016.1, from coordinate 30,064 downwards.
TTTGAAAGTTTGAAGACCCATCAACAAGTTATAGATTTTTTTGAAGAAGTCTTCCCCGATGTAGTTCCTTTAATTCCTAACCTGGCAGAAGATTACTTCAATAATCCAACGGCCTCACTTTCTATAATGCGCTGCTATCCTTGGACTGTTTCCGATAAGGTTTTATTAATTGGTGACTCGGCTCATGCTACTGTTCCTTTTTACGGTCAAGGTATGAATGCTGGTTTCGAGGGATGTTATGTTTTGGATCAGTTGTTAGAAGAATACGGTGATGATTGGAAAGCATGTTTTGATGCTTATTCAAAGTATAGAAAACCCGATGGAGATGGTGTACAAGACTTATCGATGCACAACTTTGTTGTGATGCGGGATAAAACTGCCGACCCTCATTTCTTGTTACAGAAAAAAATTGAATTGAAGTTTTCAAAAAAATATCCAGAAAAATGGCTCCCGCTTTACTCCATGGTAAGTTTTAGTAACATACGTTATTCTGAAGCTTGGAAGATTGGTCAACAACAGGAAGCTCTCATGCAAAAAATAATGGAAATCCCAGATATTGAAACTATTTGGGATAGTGAAGAAGTAGAGCAAAAAATGCTAGCCCTTATCGCTTGAGAAAGCTCATTCAGGCATATCGCTCGCTAGAAGAGCATGTACTTCTAATGATTAAAGCCGAGTTTTTTGTCCAGCTCATTGGTGCGGCTTTTTTTTTAATACTAAATATTTTTTTAGCCAAAGAGGGTTTTTCTGATCCGGAGATTGCTAACTTTATTTCATTCCGGTTTTTAGCAGTCATGGTGCTCGCTTTTCCACTGGGTTTCTACATTAAAGGAAAAGCACTAAAACCATTCTTTATGATTGGAAGTTTGGGTGTTCCTTCGGTAGCCATTCTTTTAGTCCTGGCTGTTAACCATCAATATCATCATTATTTACCTTTTCTTTTCATATTGTGGGGAGTAGTGTTTACCTGCTTCCAAGTAAGTGCACTTCCTTATGTTATGCGCAATACAGCACCGGTCAATCAATCTCATGCCATTTCTCTTAACTATGCTACGCATAGTTTTGGTACAATAGCCAGTAGTATTATCATCTTTTTTTTATCCAGTATTCCTTCTCTAACGATCGATGAAGGTACTGCATTAATTATCATAGCCATTACGGGTTATTGGGGTTTTCGTTATCTATTAAAATTAAAAGTGGATGTTGTAGTGCCAGTAGCCAAAGGCTTACAGTGGCGCTCTTATGATTGGAGTTTGCTTTTTAAAGCTATTGTGCCAACATTAATTATAGCGGTCGGTGCAGGCTTAACCATTCCGTTTATTAATCTTTTCTTCTTTCATAATTTTAAGGTAGACTCTTTTCAATTTGCATTAATAGGAGGGGCTGCAAGTATACTGGTTGCTACTACTGCATTGCTGGTTCCGAATGTAAAGAATAAGCTAGGTTTTAAAAAAGGTATTACTCTAACCCAAAGCATTGCTGTTTTAGCTTTAGTAGCCTTAGCTAGTACTGAATTTTTTGCAAGTTACTGGTGGGCGCTGCCATTAGCTATTTTGTGTTTTTGGATTCGAACTCCACTGATGAATATGGCTGCTCCGATGACTTCGGAACTTACAATGAACTATGTGGGTAAAAAAAACCAGGAAATGCTTAGTGCTGTAATGGCTGCCATTTGGAGTGGTAGTTGGTACTTCAGCTCTCAGATTTTTCGTTTCCTAAAAGAAGCAGGGCTACCCTATGCTTACATTTTTTATATCACTGCTGCATTATACGCATTTGGTATATTTACCTATTATCTATTAGTGTTAGATTACGAAAAAAGAAAAAATACATAAAAAATGGGAGACTTGATTAAAGCCTCCCATCCAACCTAAATACTGGGTAAAACCCGTCCATGAAAAAACATTTTTTATAAAAACGTTACAATATTTCAAATATTGCAGTTAGATTTTTTACATCAATGATTTAACTCATTAGCTGCTTTAATTTGTTCTTGGTATTTTATTTTTTCTATCTGTTCCATTCTCTCAATCTCATCAAAGAGTAGTTTATTGTACTTTTTAACTTTATTGCTCATTGTAAAGAGGTCGTAAATTGCCCATAGTCCTAAACCACCAAAACTTATCCAGAATATAATTTGGGTGCCCCACCGTTCAAGGTAAATGTAGTGAGCTCCTAATAAGAACCAGAATAAGTAGGCAATGCCAGGTTTTTTAATTTGTGAATGTACATAGTGTTTGTTCATGCATATAAGAATTTAGAATATAAAATACCATCACATTAGGGGAAAAGCTTTTGAGGGATATAACATGTGTAGGGGTGTAGTTAAGATGCAGAAAACGTTCTTCATTGGCTTAAGTATTTTGGTTACTAATTTAAAAAAAATAGTGAATACCAGATTTTGCTTATGTCAGAAAAGGGTTATTTGTTTTTTCATATCCAATAGTTGTACTGGGTCCGTGTCCACAATAAACGATTGTTTCATCTGAAAGAGGCATCAGTTTTTGTTGGATGCTTTTGATGAGTGTGTCGTAATCTCCACCAGGAAGGTCTGTACGACCTATGCTGTTATGAAACAATACATCTCCAGCAATAATAAACCCTTGCTCTTTCTGATGTAGAACAATGTGTCCAGGGGCATGACCAGGCGTAAATAAAACGTCAAGATTACTTTTTCCGAACTTAATCTGCTCTCCTTCTTTTAAAAAAAAGCTTGGCTTAGGGCTTTCTTCATAACGCTCAAATCCGTAGGCTTTGCAGTAGTCTTTTACAGATTTTAGTACAACTAAATCAAGTTCGTGTATCTCTAAATCTACATTCCAAGTATCTGCAACAAAACGATTGCCCAATACATGATCAATGTGGCAATGAGTATTAATAAGCTTTACAGGCTTTAGCTTATTGTTTTCAATAAATTTTTTTAGAGTGCTCTGCTCTCCTTTTTCATAACAACCTGGGTCTATAATGATGCATTCCCGACTTTCGTCAAAAAGAACATAGCTATTTTCTTGAAAAGGATTAAAAGTAAATGCTTGTACCGTTATCATGTCTGCAAAGATATGTTTACTTTAGCTAAAATGTAAGTTGATAAAATGAGTATTTCAACATTGGTTATTTTGATTTTAATTGGTTTAGCCGCTGGCTTATTGGGTGGTGTTGTTGGTGTGGGAGGGGGTATTATCATCATTCCTTTACTAATGTTATTCTTGGGCTTAGATCAGCAACAGGCTCAGGGTACAAGTTTAGCAGTAATGCTACCACCCATTGGGATTTTAGCAGCATGGAACTACCACAAAGAAGGTTTTGTGGAGTGGAAGTATGCTCTTTTAATTGCAGCCGCTTTTGTTATAGGAGGGTATTTTGGCTCTCGTTGGGCCGTTACCGTTGATGCTCGTTTGCTAAAAAAAATATTTGGCGTCGTAATGTTATTGGGCGGATTAAAACTATTGCTTAAATAATGTCCTTAAAACAAAATATCAAGAAGTTAGCCGCTCTATATCACGCTGAGGTTGTTGCTATTAGAAGGCACTTACATGCTCATCCAGAGCTTTCTTTTGAGGAGTATGAAACTTCTAAATTTATACAGCAGAAACTCAAAGAATACGATATTTCTTATCAATCAGGAATGGTAGATACAGGTGTGGTTGCTTTGATAGAAGGAAGGAATCCAAAAAGCAAGTGCATTGCCTTGCGTGCAGATATAGATGCTTTACCGATTCAAGAACTGAATGAGGTGGATTATTGTTCAGTAAATAAAGGAGTGATGCATGCTTGTGGGCATGATGTTCACACCTCTTCTTTGTTAGTAACAGCAAAAATTTTAAATGCGCTAAGAAATGAATGGGAAGGTAGTGTTAAACTCATTTTCCAGCCTGCCGAAGAAAAATTTCCTGGCGGCGCCTCTAAAATGATTGAAGAGGGAGTATTGCAAAACCCTCAGGTTGATAGAATTATTGGTCAGCATGTTTCTCCAGAGCTTAAGACAGGTGTCATTGGCATGAAGCCGGGTATGTTTATGGCTTCTGCAGATGAATTATACATTACCATAAAAGGTAAAGGAGGGCATGCAGCTATCCCTGAAAAAACGTTAAACCCTGTTCATTTATCAGCTAAGATTATTACCTCACTATACAATCATTTTGATTCCATACAAGAAACTCCTTCCGTATTTTCTATTGGTATGATTTCAGGTGGAAGTGCAGGTAATATTGTTCCTGATGAAGTGAAGTTACAAGGCACATTTCGTGCAATGGACGAGAAGTATCGAGCTGAGGCGCATCAAAAGATTCGCGAAATATGCAATGAACAAGCGAAAGCCATGGGGTCAAGCTGCGAGGTAGACATTAAAGTAGGATATCCATTCTTAAAAAATGATGTAACATTTACTAAAAATTGTTTTGATTTAGCCAAAGATTTCTTGAACGATTCGGATGTAATTGAGATAAACAAACGCATGACTGCAGAAGATTTCTCTTACTACACTCATCATGTGCCTGCTCTATTTTACCGTCTGGGTGTTGGGTTTGAGGATCAGAGTGAACGCTTTTTGCATAATGCTCACTTTGATGTGGATGAAAAAGCGCTTGAGCTGAGTGTAGGAATGATGGCTTGGTTAGCAGTAAATGCTTAATTAGCTACCTCCGAAATAAACTTTATACGGAAGAGTCGAAGTTCTTCATCCGTATATTCATCTTCTTCAAATTCAGCTCTAGCTTCATCAAAAGAACCTTCTTCAGATTCTCTGAAAAACTCATCCAGTTCCTCTTCTTGATACTCATCTAAAAGATCTTGTGTGTAATAATTGATGTCAACACGAGTACCTGATTCTACAATGGTTTCAATTTCTGTTAAAAGCTCATCGACCTTTAGCCCTTTAGCAGATGCAATGTCATCAATAGGAAGCTTACGGTCTATTGATTGAATGATGTAAACTTTATTGCTCGATTTATTAGCAATTGATTTAACAACCATATCCTGGGGACGTTCTATGTCATTCTCTTGAACATAATCCGCAATGCAGTCAATAAATTTTTGTCCAAACTTTCGAGCCTTTCCTTGCCCAACACCATGTATTTGACTTAGTTCTTCTAAAGTTATTGGGAACTGATTAGCCATGTCGGTAAGAGAAGGTTCTGAAAAAATAATAGCAGGAGGGAGTCCTTTTTGTTTTGCTACTTTTTTTCGTAGATCTTTCAGTATTGAAAAAAGAATTTTATCAGCAGCAGCTCCTCTCTGGCTTTGATTAGCAGCGTTTCTAGCATTAATAGCATCGTAATCATGATCTTCTGTGAGTAAAAATTCATGGGGAGTTTCCATGAAGCTTCTTCCTTTATCACTGATTTTAATAATCCCATAGCTTTCTATCTCTTTTAAGAGCATCTTCTGAACCATGGCTTGGCGGATGACCGCATGCCAAAAATGCTTACTCTTGTCTTTACCTAGACCAAAAATAGCAAGGTTTTCAGATTTATGTTGCTTAATCAGGTTGTTTGTTTCTCCCACAAGGATTTTAGCGATTTCCTTAGCTTTTAGTCGTTCTTTTGAGGCCTCTATAACTTGAAGAAGTTTTACTAAGTAATCTTTCCCTTCAAATGTGGGCTTCGGATGGCGACAGTTGTCGCACATTTCATTGCAATTTTTTTGGTCAAAGCTTTCGCCAAAATAATGTAAAAGATATTTTCTTCTACACATGGATGTTTCAGCAAATGAAATGGTTTCTAAAATAAGCTGACGACCAATTTCTTGTTCAGCAACAGGCTTTCCTTGTAAAAACTTCTCTAACTTTTCAATGTCTTTATAGCTATAAAAAGTGACTAGATTACCTTCAGCTCCATCTCTTCCAGCTCGACCTGTTTCTTGGTAATAGCTTTCTAAACTTTTGGGAATATCATGATGGATAACAAAACGTATATCGGGTTTATCTATCCCCATTCCAAAGGCAATGGTTGCTACTATTACATCTACTTCTTCCATCAAAAATGCGTCTTGATGGCGAACTCGCGTTTTAGCTTCTAAGCCAGCATGATATGGAAGTGCGCTGATGCCATTTACCTGCAAAGTTTCGGCGATTTCTTCTACTTTTTTTCGACTAAGGCAATAAATAATTCCTGACTTGCCAGTGTGTTGTTTGATGTACTTGATAATTTCTTTTTCGACATCAACCTTTGGACGTATATCATAGTATAAGTTGTCTCTATTAAAAGAGTCAAGGAATACTTTGCAATCTTCAATACCCAAGTTTTTCGTGATATCTTCTCTTACTTTTGGGGTAGCAGTAGCGGTGAGTGCTATTATTGGTGCATGTCCAATATTGTTTACAATCTTGCGAATATTTCGATACTCAGGTCGAAAATCATGACCCCACTCAGATATACAGTGCGCTTCATCAATAGCGTAAAATGAAATGTTTTGTGTTTTTAAGAAGTTTAGGTACTCTGTTTTTGTCAGTGATTCAGGTGCAACGTAGAGCAATTTTGTTTTTTTAGAGGCTACATCTTGTTTCACTTGATCGACTTCTTTTTTGTTTAAAGAAGAGTTTAAAACATGCGCAATGGTGTCACTTTCGTTATGTCCACGAATGGCATCTACTTGATTTTTCATCAGAGCAATTAGAGGGGAAATTACAATAGCACAGCCATCGCTCAATAATGCCGGCAGTTGGTAACACATAGATTTACCCCCTCCAGTCGGCATAACTACAAAGGTATCCTTACCAGCTAATACGTTTTGAATGATGGCTTCTTGCTCGCGTTTGAAGTTATTGAACCCAAAATATTTTTGCAGTTCTTTAGTTAAAGAGCTTGTTAAGGTACTCATCGCATTAAAAAATGATACTTTTGTGTCGGAATATGATCTTTAAATCTACATTTAAAAGTAGTACATTGTTTTATTAAATCAAAGTTATTTTTTGAAAACAAAAGAAGAAATAAAATCGATTGCGAAAACAGCTATTGAAATAGAAGGGAATTCCATTCTTCAATTAGGTGATTATGTTGGAGATGAGTTTGTTTCGATTGTACATCAGTTGTTAAAAAGTGATGGAAGGTTAGTGGTTACAGGTATTGGTAAGAGCGCTAATATTGCTCAGAAATTAGTAGCAACTTTCAATTCAACAGGCCAACCTGCAATTTTTATGCATGCTGCTGACGCTATTCATGGCGATCTAGGTTATGTACAAGATGGTGATTTAGTGATGTGTATTTCAAAAAGTGGAAACACATCAGAAATTAAAGCCTTAGTTCCTTTACTAACAAGCATGGGTAATGAGATCATTGCAATGACTGGAAATAGTGAGTCCTACCTTGCCTCAAGAGCTAACTATCTTATTAACACCAATGTTGAAAAGGAAGCTTGTCCCAATAATTTGGCACCTACAAGCAGTACAACAGCACAATTAGTAATGGGAGACGCTTTAGCTATTTGCTTGTTAGAATGTCGAAATTTTAATGATTCAGATTTTGCGCGCTTTCATCCTGGAGGTTCTTTGGGCAAACGTTTATTTTTAAAAGTGTCTGATTTGTGTACTCAGAACGACTGTCCAAAAGTAGATTTTCAAGCTAGTATAAAATCTGTTATTTTAGAAATTTCGCAAAAACGATTAGGAGCAACTGCAGTGATGCAAGGTTCTGATTTAAAAGGCGTCATAACGGATGGAGATATTCGTAGAATGTTAGAGGATCATGGAAGCTTCATGCATTTAAAAGCACATGATATTATGTGTGCTAACCCTAAGCAAATACAAGCCACTGAATTGGCTGTGGTTGCACTCAAAATAATGGAAGAACATAACATTACACAACTGCTTGTAATGGATGAAAAAAAATACCTTGGAATCGTCCATCTGCATGATATTTTAAAAGAAGGAATTATTTAGATGAAAAGAATTGGAGAAGTAAAAGAACAGTCCTTTTTGGATCACTTAGAAGTCTTGCGTTGGCACCTTATACGCTCAGCAATAGCAATTTTAGTTGGAACGGTTGTTACTTTTTTATTTCCAGAAATACTATTTGATAAAATCATTTTTGCTGCAAAAGACCCTAGCTTCCCTACCTATAAAGCCTTCTGTTGGATTTCTGAAAGTTTAGGGTTGGGTCAGGTGTTTTGTATCATGGATATGCCTTTTACATTGATGAATATCAACATGTCGGGTCAGTTTAGTACACATATAATGTCTTCATTAATAGCAGGGTTTATAATTGCATTCCCCTATGTTTTTTGGGAATTATGGCGATTTATTCAGCCCGCATTGCATCAAGGTGAGCAAAAGCATGCAAAAGGAGTTGTTTTTTATACCTCATTTCTTTTTTTATTAGGAGTACTTTTTGGTTATTATATGGTGGCACCTTTGTCTGTTCAGTTTTTAGGAAATTATCAAGTAAGTACCCAAGTTGCTAATCAGATAAATTTAAATTCTTTTATCTCCACAGTAACAACTGTTTGCTTGGCAAATGGTATTATATTTCAACTACCTGTTGTGGTGTATTTTTTAAGTAAGCTTGGTATAGTTACTCCACATATATTACGTACTTATAGAAAACACGCACTCGTAGGTGTACTAATTCTATCTGCCATTATAACACCACCTGATATAATGAGCCAAGTATTGGTTTCATTCCCACTGCTTATTCTCTATGAAATAAGCATTAAAATATCAGCTAAATTTCAAGATGACTAATGCAGTTAAGGGCTGAAAATATTATAAAAAAATACCGTTCACGTACCGTAGTTAAGGGAGTGTCAGTTGCAGTTGATCAGGGTGAGATTGTTGGACTATTGGGTCCTAACGGGGCGGGTAAAACAACTTCTTTTTACATGATGGTGGGTTTGGTGAAGCCCAATGGAGGAAAGGTATTCTTAGACACTCAAGAAATTACGGATATGCCCATGTATAAAAGAGCGCAAATGGGGGTCGGTTATTTAGCACAAGAAGCTTCTATTTTTCGTAAATTGAGTGTTGAAGATAACATCTTGGCTGTTTTGGAAATGACGGACTTGTCCAAACAAGCACAACAAGAAAAACTAGAATCTCTTTTAGATGAGTTTGGTTTGCAACATATCCGTAAGAATAGAGGTGATTTATTATCAGGCGGCGAGCGAAGAAGAACCGAAATAGCTCGGGCTCTAGCTACTGATCCTAAATTCATTTTGCTTGACGAACCTTTTGCTGGAGTAGATCCAATAGCGGTTGAGGACATACAACACATTGTATCTAAGCTGAAAAAGAAAAATATAGGAATTTTAATTACGGATCATAACGTACATGAAACCTTAAGTATTACAGATAGAGCTTACTTGTTATTTGAGGGTAGTATCTTGAAGGCAGGTACAGCAGAGGAGTTAGCATCTGATGAGCAGGTGCGTAAAGTATACCTTGGTAAAAACTTTGAACTAAGAAAGTAATCCTTCGTATTAAGTTTTTTCAAACTATAAAATTGAAATTAAACGGAGGCTATGGTAAATGTGTAGCCTTCCATTATTTCGTTGCATAAAAGCTGTTTGCAAGCAGTATCGACTTTGTTTTTAGCGTCCGTTTCATTATCTGCTTCTACTTCTAGGGTAATGTGTTTCCCGATGCGTACATTCGTGATTTCAGACAAACCCACATTGCCCATACTTGCACTTACGGCTTTTCCTTGAGGGTCTAATAATGCTTTAAGTGGCATTACATCTATCTCTGCTATAAATTTCATTTGCTTTTATTTATGATGGATAAAATCGGATACAAAAGTAGTATAATTGGCACAGCAACAAAATGGAAAATTGACAATAATACAATACTACTGAAAAGGAGAATGTAACGCATTTTATTTCTTTGCCAAGAAAATGTTTGAAACTTAAGCGATAAAAGCGGTATTTCCATTACTAATAGAGTGCTCATTACTACGCATAAGATAGCTAGTGTGCTAGTGTTGTTAAACAAAATACTCACCCATGCTGTTGGTTGAAAATGCAACATAAATGGGATAGAAATAAAAAAAAGTGCATTAGCAGGAGTTGGCAACCCTATGAAACCATCTGATTGTCGTGTGTCTATATTAAACTTGGCCAATCGCAAAGCTGAAAATAATGGAATAAGCATAGCAACATACGCCAAGTAATTTTGACTGTAAGAACCGCGTTTAGGCCAATCGTCTAAGGGATTGAAAAAATGCTGACTTTCGATCCAAAAAAATAATTGAAAAACAATAAATGCCGGGGCTACCCCAAAAGTGATGAGATCAGCTAAGCTATCTAATTGTTTGCCGAGCGCCCCATTAACTCCTAATAAACGCGCAAGCATGCCATCAAAAAAATCTAGAAAAGCACCAAGTAAAATAAAGCCTCCAGCTATGTTTAGGTGCCCACCTATCGCAAACAAAATGGCCACTAGTCCGCAAAATAAATTGCCTAAAGTAAAAAGGTTGGGGATATGTCTTAGCATAATAAATGCGATATTTGTCATGCAATAATACAAAAGATGTTTCGCACTATATCATTAGCACTACTTTCTGGATTTCTTCTTTCTTTGGCTTGGCCAACAAACGGGTTTCCATTCTTACTTTTTTTTGCATTCGTTCCCTTATTATTAATTGAGCAAGAGTTACATAAGCGGCAATCAGTTTTTCTACTTAGTCTGTTTGCTTTTTTAGTTTGGAACACGCTGACAACTTTTTGGATTGTAAACGCTACTTGGATTGGAGTAATAATGGCAGTTTTAATAAACTCCTTGCTAATGGCATCTGCTTTTACTCTTTTTTCATGGGTCAAAAGTAGGTTAGGGCAAAAGAGAGGTTGGTGGGCTTTTATTTGTGTATGGTTATCTTTTGAGTACCTTCACTTTAATTGGGATCTTTCTTGGCCATGGCTTGCCTTAGGAAACGGTTTCTCTTCTAGTCCTGCTATGGTTCAATGGTATGAGTACACAGGGGTGTTGGGAGGGTCATTGTGGGTGCTTACAGCGAATGTATTAGCATTCAATTCTTGGCATAGTAAGCGTTTTATTAGTTTAGCTTTATGGATATTGTTGCCTATCGGACTTTCTTTTTTAGTTGAGCCTAGTTTAAAAGAAATTGACAAAGTAAATGTGGTAGTAGTTCAGCCAAATATTGATCCTTATAGCGAGAAATTTGATGGGATGGGACCTGAGGAGCAATTGGAAAAATTCTTGCTTTTAGCAAGTAAAAAAGTAGATAGTACAACAGATTTCTTAATTGGACCAGAAACTGCATTAACAGGGGGTTTGTGGGAAAACAACTTGGATCAATCACCGCTGATTAATCAATTGAAAAATTATTTAATCAACTATCCACAACTGAAAATTATTGTTGGTGCATCAACCTACCGAATGTATGACAAAGAGGAAGCACTAACGGAAACAGCTCGCTATCATCAGAGAGCTGAGGGATATTACGATGCTTATAATACCGCTCTACAGATAGATACTTCGGGCATTCAAATTTATCACAAATCTAAATTAGTTCCAGGGGTAGAGACGATGCCTTTTGCTCCATTATTACAACATATAAAGTCCTTGTCAATAGATCTAGGTGGTATTTCGGGTAGTTTAGGAAGTCAGAAAGAACGTTCTGTGTTTTATTCTAAACAAGCCACTGTGGCTCCTATTATTTGTTATGAATCTATTTACGGAGAGTATGTACTAGAATACATACGAAGAGGGGCTGATGTGTTAACGATTATTACAAATGATGGTTGGTGGAAAGATACACCAGGATATCGTCAGCACTTAGCATATGCTAGCTTACGTGCTATTGAAACAAGAAGAGCAATTGCCCGATCGGCCAATACGGGTATTTCGGGATTTATTGATGCTAAGGGCAATATAAGTAAGGCCACAGAATGGTGGCAGTCTGCCGTTATAAGTGCAGAGTTACCTACATATCAAGGCATTACTTTTTACACGCTTTATGGTAATTACATCGGTAGGCTAGCTGCTTTTGTATTTGTAATTCTCTTTTTTTATAGTCTTGCAAAAAGAGAGGTAAGGGATTAAAGTTTTTCTTACCTTAATGAATTGACCTCTATATTTCCTTCTTTACCTTCTATAATTATTTCGATACTATCATTTTCTGTCCACATTGAATCCAAGATGGCTGAAACAATAACAGTAACAGAATCGTTATCAAAAACTTCTGATTTAGTGACTTTGCAAGTTGGTGGAGTAGATACAAAATATCCGTAGGAGGATTCAGCAGAGTTTACATTGAATCCCGTATTTTGATTGTTTTCAATCTTCATGTAATCATTGCCTTTTTGATTGTATGCAAAAGCGAAAACAATGGCTGCAGTGATGAGCAAAAAGCTCAAAGGTTTTTCAATTTTATTCATTTTAACTATTAGTTTGGTTAGGTGCAATTTAGTAAATAATTTGAAATGAGTAGATTAACGTCATTTTCGATAGATTACTCAGTAGTTTTTTATGGCTATTTTTGTATCCGATGAGGATCAATGCTATATATCAGGTCGAAAACATAAATCAGTTTAAGAAGCAACTAATTGCTTGGGCTAGCAATTTTGAACAATCCGCTGTACTTTTGGGTGATGCAGACGATTCACAAGGTAAATATATGCAATATGATATGCTGGTGGGAGTGGAGGCCTTATCAGAAATTAGCCCAGAAACTAATTCTTTCGATGCGCTTGAGTCCTATCAAACAGAAACAAAGGATTGGTTATTTGGTTATTTTTCTTACGATTTGAAAAATGAATTAGAAGAATTATGTTCTGATAACTCGGATAAATTACATTTTCCTCTACTGCACTTTTTTCAACCAAAATGGGTGTTTAAAATCAAAGACAATAAGGTTGAAATTCAATTTCATGAAAGTATTGAGCGAAAAAAAATGCAACAAATTTTTGGGGATATTATGCAATTCAAAATACCCCGCGACAAAAACAAAAACTATTCTGTAAAGTCAAAAATAGCCAAAGAAGATTATTTGCAATCTGTAAAAAAATTGCAGGAACACATTCAAAGAGGAGATATTTATGAAGTCAACTTTTGTCAAGAATATTTTTGCGAGGAAGCTATTTTAAATCCGATCACAGTGTTTACTGATTTATATTCGATTTCTGAATCTCCATTTGCTTGTTATTACCGCTATCAACATTGCCATATAATGAGTGCGAGTCCCGAAAGGTTTATAAAAAAAATGGGCAAAAAACTCATTTCGCAACCGATAAAAGGAACACGCAAAAGAGGTGCCTCTTTAGAGGAGGACGAACAACTGAAATTAAGCTTGTATAACTGCCCTAAAGAACGCAGTGAAAATGTAATGATTGTCGATTTAGTTCGTAATGATTTATCAAGATCTGCATCTAAGTCTACAGTTCAAGTAGAAGAATTGTTTGGAATTTATTCTTTTCCACAAGTACACCAGATGATATCTACTGTTGTTTCAGAGCTGAAAGATGGTCTTAGTGGGGTAGAAGCCATTCGCTACGCTTTTCCTATGGGGAGTATGACGGGCGCCCCTAAAATTCGGGCAATGGAATTGATTGAAAAGTTTGAAAGCACAAAAAGAGGAGTCTATTCTGGATCGGTGGGTTACTTTACGCCAGAAGGAGATTTCGACTTTAATGTAGTAATCCGTTCCGTATTATACAATTCAACTTCAAGATACGCTTCATTTATGGTGGGGAGTGCAATAACAACCAAAGCCATTCCTGAGCAAGAGTATGAGGAGTGTTTAATAAAGGCAAAAGCCATGTTTAAAGTCCTTGGGCATGCTTCCTAAATTAAAACGATTTATTGCTGAAAACGAACTTCTTATTGATGAGGACCGATTACTCTTAGCGGTTAGTGGGGGTAAAGATAGTGTTTGCTTGTTGCACCTATTTACCCAACTAGATTATCCATTAGCCGTTGCGCATTGTAATTTCTTATTAAGAGGAGAAGAAAGCAATAAAGACGAACAGTTTGTTAGATCGCTATCAGAATATTATGAGCTTCCTTTTTTTTGTAAGCGTTTTGATACTAAGACTTATTCAAAAGAAAAAAGCATCTCTACACAAATGGCGGCTCGAGAATTGCGTTATAATTGGTTTGCTGATCTGGGTTTTGATAAAATAGCTACTGCGCATCATCAAGATGATAATATAGAAACACTGTTACTAAAAAAAAATAGGAAAGCTAGTCTAGAGGGATTATGTGGAATTCCGTTGGTAAATAAAAACATCATCCGCCCTTTTTTAGATTTTTCTTCCAAAGAAATCAAGGAATACCTCTTGAAAAATAAGCACTTTTGGAGAGAAGATGCCTCTAACGAATCAACAGATTATCAGCGCAATGAAGTTCGTTTGAAGCAATTGCCAAAAATGGAGAAGCAAGATTCAAATGTGCGTACCAAGTTGTTAAAGGAGCTGACAGATAATCAAAAACGCTATGACCTACTTCTGAAAGAAGTTGATAAAATACGCCCTCTTGTTTGGAGAAAACAAAACAACCATGTGGAGTTCTTGTTTAAGACTCTGTTAAACCATCCACAAAAGGAAGAACTCATATATGAGTTGCTTAAGGAATATGGTGCTTTTCCTTGGAAAGATGTATTTGCTTTGACACAGGCAATTAGCGGAAAGGAAATACGAAACGAAAAGTATCGTTTACTAAAAGATAGAGAGTCAATCTTAGTTATTGAACAGCATAAAAGAGTAGAACAAACCGTATGTATTGATAATGACCTAAAAAGTATTAATACCCCTATTGCATTATCGTTTTCCATTATACAGGGCAAACAAGAAATTAATCTTTCAAATTCGTCTATTGCAGCCTTGGATTTTGAAAAATTATCATTTCCCCTAACACTAAGAAAATGGCAAAAAGGAGATTTTTTCATTCCTTTAGGGATGCAAGGACGTAAGAAAGTAAGTGATTATATGATAGACCAAAAGTTCTCCATCTTACAAAAAGAAAATACTTGGGTTTTATGTTCTAACAATGAAATTGTGTGGCTTGTAGGTCATCGATTAGATGATCGTTTCAAACTTGTAGCACAAACGGAAAAAGTATATCTTGTCCAACCTTATTAAAGAAGAAAATGAGTGATAAGCAATCATTGTTTGAGGAAAAACAATACCTAGGATATAACAAGCTGTCGTTTTTGCGTAGAATGGTTTTGGCCTTATTTTGTTTTCTAGCCTATTATTGGTCGGAAGAGCAAAATAAATCTGGTGAACTTTTCTTTTTTATGGGAATTGCCATTATCGTTATATCTGCCTTGCTTGTTATGGTTTTGCATTTTGAAACCAAAGTTTACAATGGAAGCCTTGTTTTAGAGGGATTATGGACAGCACGAAAAGTAAAAATAGAGTTACGTTCAATTCAAAAAGTACGAAAGATAGAATATAGTCGTTTCTTTTTTAAGAATGCGGTCTATAATTTACATCGCAAAGGAACAATTCGTTTTTTTACAAGAGGTGCTTATTGTGTTGAGCTAATCGATAAGGACGGATTAAGATACCTGATTGGAAGTCAGCGTGCTGATGAGTTAACAACAGTCTTACAAAAAGAGATAAAAGAATGAAAAAGATTTTAAGTATTTGGATGTTAGTGGTTGCATCTTTTGCAGCACATGCCCAATTTTATAATCCAGTTAGTTGGGAGTTTTCTCAAAAAAACCTTCCTCAAGATGAGATTGAATTATCGTTTAAAGCAACTATTGAAGGCGATTGGTACATGTATTCTCAACACATTGCTGATGAAGGTCCTGTGCCCACTACTTTTACTTTTTTCAATGCAGAGGGTGTTGAGTTGCTGACAGAGGTTTTAGAGCCTGAACCAATTGAAGAGTTTGATCCAAACTTTGACATGGTTCTGAAATACTTCAAAAAAGAGGTAACCTTTCGTCAACGACTAAAATCTGTTAGCGATACAGCATTTTCTTTAACAGGTGAAGTAATGTTTATGACCTGTGATCCGATGCAATGCTTACCTCCAGAATACGTGGAGTTTTCTTTTGACCTTCCAGCAACTACCCAAGAAGTAAAAGCTACAGAGGATACCCCTACCGCTTCCACCAAAGGGATGTGGGGTATATTTTTTATTGCTTTTCTGAGTGGTTTTGCTGCTCTGTTAACTCCTTGTGTATTTCCGATGATACCCATGACTGTAAGTTATTTTACCAAACAGAGTGAAAATAAAGCCAAGGGTGTTACTAATGCCATTATTTATGGGATTTCGATCATTATAATATATGTCGCTCTGGGAGTTGGCGTGTCTGCTGTATTTGGAGCCGATGCTCTCAATAATATGGCAACAAATGTTTATTTCAATATTGCTTTCTTTTTATTATTGATCGTTTTTGCAGCATCTTTCTTGGGTGCCTTTGATCTAACACTGCCGAGTTCTTGGATAAACAAAGCAGATAAAGCATCAGATAGAGGTGGTTTGATAGGTATATTTTTCATGGCTTTCACTTTAGCTTTGGTGTCTTTTTCATGTACAGGGCCTATTGTAGGCACCTTGCTTGTAGAGGCTGCTGCTGGAGGTAATTACATGGGGCCAATTATCGGAATGTTAGGCTTTTCTTTAGCCATTGCATTGCCATTTGCTTTATTTGCTGCTTTCCCCGGTTGGCTCAATTCCATGCCCAAATCAGGAGGCTGGTTAAACTCTGTCAAGGTGGTTTTAGGCTTCCTAGAACTTGCCTTAGCTTTCAAATTTTTATCCAATGCCGATTTAGTGATGCAAACGCACCTTCTTGAAAGAGAGTTGTTTATTGCTATTTGGATTGTCATCTTTGCTTTGTTAACGATGTATCTATTGGGATTCATCAAATTTGCTCATGATTCCGATTTGAAATACGTATCGGTTAGTAGGCTGTTTATGGCAATACTAACAGGAATGTTTACCATTTATATGATACCGGGTTTATGGGGTGCTCCTTTAAAAATTATTAATGCCTTCCCTCCACCCATGCACTATAGCGAGTCGCCATACGGAGTAGGATATACCCAAGGAGGTGCTTTAAGTACTGAGCATCATGTAGATGATGGTCAGCATTTAGGTCCTCAAGGAATAATGGTTTTTCATGATTACGATACAGGATTAGCGCACGCTAAAAAAGTAGGAAAACCCATCCTGCTAGATTTTACTGGGTGGGCATGTGTTAACTGCAGAAAAATGGAAGAACAAGTATGGTCTGACTCTGAAGTGAAACGAATGTTGACAGAGGAGGTGGTGCTTGTTTCACTTTATGTAGATGAACGTACTAAGTTACCAGAAGAAGATCAATATGTAACAAGTATTGCTGGAAAGAAGAAAAAAGTAAGAACCATAGGCGATCAGTGGATGGTTCTACAAGCAGAACGATATAAAACAAATTCACAACCCTATTATGTGGTGATGGATCACCAAGAGAGTCAACTAGGTGTAGCAGCCAACTATCAAGACTACGGTAAAGTGGATTTATTTAAAAATTGGCTTGAAGAAAGCATTGCTTTATTTGAAAAATAATGAATATTCGACAACATTTAGAAGAAGCACAGTCTTTGTTGCAAGAGTGTATTTCTGATGATCAATTCATAGCTACAATAACCCAAAGCGCTTCACTCATGGCTGATTGTATAAACCATGGGGGTAAAATTTTTAGTTGTGGAAATGGAGGCTCCATGTGTGATGCTATGCATTTTGCAGAAGAAATGACAGGGTGTTTTCGAGAAGATAGAAAAGGATTGCCAGCTATTGCTATTTCAGACCCATCACACATCTCTTGCACTGCTAACGATTATGGTTTTGAGGCTGTTTTTTCAAGGTATATTGAATCCTTAGGTACCCAAAAAGATGTGCTATTTGCGATTAGTACCAGTGGTAATTCTACAAATATTTTGAATGCTGCAATAGTAGCTCGTCAGTTGGGAATGAGAGTCATTGCTCTAACGGGTAACACAGGTGGTCAGCTTGCAAAACATTGTGATATTGAGATTCGCATCCCACATCACGGATATGCAGATCGAATACAAGAGATGCACATCAAAATCATTCACATTTTAATACATCACATAGAGAGTAATATTTAATTTGTATTTTAGAGGTTCTTAAAACTTCTACTATGCTTGTTAAAACTTACGGATCTGCAGTTACGGGGATACATGCCATCACAATCACTATCGAAGTGAATGTTTCAGCTGGGGTAAAATTTTTTTTAGTAGGATTGCCAGACAATGCTGTAAAGGAAAGTCACCATCGCATTCAAGCAGCTTTAAAAAATAATGGTTACCGAATTCCTGAAAAAAAATCGTTATAAATATGGCTCCTGCAGATATTCGAAAGGAGGGGTCAGCCTACGATTTGCCTATTGCAATCGGAATTTTAGCAGCTACTCAACAAATACAATCTGATTTAATAGCTGACTACCTCATTATGGGCGAGCTGTCTTTGGATGGAGGTTTGCAACCTCTCAAAGGAGCTTTACCGATTGCAATACAAGCAAGAGAAGATGGTTTTAAAGGACTTGTATTGCCTAAAGCAAACGCTAAGGAGGCAGCCATTGTCAATGATTTAGATGTAATTGGTATTGATAATTTATTAGAGGCCATTGAATTTTTTAATGGAAAAAATACCCCAGCCCCTACTATCGTAAATACCAGAGAAGCTTTTGAGCAATCGGTCTCAGAAATAATAGCAGATTTTTCTGACGTAAAAGGACAAGAAAACATAAAGAGAGCCTTAGAGATAGCAGCAGCAGGTGGCCATAATGCCATAATGATTGGCCCTCCTGGATCTGGTAAGACAATGTTAGCAAAACGCATGTCAGGAATTTTACCACCCTTAAATCTCTATGAGGCCTTAGAGACTACTAAGATACATTCCGTTGCAGGAAGACTGCAAAAGCATTCAGGACTAATGACCGCTCGACCCTTTCGCTCGCCACATCATACCATCTCAGACGTTGCTTTAGTAGGAGGGGGTGTACATCCACAACCTGGTGAGATCTCATTATCTCATAATGGGGTATTGTTTTTAGACGAGCTTCCAGAATTTAAAAGAGCAGTTCTAGAAGTTATGCGGCAGCCACTAGAGGATAGGGTAGTAACGATTTCTAGAGCTCGTTTTACGGTTGATTACCCAGCTAGCTTTATGCTCATAGCTTCTATGAATCCTTGCCCATGTGGTTTCTATAACCACCCAGAAAAAGAATGTTTATGTTCTCAAGGTGTTGTACAGAAATACCTCAATAAGATCTCTGGCCCATTACTAGATAGAATTGATTTACATGTAGAAGTAACACCCGTTGGTTTTGATGAGTTAACGGATAAGCAAAAAGCAGAGCCAAGTAGTTCCATCAGGAAAAGAGTGGTAGAGGCACGCAAGATTCAATCCATTCGATTTAAAGAAAACGAAGGAGTACATTGTAATGCTCAAATGCAAGTTTCCTTAATTCAAAAGCACTGTCTCTTAGATAAAGAAAGTTATGCTTTATTAAAAATGGCGATGGAAAAATTAGAACTTTCTGCTAGGGCTTATGATCGAATTTTAAAAGTAGCAAGAACAATAGCTGATTTAGAAGGGTGTGATGCGGTTTCTTCGGAACATCTTGCCGAAGCGATCCAATATAGATCTTTAGATCGAGAAAGTTGGGCTGGTTAATGAATAGGTAAGAAATAGATGGAAATAATTTGTATATGATTGATCTTTAACGATCTTTACAGAAATTTGTTAAATACTACACTAATGAAAAAAAGTTCTCTGACCCTAATTTCAATGTTACTCTTAATGTCTTTAAATGCTCAGACTACATTGACTACAGCTGTTGATTTTACCGTAACTGACGTGCATGGAAATACGCATACGTTGTTTGATTATCTAGCAGATGGAAAACACGTTGTTATTGATTTTTTCTTTACAACATGTGGTCCTTGTCAAGCATCTGTTCCTACAATAAATGATGCTTACACTCAATTTGGTTGTAATACAGCTGAGGTTGTTTTTTTATCGATTGATACTGGTGATGATGATGCTGAGGTTCTGGCATTCGAAAATGACTTCAGTTCTTTGTTACCTGCTGTTTCTGGATTGCAAGGAGGCGGAGATGCTGTAGTGAATCAATACGGTGTGGGTGCTTTTCCTACAATTGTTTTAATAGCTCCTAATCAGCAAATTATAGAACAAGATGTATGGCCAGTTTCAGGTCTGGAGTCTGCTTTAATAAATGCTGGTTTAACTACAGCTTCTTGTGATTCTTCAGCTACTACTGAAATTGCCGAAACAACCTTTGAAAAAGAAACCTTTACTAATCAAATATTTGATTTGTTAGGAAAAGAATGGAAGTGTAGTTTTAATGATTTACCAAAGGGATTATACATCATTAACGGTAAAAAAGTGCTAAAAACAGAATAGATTTACAGAAAATTATCTCTTTGGAATAGGGCGCATTTGCGTCCTATTTTTATTTTCCATGACATTGTTTGAATTTCTTTCCACTACCACATGGACAAGGTTCATTCCTTCCTACCTTTTGTTCAACTCTTACAGGTTGCGTTTTTCTTTGAGAAGGTTTTGATGGGTTGGGTGAAGGATTGGTGCCAATACCTGCTCTACTGGTTTGTAAGTTTTCAGCTTGGTGTTGTTCTTGTTTTACTTGTGAGGAATCTTGTGAAGGTAAATTAGCTTTAATCAGAAAAGAAACAATGTCTTTATTAACCTTGTCCATCATTTGTTTAAATAAATTGAACGATTCAAATTTATAAATCAAAAGAGGATCCTTTTGTTCGTAAGTAGCATTTTGTACAGACTGTTTCAAATCATCAAGCTCCCTCAAATTTTCCTTCCAAGAATCATCAATAATAGCTAAGGACACTCCTTTTTCAATTGCCAAGGGAATGTTGCCTCCCTCTGTATTAAAAGACTCTTTAAGGTTAGCAACTACTTGAAGCGTTTTTATCCCATCGGTAAATGGAATAACAATGTTTTCATAGGTTGCCGATTGATTCTCATAAACATCTTTAATGACAGGATATGTGCGTTGAGCAATCATTTCAGATTTTATTCTATACTGCTCAATTGCATTTTGATAAACCTTTTCGCTTATATCTTCGCTGCCTTGCTGCTTAAATTCGGATTCATTTATGGGACTTTCGATACTCAAGAAGCGTAAGAGTTCCAATTTAAACCCTTCAAAATCTTGTGCTCCCTGAAATTCTTCTACAATGCTTTGACTTGTATCGTAAATCATGTTGTCAATATCCACCGATAAGCGATCTCCAAAAAGGGCATGCTTTCGTTTTTTGTAAATGACTTCTCTTTGAGCATTCATCACATCATCGTACTCTAACAAGCGTTTACGAACACCAAAGTTATTTTCTTCGACTTTCTTTTGCGCTCGCTCTATCGATTTGGTAATCATAGAATGTTGAATGACTTCTCCTTCTTCTAATCCCATGCGGTCCATCATTTTAGCAATTCTGTCAGAGCCAAATAAACGCATTAAATTATCTTCTAAAGAAACAAAGAACTGTGATGATCCTGGATCTCCTTGACGTCCGGCACGACCACGCAGCTGTCTGTCAACTCTTCTAGAATCGTGCCTTTCTGTTCCAACAATAGCCAGACCTCCTGCAGCCTTTACTTCGTCAGAAAGTTTAATGTCTGTACCACGGCCAGCCATGTTGGTAGCAATTGTAACATTGGCAGCCTTTCCTGCTTCTGCAACAATATCCGCTTCCTTTTGGTGCATTTTTGCATTTAAAACATTGTGTTTGATGTTTCTCATTTTCAGAAGGCGACTCAACAGCTCTGATATTTCAACTGATGTTGTACCAACTAAAACAGGTCTTCCATCTTTGGTCAGTTTTGCTACTTCTTCAATTACTGCATTGTATTTTTCTCTAGCGGTTTTGTACACTAGATCTTCTTTGTCATCTCTTTGAATGGGCCTATTGGTAGGTATTACAACTACGTCTAACTCGTAAATATCCCAAAATTCTCCAGCTTCTGTTTCAGCTGTTCCAGTCATACCTGAAAGCTTGTTGTACATGCGGAAGTAGTTTTGCAATGTAATGGTTGCAAAGGTTTGGGTAGCGGCTTCAATTTTTACGTTTTCTTTTGCTTCTATTGCTTGATGTAGTCCGTCAGAATATCTGCGCCCTTCCATTATACGTCCAGTCTGTTCATCAACAATTTTTACTTTGTTGTCCATCACTACATACTCTACATCTTTTTCAAATAAGGTATAGGCTTTTAGTAATTGATTAACCGTATGTATTCGCTCACTTTTGATGGAGTAATCTCGCATCAAGGCTTCTTTGGTCTGTAACCTCTCTTTTTCGGATGCTTCGGATTTTTCTAGTTCTGCAATTGAAGCTCCAACATCCGGCATAATAAAAAACTGGTTGTCATCCATATTAGAGGTAATCAGATCTATCCCTTTGTCTGTTAATTCTATGGAGTTCTGTTGCTCATTAATAACAAAGAATAGCTCTTCATCAACTTTTGGCATTTCTTTGCCTTGGTCTTGCATGTAGAAGTTCTCTGTCTTTTGCAGCAAGGTCTTCACACCATCTTCACTTAGAAACTTAATTAAAGCTTTGTTTTTTGGCAAGCCACGATAAGCTCGTAAAAGATTAAACCCACCTTCTTTATCATCGCCCTCATTAATGAGCTTTTTAGCGTCGGAAAGAACTGTAGTAATGTATCTTTTCTGTGCATTAACAAGCGTGTCAATTTTATGTTTTAGTTCATTAAACTCGTGTTTATCACCAGTAGGAGTGGGTCCAGAAATAATAAGCGGGGTTCTGGCATCATCGATTAAAACAGAGTCAACCTCATCAACTATAGCATAGTTGTGTGGACGTTGCACTAAGTCTTGTGGTCGACGTGCCATGTTATCACGCAAATAATCGAAACCAAATTCATTATTGGTGCCGTAGGTGATATCTGCCAAGTAGGCATTTCTTCTTTCTTCTGAATTGGGTTGATGTTTGTCAATACAATCAACACTTAAGCCATGAAATTGATAGAGAGGCCCCATCCATTCAGAGTCTCTTTTTGCAAGGTAATCATTCACAGTAACCAAATGAACACCATTGCCTGAAAGCGCATTTAAGTAAACAGGAAGGGTGGCGGATAAGGTTTTTCCTTCACCCGTTTGCATTTCTGCTATTTTTCCGCTGTGCAATACATAGCCACCAATCAGCTGCACATCGTAATGAATCATATTCCATTCAACTTCCGTGCCAGCAGCCATCCATTTATTTTGGTAAATTGCTTTGTCACCATCAATTACTACATGGTCATGTAGCGCAGCTAAGTTTCTGTCAAACTCATTTGCTGTTACCTCTATATTTCCTTTTGAAAGACGATAGGCTGTTTCTTTTACTACGGAAAAAGCTTCTGGCAAGATAGTATTTAAGGTGTTTTCTATTTTAGAGGTGACGGTCTTTTCAAGCGAATCGATTTCAGCATACATTCGCTCTTTTTCATCTAAAGATACATCTCGATGTTCGGCTTTTTCTTTGAGTTCTGTTATGGTATTTTTTTCTTGAGCTACTGATTCATTGATTTGGGATTTAAAATCGGCGGTTTTCTGACGTAGTTCATCGTTACTTAAGGATTTAACAGCAGGATAAGCGGCCTTAATTTGTTCAATGACCGGCTCGATGTCTTTTAAATCTTTATCGTATTTATTTCCAAAAAGCTTGGATGCAAAATCAAATAATCCCATTACAGAAATAAGTCGTTTTTCTTAATTGACAAAGGTAGTTTTTTCGATGAAAAAAGGAGCTTTTAGTCGTGAAAAAAGCCGCTTAGTTATGGTTAATATTCATCTTCATTAAAGAAAAAGTCATCCTTATCGGGGTAGTCTGGCCAAATATCTTCAATGGAATCGTACATTTCACCATCGTCTTCCAGTTCCTGAAGATTCTCCACAACTTCCATGGGTGCTCCAGATCGAATTGCAAAGTCAATTAATTCGTCTTTATTAGCGGGCCAAGGTGCATCTTCTAATTTTGAAGCTAATTCTAATGTCCAATACATAGTATTATAATTTCTGCAAAAATAATTTTTTTACTCAAGCGTGCAAGCAACTTATGATTTTGGTTGCCATGGAACTTCTTTAACACCTAATTCTTTAGAAAGAAAACGGCTTAAAACAAAAAGATAATCGGACAGTCTGTTTAGGTACATCAAAACTAGCTCTTTTTGTAAAGTGCTGTCTTCTAGATTTATACAAAGCCTTTCAGCTCTTCTACAAACACAGCGAGCAAGGTGACAAAAAGAAACGGTGGTATGTCCTCCAGGCAAAACAAATGACCTCATTTCTGGAAGCTGTTCATTCATTCGATCAATTTCTAGTTCGAGTTCCTCCACATCTTGGCTGCTGATAGTTGGGAGCTGCATGCCTTTTTTGGAGGGGTCAGAAGCCAATAGGGCGCCAATGGTAAAAAGTCGATCTTGTATTTCGACAAGCATTTTAATGCTAGCTGTATCAATGGATTGATCTCTTACAAGTCCAATGTAAGAGTTTAGCTCGTCAACAGTTCCATAAGCTTCGATGCGATGATGGCTTTTGGCTACCCGTGTTCCTCCAATTAGCTGTGTGGTTCCGCTGTCTCCTTTTTTAGTATATATTTTCATGTTGTTGGATCTTGATTCAATTCATCTTTTTCAACTTCACCGTCTTTTAGTCGAATAATTCTATGCGCATATTGTGCAATATCTTCTTCATGAGTGACGATGATTATTGTGTTCCCATTTTTATGAATTTCCTGAAAAAGAGCCATGATCTCTACAGATGTTGCAGAATCTAAGTTTCCTGTTGGCTCATCCGCTAAAATAATGGAGGGTTTGTTTACAAGTGCTCTTGCTACTGCTACTCTTTGTCTTTGTCCGCCAGAAAGTTCATTGGGTCTGTGGTTTACCCTGTCAGAAAGCCCTACTTTATCTAATGCATCTAAAGCCAGCTCTTCTCTATCTTCTTTAGAGACCCCAGCGTAAACCAAAGGAAGCATTACATTTTCTAGGGCAGTAGATCGAGGTAGTAGATTAAATGTTTGGAAAATAAAACCGATTTCTTTGTTACGAATTTCTGCTAATTGATCATCGCGTAGCTGGCTTACTTGATATTGGTTTAAGTTGTATTCTCCATGCGTAGGGGTGTCGAGGCACCCGAGTATATTCATTAAGGTGGATTTCCCAGAGCCAGATTGACCCATTAGCGCTACAAATTCATTTTCATGAATATTGAGGTCAATACTATTAAGTGCCTTTATGAGCTCGCTACCCACTTTAAAGTGACGGCCAAGGTTTTTGACTTCGATAATGCTTTGCATATCACAAATCTAGTTAAAAACGAATTGTGAAGTGTTGTTTTTCTTGTTCTTCTCGCATAAAAATAATACCCAGTTGAAATAAGTTTATACTAACCCTAACTTGAGAATGATCTTTTAGCTTTTGCCAATTCTCTTTCGTTTTGTATAAGTTGTTTAGCACCAAAACGCTATCGTTGTGCATATATTTTAGTGCTGTAACTATTTTTTTTTCGCTCGTATCATTTAAGTAAATAAAGTCAATCTTTTTTTCTTTAACTTCATTAAAATCAGTATAATACGTATTTTTTTGTTCTGAAAATAGACTGCTGCCTATTTCAAGAATACTTTTTGGATTAAGGTATTCTATGAGTCTTTTCTTGAGTTCGATGTAATGCCTGCTAGTTTTTAGTAGCGTTTTGTTTTTGGGAGTTATGGCTTTCGTTAAAAGTCGATAAACAAAAGGAGAATGAATGCTGTGTTTATTTTTAGCTGATAAATAGTATTTTAAGTATTGATAGTAAGGAAAAGATGAAGGCATATAATAACTATCTCATAATCGATACATTACACTGAGTTTAGGATTACCTTACAATCGTTATTGTTCCTTTTTTCTCATATACGGATTCTGGAAGAGTTATGCTAAGTATATAACTATATACTCCATCTGGCACCTGCGATCCTGTTTTTTGGCTGGTTCCATCCCAAGCGTTATCAATATCTTTACTTTCACTTATAAACTGCCCCCATCTATTGTATATTTTTATGGTAAACAAAAACTCTTTTTCAGTAAATACACTGACTTTAAACTTATTGTTGTCATAGTCTCCATTGTTAGGGGTAAATGAGTTGGGAACATACACTTCAAAAATTTCTTCGAAGGAAGCGGTTAGAACATCACTATCTGTAACATTTACAAAACCATACGAATTACCCGAAAGTTCGAGGGTTAAATTTTCTGAGGACCATCCAGTAAATCGATAACCACTTACAGGCGATGCTGAAAAAGTTACAGTCGTATTTTCAAGAAATGTATATGTTTCAGGAAGATAAGGAGGAATAGCTCCGTTAAGCGATAAGACTCCTGCATCTTCGGGAACGGCATTGATTTGTATGTCATGATAAATTAGCTCATTGAAGTGTGCAGTAATTGTATCATCGTTGTAAATTGTAAAACTATAGTCGGATGAGTTGCTTCCACTAGGAATGTGAATGGGTGAGCTCCAGTCAATAAATTCCCAATTTAGATCAGAAAATGCTGATATATTCATGGTAGATCCGTAGTTATACGATTTTGAGTGCGGAAAGAAGGAAATAAGATCTCCATCAATGTACACCTCTCCTTGGCTATTACTAGGATTTTTTAGCATTGTTGCGGTAACTACGATAGGTTCTAAATAAAGCCAAATGGTATCGCTTGAATTCACTGTAATGGATGTGTTACTAGCGGTTGGATTTGGTGTGAAAACATGATTATTGGAGCTCCAGTAATTTAGTTGCCACCCAATGTTTGGAACTGCAGATAGGCTGATTACGTCATTTGGCATATACGTTTCTGTGAAAGGGAAATTAGTAATAATGTTTCCATTTTCAGAAAGGATCGCTTGCCCAATAGGATCCATCATAAATGTAATTGTGTCTGGCTGAATGGGTGGTATCCAGTCGAAATAGGCGATGATGGTTACATCTGATACTAAATTGATGTCAAAATTAGTGCTCGTAGAATCGTAAACATAGGGGTTTCCGACAGCGTTAATTTCCCAGTGCGAAAAGTTTCCACTCACTACCTCTAAAGGAATATCTATGTCTCCAAAATATTCTCCACTCCATCCGGAGTTGATATTGTTGATGTTAATATCACTTAACTGAACTTCTCCAACACCATCAATTAATATGGTTACTGTAAAAGGTCCGGTCACGTCATAACAGTCAACAATTCCAGCGTTAATAGTACTGCATCTGTCTAAAATGAAATTCCTCAGATCAGTCACATTGTTTTGCCAATCCGCATAACTTCCACCCCAAGTGTTTATCTGACGAGGCATTTCAGGTTCAATCAAGTCTATTAATGAGTCCAGATGTTGGATCATAAAATCGCAAGAAAAATAACTGTTGCCAAGATCGGCCCAACGATTGATATAGTCCTCCACAAATTCTTCAGAATCTAAGAGAGCATTCCATATAGGAACATGCCCTTGTCCGCCAACATCTCCCATGCCTTCGGTATCGCAAGGATCGGCATCTGGATCTGTATTTGGCATGCCTGTATAATTGGCACCGTGATCAAAAGTGTTGTCAAAGTCCCACAGTGCATATCGCCATTTTTTCTTGTCACCATTAGGATCAGTTCCTCTCCACCAAGCAGTGTTCCAATTTAACCAGTCCGCATTTACTGTGTAAACATTTAATAGATAATAATCAATTAAGCTACCAACGTTTAAATAGCTTTTAGCATGATCGTAATTGGCTTGAACGCTCATGTCGTTATTAAGGATAAAATCCCTAATGTTTACCCAGCCTGTATCAGTTCCGTATTCAATCCATGTGCCTCCCCAGGTTTTGATGAAGTCAACATAGCCTTCATCTTGGTCGTAATAGTGATCTGTATAATCTATGTCATCTACTTTTTCCCTGTAATCGTACACCCCCCAGTAATCACCATTTAAATATAAAATACAAGGTTCGTGTGTTCTTTCGTCTAGCCTTAAGTCAGCAACTTCTGACAGAGAATTACAATAAGGGTCACGAACATGAGCTCCAGATCCACCGTAAGAAAATGGATAATTATCATTAGAAGCAGCCTTAACAATTAATCGTTGGAATCCATCGCGGTTTTTTCCTCTAAAGATTTCTCCTTGCACCTCATGACCATAGCCTAATTGATCTCTTACAATATAGTCAAAACCTCTCTGATCATAAGCCCATGAATCATTTCCATGTTTGTTGTACTGTCCTCTATTTTTATCTATTAACGTTCCAGATGCTTCAAAAATCTCAAAAGTTCCAAAAGGCTCAATTTGATTTCCAGAAAGGAGGACGTCAACATCACTACCTGAAACAGAAATAATTGGTAGGGTATGTGTGTCGTTGATGAAATAGGTGTTGTATTCAATAAAGCCAGGAAGTATAAGTGGGTCACTGCTGTAACATCTTGCTTTTAAAATTCGAGTGTTGTTAAGTGTGAGGGGTATGGTGTAAGGTGTGGAAGCATTTGTAGGAAAATTTCCATCATCCGTATAATAAATGGTGTTGTTAGGATTTGTTGTTGAAATAGTAATGTTTGCTGAGCCTCCATAATATCCGCCGCTAATTGAGAAAATTGGCTTTTCAGCATAACCTAAAAAGGCATTAGCATTGTTAGCATTTGGTGTTGGATTATCAAATACTCCCCAGTTGAGTGATCCATTTGTTTCTCTACCTCTTGAGTGATTTGCCTGACATCGCTTTACCCAAATTGAATCTACAACAGTAGTGCCGTTGGGATCTGTGAGAATAATCCATTCATTCCCTTTGGTCTGATGAAGTTTGAAGCTTGTATGAGCGTCAGCACCAATCTCATCACGTCCTGAAAAAAATACAACAGAGTGTCCATTGGCGGGTACTACAAATGAGCTTTGAAACTGCCACTTAGTTAAGTTAGTGGATTTATCACTCAAAAAGTAATTGTTCAAATCGATATTGTTTGCAGTGGGATTAAAAAACTCTACCCAGTCTTCATAGTCACCGTAACTATCTTGAAAGTCGTTGAAGTTAGCAGCGCTGTATTCGTTGATAACAACTTGACTAAATGCTACTGAAGTCGATAATAGGTAAAAAGAAAATAATAATAATTGTTTCATTATGTCTATTTCAGTTTTTGTAAAATTAACACAAGGCTAACTTGTGTATGCTAGTTAAATGTAAAACCTTACGTGTTCATCAAGGTGTTTTACTCGGCTTGTCTTCTTTTAGTACACACTTATTTTTTGAGCAAAGTTTTCTTTTTCACTCTCAATTTGAATGAGGTAAAGGCCCGAACGTAAAGCTACATTCAAAAAATTACTGCCTTTTTCTAACTTTTTTTCATAAATAACTTGACCATTTGCGGCAATCAAGAATAAGTTGCTTTCGTGACTGCTTAATACATTAAAGGAGCCATTATTAGGATTCGGATATATGCTTGTTTCTAAAGTTGCATTAGTTTGGATTTCAGAAAAGCAATCGATGTTAATGGATTCGTACTGCATATCTGAATCTCCTAACTCTGAATTTGTGTTTGCGGTAAACTCTATAGCGGTAGGAGAGGAGGGATTTAAAAAGATGTTTTGAAACACTCCCATGGAGTAGTTTCCGTCTGTCACATTATTGTTATCTCCTGGTGATGTAGCTGTAATGTATATACCAGGGTTAAGGTTGGCAATAGTGAAATTTCCAACGTTATTATTTGTTGCCGTATCAATTGAGTTGATGACGATTTGATTAGATGTAACGAAGCTATTAATGATGAAAATAGTACTGATCATTATATTTCCGCCATCTGTATTAAGATAACCATAACCAATGGTGTCCCCAACGTTTAAGTTTTGAAAAACAAAGGACCCAGCGTCAGACCAAAAAAGACTGTTTTGGATGTCTGGTTCATAAGGGTCTTGTTCAAACATGATTGATAAATCAACTAATTCACCGCAGTTTGTATTGCTTAAGCTTGTGCTCGTGTTGGGCGAAAAAGCGATGCAGTTTTGTGATGGTATTGTACAGTTTCCACAATCGTCAATATTGGCATTGCCCCCATAATCTCCGTTGCAGTCTTGTGTACATGCGTTGAGTGTAGTGTTGCCTCCTACGC
>CBFIDX010000015.1:0-41803 GCA_965661505.1 Flavobacteriales bacterium | reverse complement strand
GTCTAATATAGACCAGCTAATTTCACTGTCGTAAGAGCCACCGCCTACTGACCAAGCAACGAAGTTGTCTGAACAGTAAACACATGAACCATCATCAACAGTAGCAGCAGCATCATAATTTGCAGCAGCAGGGTCTGTACAGCCAGAAACACCACATACAGCACCACCTACTGAAATATCAGTATATGTACCTGCAGCAGCGCCTACTAATGAGCCGAAATCAAAAGAGATTTCACTATCGTAAGAACCTCCACCGACAGTAACGGTGTAACAGCCTGTTGGCAAACATAATGTATCAGTAGCAGCTGCTCCTGAAGTTAAACCACCTGTAGCAGTGTTTGTACCATCAGTAATGGTATATGTTCCACCGTTCCAGCCGTCACCCCAAGAGTCAATCATATCGAAAGCAATTAAGTTATCGTTACAATAGAACGCACAAGAACCATCATCTACGGTTGCATTCGCATCGTAGTTAGGTGCAAGTGGATCCGTACAGCCGTATGCAACACATTCGTCAATAACGATTGCATCAATTGCCATATCAGAAGTATATGAAGTGCCCGTTGTTCCTACAAACTGAACAGTAATATCAGTACCAACATAAGCAGTTAGTGATACCTGAGCAATTTGCCAATCGGCACCTTGATCTCCTGAAAGTGACCATAAAGTATCTCCATTAACAAGAACTTCAAGTGTTCCCATTGTAGCTCCAAACATATTGTATTGGAATCCTAAACATGGGTTTACTAAAGCAGAAATATCGAAACATTCGCTTGTCAATCCTGCAGAAACGCCATAGTTTCCAGAAGACTCTAGGTATAAGAAATCTCCACCAGTAACATCACCCGCTTGTGGGCCTGTTCCTGTAGAAGGAGTTGAAGAGCCAGAAGCCCAATCAATATCATCAGAAGCATCTTGTGTCCATGTTCCTAAACCTGCATCGAAGTTCTCTGCATATGGCGCAGCTGTACATGAGAATTGACAAGAACCATCATCTGCTGTAGCAGCAGGGTCAAAGTTAACCGCTGTTGAATCCATACAACCGTAAGTGTAACAAATAGCTGCACCTAACGCCTGTTGACCAGTAGCATTTGATCCAGAAGCAATAGTAAAGGTTCCTAAACCACCAAAGTCTAGAATATTACCATTCCATCCATCACCAAATGAATCCGCCATATCAATATCATAACAATCTTCTGGTAAACAGAAATCTCCAGTAAATGGAGCACCTCCTGTAGCCACAACGGCACCAGTAGAGTTGCTAGTAATAGTCCATGAAACTTCACCTTGCCAAGAACCACCGTCACATGTAATTGTAACAGGAATATCATAACAACAAGAACCATCATCATCTGTAGCAGCAGCATCAAAGTTAGAAGCTGTAGTATCAGTACATCCGAATACTGCACAGTTTCCACCTAAATCTAAATCAATTGCAACAGCAGCGCCGGCTCCACCAGAAGCAAGTACAGCACCAGATGTGTCGTTAATAGTCCAGGAAACTTCCGTTTGGAATGAACCTCCATCACATGTAACCGTGTAGTTACAGCCGTCAGGAATACAAGCCAAAACAGTAGCAGATGAACCAGCGTCTAAGGTAGCAGATGCAACAACTGTACCAGCTGTATCTACTACATTTAGAACGTTTCCATTCCATCCGTCACCCCAAGAATCGTTCAAGTTAATGGTCAACGAGTTTGTTGAACAGAAGCACGAGCCATCATCAGTGTCAGCCATTGGATCGTAGTTGTCATACCCAATAGCCGTACAACCTAAGAAATAACAAGATCCGTCATCAGCAGTAGCTGAGGCATCGTAATTCGAAGCCAAAGAGTCTGTACATCCGTATGCTTGGCACTCATCTAAACTTATTGCGTCAATAGCCATATCAGAAGTAAATGATGAGCCTGTAGTACCAGAAATAACGATACTTACATCAGTACCTATATATGCAGATAAATCGATATTAGCAATATTCCACTGATCACCCATATCGCCAGTAGCGCTAAATACGTTATCAGTATTTACATATACGTCTAGGGTACCCATAGTAGCACCAAACATGTGGTAGCTAAATGTTAAACATGGGCTAGCCAATGCGGAAATATCAAAACACTCACTTGAAAGTCCACCAATAGTTAAGTTATTACCACTAGACTCAGTGTATAAAAAGTCTCCTCCTGTTACATCAGCAGATGGGCCAGTTCCAGTTGATGGAGTTGATGATCCAAGAGACCAATCAAAATCATCGTTAGCAAACTGCTCCCAAGTACCTAGACCAGCGTCAAAGTTCTCAGCGTAAGGCGCGGCAGTACAAGCGTACTGACATGAACTATCATCTGCTGTAGCAGCAGCATCGAAGTTTACAGCTAAAGGATCCATACATCCATACACATAACATGGAGCATTTATAGAAAGTTGGTCAGAAGCAGAAGCGCCAGTTGTAATAGTAAATGAACCTAAACCACCAAAGTCTAGAATATTACCATTCCATCCATCACCAAATGAATCCGCCATATCAATATCATAACAATCGTCTGGTAAACATACAGTAGAATCAAATGGAGCACCACCTGATAATACTACAGCTCCAGAAGAGTTGCTAGTAATAGTCCATGAAACTTCACCTTGCCAAGAACCACCATCACATGTTACTGATAGGTAGTTGTCAGAGCA
The DNA here is from genome assembly GCA_965661505.1 of Flavobacteriales bacterium. Taxonomy (GTDB): domain Bacteria; phylum Bacteroidota; class Bacteroidia; order Flavobacteriales; family UBA7312; genus UBA7312. Next base: position 39,127 of record CBFIDX010000015.1, on the reverse strand, counting down.
AAAAGCACATGATCCATCGTCATCCGTTGCAGCTGGGTTAAAGTTAGCTGCAGTTGAATCAGTACATCCGAATATTTGACATCCTGAACCTAGGTCTAGAGCATATGAGTTAACACCAGCACCACCAGAAACAATAACAGCTCCTGAAGCATCAGTAATGTCCCAAGAAACTTCACTCTGGAATGAGCCTCCATCACATGTGACAGTGTAGCCACATCCATCAGGAAGACATACAAGGGCATTACCTGCGGAACCAGCGTCTAGTGTAGCGGAAGCTACAACAGCACCAGATGTATCTGCTATATTAAGAATGTTTCCATTCCATCCATCTCCCCATGAGTCAACCATGTTTATTGTCAATGTATTTGAAGAACAAACACATGATCCATCATCAGTATCGGCATTAGGGTCGTAGTTATCAAATCCAACAAATGTACATCCAGCAAAGAAACAACTTCCGTCGTCATTAGTTGCTGAAGCGTCGTAATTTGTAGCTAAAGAGTCTGTACATCCAAAAGATGTAAATTCCTGTATACAGACATCGTCGATAGCCATGTCAGATGTAAAATCTACACCAGTAGTACCAACAAACTGAATAACAATATCACCAATGTAAGAAGATAAATCAACTTGTGCTAGGTTCCACGTGTCTCCTTGATCTCCAAATTGAGACCATGCAAGTGCAGGAACACCAGAAGCATCAGTTACGTAAACCTCTAAAGTACCCATTCCGGTACCATACATGTGGTAGAAAAATGCTAAAGCAGGTGAATTTAATGTTGAAACATCTAAACATTGTGAAGTTAATCCAGCAGAGTTATAATAGTTTCCAGAAGATTCTGTATAATAAAAAGACCCAACACCTGAAGTGTTATCACCAGACGGACCAGTTCCGGATGAAGGAGTTGATAATCCTACAGACCAGTCAAATGCATCAGTTGCATCTTGAGAGAAAATTCCTAAGTCTAATTCAAAATCGGCACATACTGGAGTTGCGGCACAAGAGAATAAACATGAACCGTCGTCAGTATTAGCATTCGAATCATAGTTAAGTGCCGAAGCATCAGTACAGCCAAATATAGCACATACTGCGCCGCCAGTGGTGAATTGAGCTTGAGCATCAAATCCGCTAGAAATTGTACCACTTAGTAGTGATGTGCCAGCAGAAGTTATATCAATATTGTTGCCATTCCAGCCATCCCCCCAAGAGTCGGCCATGTCAACAGTGTAGCAATCAGCTGTGTCAAGACAAAGATCTGCGTTGTAAGGGGCACCACCAGAAGCGATGACAGTTCCATCAGAAGATGAAATTGTCCAAGAAACCTCACTTTGGAATGAGCCACCGTCACAGTTTATATTTATAAAAGTACCAGCACATGCGAATGTACAAGAACCGTCATCCGTGTTGGCATTTGGATTATAATTATCGGCCAAAGAATCAGTACAACCTAAAATTGTACAAAAAGCCGTTGTGCCTAATTCTAACTGATCTGTGTTAGCAGGACCTGAAGCAATTGTAAAGGCTGAACCGCCGATATCAAGAATGTTTCCGTTCCAACCGTCTCCGAAGCTATCAAGCATATCGATAGTGTAGCAGTCGTCAGGAAGGCATAAAGCCTCATTGTAAGGCGCTCCACCAGAAGCAAGAATTGTACCGTCAGAAGCAATAATATTCCAAGAAACTTCGCTTTGCCATGATCCGCCATCACAACTAACCTGTACAATATTGTCGTTACAATAAGTACAAGAACTATCATCTGAGGTGGCAAATGGGTCGTAGTTAAATGCTGTCTGATCTGTACAGCCGTATACTGGGAAGAAGCATGAACCATCATCCGCAGTTGCAGAAGCATTATAGTTTAGAGCTGTAGAGTCAGTACATCCGAGCACAGCAGCAGTGAAACTAACATTAAAATCAAATCCACTTGACGAGACTCCGTCAGCCCAGTAGATGTAAATTGGCATACCCATGTAAACATTAATGGTTAACTCAGACTCAAACTCATTAAATAAGAAAGAACCGTAGTCGTCATTATTACCAAGGTCACCATCCATGTAAGAACCGTTGAAATTAAAACAGTTCGAGAACAAACCGAGCTGTGTATCAATACCAGAACCTACAGAAGAAACAGTCAATATTCCATTGTCTGTTGCATAATAAACCCACCATTCTGGTGCAGCAGTAGCGGTATTAACACCGTCAACCGCAGTAAACGCAGTAGAACAATCGGAACCTAACCAAACACATGATCCATCGTCATCTGTTGCGCTAGTGTTAAAATTGAAAGCTGTTGAATCTGTACATCCGAATACTTGATTAAAATAATCGATCACAGAAACATCATCAATCATCCACTCAGTTCCATCCTGGCCTTGGTAATTAAATCCAATCCAGACAGTTTGCCCAATAAAAGCAGAAAGATCAATTGATACAGAATCCCATACAAAATCGGATCCAGTGTCAAAATCTTGCCATAGGGACATCCAGTTTGCTGCACCCGTAGAAGGATCTACGGTTGAAACCGAAACATCATGGTAAAATGCGTAATTCGCAGCCCAAAGGGTATACTGCCAGAAAGACACGTGCGGGTTAGACGCAGTTGTCAAATCTATGGCTGGAGATACCATCCAGTCATTGTACGCAGGGTAGGCACCCGTTGCATTTGCCCACCAATCGTGGTAAGCAGAATAGCCACCCGTATGAGCTGTTGCCCCGAAATTCCAGGACCCAGAAGGAGGTGCTATCGAAGCGCCTGTTGCAGGATCGTAGCTTAAAAAGCTCCATCCTTGCGTTGTTAACGGCCAATTTTCAAAATCTTCCGTTAACAGTGTTGTTTGTGCATTTGAAGCAAACGCACAGAAGACAAATACCAATAAGGCACCCATCCACTTAGTAAACTTGTTACTCATAACACTTGTTTTTGGTTAATAAATAGTTAAATAATCTCTAAAAAAAAGTAAAATTAAAAGCAGTAAAAAAGTTGTTAAAAACCAGATAGCTACTGATTTTCAGACACTTTAACACAATCGCTTCTGTTGTTACACGATTTTAGAGCAGATAAATGTAAGGCTTTTTTTTAACAAATGCAAAAAAGAAACGCTTAATACAGGGTTAAATCGGACTGTTAATTTCTTTTACCTTTGTAAAATGAAAAATGCATTCATATTGGTTGTAATGGCGCTATGCATGTCGCATTGCGCCAATATTGTACCACCAAATGGAGGTATAAAAGACACGCTAGCTCCTACATTGTTGTCAGTTGAAAAGAATGAAAATACAATACATCTACATTTCGATGAAAATATTATCATTAAAAACCCGGCAAACTTTTACACATCACCCCTTCTGGAGGATGCACCAGTGCTAAAAACAAAAAACAAGCGTCTAACTATAGAGGGAGAATGGCTAGAAAACGTTTGTTATTCGCTTCACTTCCCCTCAGTTATTGCAGACTACAATGAAAACAATCTTATTTCTGATTTACACATAACTGCTTCAAAATGTGAAAAAGACACATTATATATAAGGGGGAGTGTTGAAGCGGAAATAGAAGCCCAAATTTGGGCTTTGCTATACTCAAAGTCTAGCACGAATCCTGACTCCCTACTTTTTCGTGGATTGCCAAACTACATTGCCAAAGTGGATGAAAATATGAATTTTACTTTTCCCAATCTACCCGACACCACTTTTTGGCTGTTTGCATTGGCGGATAATGATCAAAATTTGAAATATAATTTAAGTGAAGAAAGTGTCGGGTTTTACCCTAACTCAATAAAGCCAAGCTTAGATAGCATGAAAATTATTGTTTTCAACGAATACGCCACAGCAGACAGCCTTCAAAGACTACCTATTGATAGCTTGACAAAGCTATCAAAGCTACTCATTGACTCCCTCCCTAGCGGTCATATTCTAGAGCTCGTTTACGAAAATAAAGTTGTAAAACGAATGCTCACAACTTTAGATGCAATACAGTTAGACTCTTTAAAGGCTGGTCAATACAAAATTCGACTTATTGATGATGAAAATGAAAACGGTATTTGGGATACCGGGAAGCTTTCCGAACGTGTTCTTGCCGAAAAATTTCGTCACTTCCCCTCAGAAATTCTCATAAGAGAAGATTGGGATTTAGAGATTAGCTGGAAAGAGTAAACTTGTCTTGATCTTTTAGAAAAGGCAATTTTGAACGATAGGACATTAGCTTATCTTTACTTAATTCTGCCGTTAAGATAGACGCTTTATCGGCTGAATATGAAACGGCCTGGCCTAGTGCATCATATACAGCGCTATGGCCTGGAAAAGATACTTTATTGGCATCAAGCCCCACCCTATTTACTCCTGCTACATATGACTGGTTTTCTATTGCTCTTGCCTGCAATAACTTATCCCATGCTTCAATTCTTCGACTAGGCCAATTAGCAACATATAATAATAAATCATAACCTTCATCATTTCTACTAAAAACGGGGAAACGTAAATCGTAACAAATTTGTGGGAAAATTTTCCATCCCTTGTAAGATATTATTTTTCTGTGAGTGCCCGCTGTAAAAAAAGATTCTTCTTTAAGAAGAGAAAATAAATGTCGTTTATCATAATACGCTATCTGACCGTTAGGTGATACCCAAACAAAGCGATTGTATCTTTTACCATTTTCTAAAATAATAAGTGATCCGCAAATAGCAGCAGAGCTTTCTTTTGCTTTTGAAGACATCCATTTAATTGTTTCGCCATCCATTTGTTCAGGCGTTCCTTCCATACAAAAGGCAGTAGTGAAAAGTTCAGGTAAAATAATAATATCTACTTCAGTTAATTTTTTTATCTGACGATCAAAATAAATCCTATTTGCAATGGGGTTGTTCCAAACTAAGTCGGATTGTATTAAGGCAAGCTGAATGGTGTTTTGCAATATTTCTAATGTTATGCTAAATCCCAAATATAAAAAAAGCCCCACAGATAGTGGGGCTTTTAAAAAATAGTAGGCCTATTTTAACTTTTAGTCTTTACACTTGCGGATAAAAACTCTCTATTCATTCTCGCAATGTTTTCTAATGATATTTCTTTTGGACATTCTACCTCACAAGCCCCAGTGTTGGTACAGTTCCCAAAACCTTCCGAATCCATTTGGTTGACCATGTTTAAAACACGTTCCTCGCGCTCTACTTGTCCTTGAGGAAGTAATGCCAACTGAGATACTTTTGCAGAAACAAACAGCATTGCTGATGAATTTTTACAGCTTGCGACACAGGCACCACAACCAATACAAGTAGCTGCATCAAAGGCACTGTCTGCATCTACTTTTGGAACTGGCAGAGCGTTAGCATCTTGTGTATTTCCCGAGGTGTTAACCGATACGTACCCCCCTGCCTGAATAACTCTATCGAATGCAGAGCGATCAACTACTAGATCTTTTACGACAGGAAAGGCTTTGGCACGCCAGGGCTCAATGTATATAACCTCACCGTCTTTAAACTCACGCATGTGTAACTGACAGGTAGTGACGGCTCTTCCTGGCCCATGAGCCTCTCCATTAATATAGAGCGAACAAGAACCGCATATACCCTCACGACAGTCGTGATCAAAAGCCACTGGTTGATGGCCTGACTTGATTAAGTCCTCGTTCAATACATCCATCATTTCTAAAAATGACATATCTTCATGAATGTCCTTAACCTGATATTCTACTATTTTTCCTTTATCGTTGGCGCTCTTTTGGCGCCATATTTTCAGCGTTAAATTCATATTGAATTATTTATAGCTTCTTTGTTTTAGTTCTATATTTTCGAAAGATAATTTTTCCTTATGCAATTTTGCTTCTGAAGGAATGCCGGTGTGTTCCCAAGCAGAAACGAAGGTAAAGTCATCATCTTTCCGCATAGCTTCTCCTTCGCTAGTTTGAAACTCTTCTCGGAAATGGCCACCACAAGATTCTGCTCTTTCTAAAGCATCTTTACACATCAACTCTCCTAGTTCGATAAAGTCTGCAACTCGACCTGCTTTTTCAAGCTCCTGATTAAGTTCGTTCAAACTACCTGGAACAAGAATGTCTTGCCAAAATTCTTCTCGTAATTTAGTAAGGTCATTTATGGCTTGCTTTAAATTTTCTTCGTTACGAGCCATTCCACAATTTTCCCATATAATTTTTCCTAACCTGCGGTGAAAGTGATCGGCAGATTTTGTACCCTTATTTTGAATGAATTTATTTAGCTTTTCTTGAACTGCTTTTTCAGCAGCCTCAAACTCTGGCAAATCAGTTGGAATCTTTCCAGTTCGTATATCATCTGCAAGGTAATCTCCAATAGTATAAGGGAGCACAAAATAACCATCGGCTAACCCTTGCATTAGGGCAGATGCTCCCAAACGATTGGCTCCATGATCAGAGAAATTAGCTTCTCCACATGCATACAAGCCTGGTATAGTAGTCATCAAATTATAATCTACCCAAATCCCCCCCATGGTATAATGAACGGCAGGATAAATCTTCATCGGTGTTTCGTATGGGTTATCGTCGGTTATCTTTTCATACATTTGAAATAGATTGCCGTATTTTGCTCTGACTACATCCTTTCCGAGTTGAGTTACAAGCTGCTTGTTGGATTCGTCTAAACCTTTAATGTTTGCTTGTTCTTTACCATAACGTTCTATTGCGGATGCGAAATCTAGATAGACTGCTTCACCTGTTTTATTGACTCCAAAGCCCGCATCACACCTTTCTTTGGCGGCTCTACTAGCAACATCTCTAGGAACTAAATTCCCAAATGCAGGATACCTTCTTTCCAAATAGTAATCCCTATCCTCTTCAGGTATTTCTGTGGGCTTAAGCTTTCCAGACCTAATCGCTTCTACATCCTCTTTTTTCTTTGGAACCCATATTCTTCCATCATTTCTCAAAGATTCAGACATTAGGGTTAGCTTAGACTGATGATCTCCCGAAACAGGAATGCAGGTAGGATGAATTTGTGTATAACAAGGGTTTGCGAAAAAAGCACCTTTTTTATGTGTTTTCCAGGAGGCAGTTACATTAGAACCCATAGCATTGGTTGACAAAAAGAAAACATTTCCATAGCCTCCCGATGCAATGACAACTGCATGAGCTGAGTGTCGCTCAATTTCACCTGTAATCAAATTTCTTGCAATAATTCCTCGCGCTTTCCCATCAACAATGACCACATCCAACATCTCATGTCGATTGAACATTTCAATCTTCCCCTTGTTAATTTGTCGGGACATGGCAGAATAGGCTCCCAAAAGTAACTGCTGACCAGTCTGTCCTTTTGCATAAAATGTTCTGGAAACCTGCACGCCACCAAAAGAGCGATTATCAAGCAAGCCACCATAATCGCGAGCAAATGGGACACCTTGAGCAACACATTGATCTATTATGTTGGTAGATACTTCTGCCAAACGATAAACGTTTGCCTCTCTAGAACGGTAATCGCCTCCTTTTACCGTATCGTAAAACAAACGATAAGTAGAGTCACCATCATTTTGATAATTCTTAGCGGCATTGATTCCACCTTGCGCAGCAATGGAATGTGCTCTTCTAGGAGAATCTTGAAAGCAAAAAGATTTGACATTATAGCCCATCTCTGCTAATGAAGCCGCAGCAGAGCCACCTGCCAAACCGGTGCCTACTACAATGACGTCGATCAATCTTTTATTTGCAGGAGCAACAAGTTTGATATTATTTTTGTGATTGGTCCATTTTTTATCGATGGGCCCTTCAGGAATTTTTGCTTCTAATTTACTCATCATTATGGTTTATCTCAAGTAAAGGAATACGGGTATGATAGCGAAAGCCAAGGGAATAAGTATCCCAAAAGCTGCTCCAACTTTTTTAATTACCGGGGTGTATTTAGCGTGATTGGCGCCAATGGATTGAAAGGCACTTGCAAATCCATGTGACAAATGAAAAGCAATTGCGATCATGCATAAGACATACATAACGACATACCAAAGCTCTTGAAAAGCAGCCGTTGTGATGGTGTATAAATCCTTGTTACCATTAACATCTAAGGCAATACTGCCAAAATGCATCTCATACCAAAAAGAACGCATGTGTACGATAATAAAAAACAAAACAACAGCTCCTAAAAGCCCCATGTTACGAGATGCCCAAGAGGAATTTGCACTCGGTTTATTATAGGCGTATTGCACAGGTCTAGCCTTTTTATTTTGAATCACCAACAATATTCCATCTACTGCATGAAACAAAATGCTAAAATAAGTTAGATAGGAAAGTATTTTTATGAGCGGGTTTGTTGTCATAAAACGAGCGTATTCGTTGAAAACAACCAAAGCCTCATCTGGGGGTAATAATAATTGAAGATTCCCAACTAAGTGGCCAATCAAAAAGGTGCAAAGAAAAAGCCCCGTAGCAGACATCCAGTACTTTTTGGCTAGGGACGATTTTATCAAAGCGGATTTGCTCATGATGTTAGTATTGAATTTGAATGTACAAATTTAACATCCTTATTGCTGATTTACAACAATTCTGACGAATAAAGAATCGTTCTACATAAGTTTTGTTATTTCAAGAGAAACTCTACCTTTGAATGAATTAAATTTTTGGAGATGAAATACGACAGGATTAGTAGAGAACTTTTTGAAAGAAATAGGTCTTTGTTTGCTGCAAAAATGAAGCCAAAGTCCTTGGCTATTTTTTGTTCCAATGATGTTATGCCTACTAGTGCAGATGGCACCATGCCTTTTAGACAAGACAGTGATCTTTTTTGGATAAGCGGTATAGACCAGGAGCAAAGTAGAATAGTGGTTTTTCCAGACGCCTCAAATGCAGCGCATAGAGAGGTTTTGTTTCTAAAAGAAACAAGTGAGTTAATCGCTATTTGGGAAGGAGCAAAACTAAGTAAAGAAGATGCTTTTAATGTTTCCGGTATCAAAACTGTTTATTGGATTGACCAATTTGAACGTGTTTTCCAAGAGTTAATGGAGGATGCAGAAACTGTTTACCTTAATAGTAATGAACATGCCAGAGCTACGGTTTCTGTAGAAACTCAAACTGCTCGCTTCAATAAATGGTGTAAAGAAAAATACAATTTACATCATTACGAAAAGTCAGCACCACACATGCACGAACTTAGGGCGATAAAACACCCTATTGAGATTGCTTTAATGCAAAAAGCTTGCGACATTACCGAAAAAGGCTTCAGAAGGGTGCTGAACTTTGTTAAGCCAGGGGTAATGGAGTATGAAATAGAAGCGGAATACATGCACGAATTTTTAAGAAATCGATCGAAAGGATTTGCCTATGAACCAATCATTGCTTCTGGACTTAATGCTTGTGTCCTACACTACATTGACAATAATCAAGAATGTAAAGCAGGGGATGTAATTTTAATGGATGTTGGAGCCGAATACGCTAATTATTCTTCAGACATGACACGCTGTATTCCAGTGAGTGGACGTTTTACAAAAAGACAAAAAGAGGTTTACAAAGCCGTTCTGAATGTGATGAAAGGAGCCATTGAAATGCTTCGTCCAGGAGTGATTTTATCTCAATACCATAAAGAAGTAGGTCTTGTTATGCAATCAGAACTTATTAGTCTTGGGCTCCTTACCCAACACGATATTGAAAAACAAGATCCTGAAAACCCTGCGTTTAGAAAATACTTTATGCATGGAACCAGCCACTTCTTAGGCTTAGATGTTCATGATGTAGGTTTATGGGAAAAACCCATAGAAAAGAATATGGTTTTTACTTGTGAGCCTGGGATTTACATTAGAGAAGAGAATCTGGGAATCCGTTTAGAAAACGATCTTTTAATAACGGACGATAAACCCGTTGATCTAATGCATAACATTCCGTTAGAAGCAGAAGAAATAGAAAACTTGATGAATTAAACGGTCAAGAAAAAACCCAGGCAAATGCCTGGGCTCTTTCAGAAAATACAAAAACCACTATTAATTAACCAAAATTTGTAGACTTTGAGCTTCATTCTCTCTCAGCAATAGAGTAATGATATATATACCTGATGCCCAATGTTCTGTATGAATAAAATGCTCTTTTCTTGTTTCCAACAAGCGTCCGTCGACTGAATAAATTTGTACTTCGGAGAATTCTTCAGAAGCTATGCTTATTATGTTTGACTGATACCTTATCAAAGAATTATTATTCGCTCGAAAGTCGTCGGTAGAAATACTGTTTAAAACGTGCAGATTATTATAAAAATATTGCGTTGATTGGGTAACGGGAGCGTCCGCTTTAGGCCAAATCACAACAATATTATCTCCAGGAGCATAAGCGTTTAGCGGAGTAACTTCATCAAAAATGACTCCAGCGGAAAAATGAAAAGTATCGTTTGGATTTAAAACAATATTTGAAACACCCCCAAGCCATCGTGGAGTTTGTGAAATTCCTGATGTAGTGTCATTAACAACTGCCAGAATATCGATGGGGTCAGAAATTGTTGTAGAACCATTATTTATGATTGAGAACTCCATGTCGTAGGTGGAATACAAGTAAACTGTATCTGACATATTAACACCTGCACTTGTGAAACCCATTTCATATACCATTTGCGCTTTGAGCAGAGATGCTGATAAAACGAAAACTAAAATGGATATGCTTTTCTTAATCATGTCAACAAATTTAAACGAATAAAGCTTCTTGAGTTGTGTTCAATTTTTTATATCTTACGCATTCAAACCTCGTCTTTATGAACTTACTACAAGAAGTAATATTAAGCCTTACAAAAGAAGAGAGTAGGTTTTTTAAACTCTACGCCGAACGCACAAATAGCACTAAAGAGCGAAAAGACTTAATGCTTTTTGATCAAATTAGAAAGTCCGATATTTCTGAAGATGAGCTAGTCAACATCTTATCCTATGGTAATAGCAAAAATGCTTACTATCGTTTAAAAAACCGTCTTTTGTTTGACATCAGTAAAAGCCTTGTACTACAACATTTAAACAATGAAGAGGATGTTTTAATCTTACACAATCTTTTACTTTTCAGAATTTTTAGGCAAAAGCAAAAAAATCGTGTGGCAGAAGTTTTTCTAAAAAAAGCAGAAAAAAAAGCAGAAAAAAATGAAGCGTATGAGTTACTCAACCTCATTTACAATGAACTCATCAAGTTTTCACAGGACATGATCTCTATTGATGTGGAGGGGTATATCGAAAAGAAAAAAATAAATAATGAGCGCTTACGAAAGATTCATGAAATCGATGATGTATTAGCAGTGGTTATGTATAGGGTAAGGTCAGCTCAAAATTTTTCAGGAAAGCATGCCGCAATTATTGATTTGCTCGAAAAAACAGTAGAAGAATATACTCAAAGTGATAAATTAGAGATTAGCGATAAGCTAAGAATAAAAATTTATCAATCGGTGAGCAGGGTGCTTTTACAAAAACATAATTACATTGCTCTTGAAGAATACCTTTTACACACAATAGATAGTTTTACGAAAAGAGGGATTTTTAATAAAGGAAATCATGAGGTTAAACTTCAGATGTACACCTACCTAATTAATAGTTTATTTAAAAATAAAAAACTCAATACTTCCTTAAAATATACTGAAAAACTCAGAGCTGAAATGAATGAATATGGCGGCTTTTTAAAAAACAAGTTTTTGTTTTTTTACTACAACTCATTAGTGATAAACTATTCGGTTCTTGACAAAGAAAAAGCAATCCATATCTTAGAAGAAGCCAAACAAAACGAACACATAAAACAATTACCAACCTACACTGTTTTTATTTACCTAAACTTAAGTTTGTTATTTTTTGATACTGGAAAAATCAGACAGTCTATTAAACACCTATCTAGACTATGCTTACATGAAGATTTTCTAAAAATAGGCAGGTCTTTTCAACTCAAAATTATGATGTCAGAAATAATTATACGTTACGAGTCCGGAGATTTTGACCTATTAGAGCGAAGAATTAAACAAATTCAAAAAGAATATGCTGTTTTATTGGCAAAAAGCCAGTTCAAAAGAGAAATGCTATTAATTGACATCGTTTCTGAACTAATATATACACCCTCGATAAAATCCGAATACCAATTGTTAGCGAAAATCAAGGAATTGATTGACAGTATGTCTGCTGATGATGCTGACGATGCTGACGTCATAAACTATCACACATGGGCAAAATCTAAGATTTAATCAGAACTCAAATAGTGAGTTTATTGTACTATGAGACGCTTATACATCCTTTTACCATCTTTATCAATTTTTAGTATGTACGCCCCACCTTTCAGCATAGAAGAAGGCAAGGTAAGAATATTTTGACCCACACTAAGTTGAACTTTTTTATGCATCATTGTGATGCCTTGTATTGACTGTAACTCCAATTCTAGATCATGTTTGTAGCCTAAATTATCCAAAGAAAGATACGCATCTCCGTCAGTCGGATTTGGATATAACTTTACATTAATATTTTCTAACTGCTCATTGAATGAGCTTGTAAAAATAGCTAACGTATCGCATGTAATTGAAGTACATGTTTGCCCCCAATATGCTGCTGTTATTGTAAGGCATACTACATAGTTTCCTGCATTGGAAAATGTGTGTGTAGGAAACTGAGACGTTGAAGTTGCTCCATCACCAAAGTCCCAATTCCATGATAAAATTTGACCTTGTGGAATCGAGGTGTCAAAAAATAAAAAAGAGAATGGATTTGTAATTCCAGTAGTATCGTTTAAGGAATAAAAGGAAGCCTGACAATTACCACTGGTATTTCCAACAAAAATAGTATCACAATAAATATCGCTACAAGATGTATTACCTGTTATGCTATCAAATAAAGACATCTCTAAACAGGCTATATACGTTCCGCTCTGGGTGTATGTGTGCGTTGTTGAACTGTCTATTAAGTCAACAATCCCATCACCATAAGAAATAGTATAGTAGGCAGAATAGTTAGGTCCAGGAGGTGTTGAAAATGTTGATGTGTTAATAAATTCAACTTGCATTGCAAAGACATTGTTAAAGCTAAAGGAGGCATCACAAACTGCATTTGTATCGCAAATCAGGGTATCGCATCCTGTGGTTAAATCAGTAATTCCTACACACCAACCAGGATAAAAAATTGTTTGAGAACCAACAGCACCATTCGACCATAAGTAATTATACATTGACATGCCATTTACTGATGCATTCATCGTTGCGCCACCTACATAAACAGATGCTCCCGCAAGGGAGCAAGGGTTAGTGGTAAACACAATGGAATCACAAATGGTTGTGTCACATCCGTCAGAATCGATGACAGTTGCACAATACAAGCCTTCTCCTCCTATCATTGAATCGGTAGGCACCAATACGTTTATTGGCATTCCGTTGTATGTCCAGTTACCTACGTAATAGGGGGGTGTACCCCCACTCAATACATTTATATGAATCATCCCATCAGCAGCTCCTTGACTTGAGGGAGAGGTCGTTTCAACATCAATTGTAAGATTACAGTTAGATACACAAGGAAGTACGTTACCGCTTGAGTCTATTACTGCTGGTGTCCAGTAAGTAACCCCATCACATTGAGCAAAACACATATTACTGTAAAGCTGACCGTTACAACCACAAACTGGTTCATAATTCATTCCACAAATACAATTGGGGTTTATTAGAGATGAGTCAACGCAAGAAACTGATTGTGCATTGGAAAACTGAAGAGCAACACTCGTCAGTATAGCAATAAATAAAATTCTTTTCATTGGTCTTTAATTTAAATTATATTGAATATATCGTATAAAATTAAGCACTGTTCTTGTTTAATCAAAAGCCAAACAATAATAGCTTACGCGCCCAAACTACAGAGCGTCCCAGCCCTGTGCTGTAAGAGCATGTACAGATCCATCTTTTGCAATGAGTGTTTTTCCCGAAGAAATATCCGTTATATGACCGATAACAGTAAAATCAGGATCTTTCTTCAGCTTATCGTAATCCTTTTGCTGAATCGTAAATAATAATTCGTAGTCCTCACCTCCATTTAGGGCACATGTAGCTGCGGATAGGTTCAGCTCTTCAGCGGCAGAAATAGCCGTATAATCAATTGGGATTTTATCTTCATAAATAGCGCAACCTACATTTGAATTCTTGCACAAGTGTAAAGCCTCGGACGATAAACCATCAGAGACATCAATCATTGATGTTGGAATTATGTTTTTTTCTTCTAAAATTTCAATAATATCATTTCTGGCTTCGGGTTTAAGCTGTCTTTCTAGTAGGTAATCTTTACCTTCTAGATCAGGTTGTACGTTTGGGTTAGCTTCAAAAACTTGTTTCTCACGAGACAAAACCTGTAAGCCAAGATAGGCTCCTCCTAAATCTCCTGTGACAACTAATAAGTCGTTCTCTTTAGCTCCACTTCGGTATACAATCTTACCCTTAGGCACTTCACCAAGTACCGAAAGACTGAGCATGAGACCAGACTGAGAAGATGTGGTGTCACCACCAACTAAATCAACTTTAAATTTTTTGCAAGCAGCACTGACTCCCGTATACAACTCCTCTAGTGCTTCTAGTGGAAAGCGGTTAGAAACTGCAATAGAAAGGGTAATTTGTCGTGCTTTTCCGTTCATTGCGCAAATATCGGAGACATTCACTGCCACTGCCTTATAGCCCAAGTGCTTCAATGGGGTATAGCTCAAGTCGAAATGAATTCCTTCTACCAACATGTCGGTTGATAGTAAATGATAATTTTTTGGCGTATCAATCACAGCTGCATCATCCCCTATTGCCAATACTGTTGATTGATTCTTTGACTCAAAATTTCTCGTCAAAGCTTCGATTAAACCAAACTCACCCATCGATGAAATGGGCGTTCTTTTAGGTTGTTTGTCTTCTAAAAAACTCATGCTGCAATAATACATTAAATCATGGACATTTTACTCGATAAATGAAAGCGCTATAACCCACAAATATTTCGTAATTTTGTACCTAAGATAAAAACGTTTTTAACAAATGATTGAAGTAAGTCAACAAGCTAAAGAAAAGTTATTGTCTTTAATGAGAGAAGAAGGGCATAAAAAAGCGGTATTTGTTAGAGTTGGAGTAAATAGTGGCGGTTGTTCAGGCCTTTCCTATGATTTAGGGTTTGATACCAATAAAAACGAGGATGATAAATTATTCGAACATAACGATGTTAAAATCCTTGTAAATAAAAAAAGCTTTCTTTACCTCATAGGCACAACACTAGAGTACTCTGCGGGTCTAAATGGGAAAGGCTTTGTGTTCAACAATCCGAATGCATCGCGTACATGTGGATGTGGAGAAAGTTTTGCAGTATAAATTTTTGATAAACGACTTTGACAGAAGAAGATAAAATATTAGAGGAAGTTACGGGTGCCGATTATAAATACGGTTTCACGACCGATATTGAGAGTGATAAAATATCCAAGGGTTTAAATGAAGATGTTATCCGTTTAATTTCTAAGAAGAAAAACGAACCAGATTGGCTACTCCAATACAGGCTCAAAGCGTTTGATTCTTGGAAAAAGATGCAAGAACCCAACTGGGCAAACATCAAATACCAAAAGCCTAACTATCAAGATATTATATATTACGCAGCTCCAAAACAGAAAAAAAAGCTTGAAAGCTTAGACGATCTTGATCCTGAGATGAAAAAAACTTTTGATAAGTTAGGTATTTCGTTGGATGAACAAAAAAGACTAGCAGGAGTAGCTGTTGATTTTGTAATGGACAGTGTTTCTGTTGCAACTAGTTTTAAAGATAAATTATCAGAGCTAGGGATTATCTTTTGCTCCATTAGTGAGGCTGTTCAGGAACACCCTGAACTCGTCAAAAAGTACATTGGAACAGTTGTTCCCACTACAGATAATTTTTTCTCAGCATTGAACTCAGCGGTTTTTACCGATGGCTCATTTTGCTACATTCCTAAAGGGGTAAGGTGTCCCATGGAGCTTTCTACCTACTTCAGAATTAATGAAGCTGGCACAGGACAGTTTGAACGAACGTTGCTCATTGCAGACCAAGGCAGCTACGTAAGTTATTTAGAAGGCTGTACTGCTCCGCAAAGGGACGAAAACCAACTACATGCAGCAGTCGTGGAACTAATCGCATTAGATGATGCAGAAATCAAATATTCTACAGTACAAAACTGGTATCCTGGAGATGCCGAAGGAAAAGGCGGAGTATTTAATTTTGTCACTAAGAGAGGAATCTGCCACGAGCGTGCAAAAATTTCATGGACACAGGTTGAGACAGGTTCCGCTGTAACATGGAAGTATCCTTCTTGCATCTTAAAAGGAAACAATTCTATTGGAGAGTTTTACTCTGTTGCCGTGACAAACAACTTCCAGCAAGCAGATACTGGAACTAAAATGATTCACTTAGGCAAAAACACTAAAAGCACTATTATTTCCAAAGGAATTTGCGCCGGCAAAAGTGAAGGGAGTTATAGGGGTTTAGTTAAAATTATGAAAGGAGCGGAAAACGCTCGTAACTTCTCACAATGTGATTCTCTTTTGATGGGTGATAAATGTGGTTCGCATACTTTCCCATATATCGAAGTGAAGAATAAATCCGCTAAAGTGGAACATGAAGCGACGACCTCTAAAATTGGTGAAGATCAAATTTTCTATTGTAACCAAAGAGGGATAGGTACAGAAGAAGCAATCGCCCTTATCGTTAACGGCTATTGTAAGGATGTACTTAACCAACTCCCTATGGAGTTCGCTGTCGAAGCACAAAAACTATTAGCCATCAGCCTTGAGGGCAGTGTTGGTTAAATCACAAATAACAAGACTATAAAAATGTTAGAAATAAAAGAACTAAAGGCAGGAGTTGAAGACAACCCTATCCTTAAAGGAATTAATCTAGAAGTAAAAGCAGGTGAAATCCATGCAATTATGGGCCCCAACGGCTCTGGAAAAAGCACTCTTTCTTCAGTTATTGCAGGAAGAGAAGATTACGAGGTTGAAGGCGGAACAATACATTTTGAAGGAGAAGACATATTAGAGCTCGACCCTGAAGAAAGAGCCCATAAAGGCATCTTTTTGTCATTTCAATACCCCATCGAAATTCCAGGAGTATCGGTCTCTAACTTTATAAAAACCTCACTTAACGAATCGCGCAAAGCAAAAGGATTGGAGCCAATGCCAGCTGGTGATCTATTAAAGATGATGAGAGAAAAAATGGAACTTTTAGAGATTAAAAAAGGCTACCTAAGTCGTTCGCTCAATCAAGGCTTTTCAGGAGGTGAGAAAAAACGAAATGAAATCTTCCAAATGGCTATGCTAGAACCTAAACTAGCCATATTAGATGAAACAGATTCGGGTTTAGACATAGATGCTTTACGAATTGTTGCTAATGGGGTAAACAAACTCAAACGTGCAGATAACGCAACGGTAATCATCACGCATTACCAACGCTTATTAGATTACATTATTCCAGACTATGTGCATGTACTTCATAATGGTCGTATTGTCAAATCAGGTACTAAAGACCTAGCGATGGAATTAGAAGAAAAAGGGTACGATTGGATCATAAAAGACGCTTAATGGTGGCACTAGAAAAATCACTCATAGAGGCATTTAATGCTTCCGAAAAAAACGGCATCTCTTTCAAGTCTGTTCGTAATGCCAGTATGCAACGTTTTAAACAAGAAGGGTTTCCTACTATTCAAAATGAAGAATGGAAATACACTAATTTACTTCCATTACTAAAAAAAGAATATCAGACCCATACTTCTAAAGGCCAACTCAATAAAAACGACCTTAAAGAGTTTTTACTAACGGATACAGACAGCTATCAGCTTGTTTTTGTTAACGGCCTACTATCCGAAGAGCTTTCAACACTAAAAAACGATCAGTTTAGCATCGCTTCACTAAAACAAAACCATCATCCAGATATTTTAAAAAAATACTGGAATACCTGTTTACCTAAAGAGACGGATGCTTTAGTAGCGATTAACACAGCTCTTTCTGAGGAAGGAGCCTTCATATATGTGCCAAAGAACACCATTGTTGATAAACCAATTCAGATTGTCTATGCAACGAATAGTAATGAGCAAAATATCTTTACACAAACACGTGCGCTTGTAGTAGTTGAAGACAATGCGCAGGTACAAATTACAGAGCGACACCAAAATATTAGTCAAAACTTTGTGTTTACCAATGCCCTAACCGAGATTATTACACAAACTAATGCAATAGTTGATTTTTATAAAATTCAGAATGACCATTTACATTCTAGTTTGATAGATAATACTTGGGTAAAGCAGTTTAAAAACAGCAATTGCACGGTTGACACTTTTAGCTTTGGTGGTAAATTAACCCGAAACAATTTAAACTTTACATTAGCAGATCAACATGCTGAGAGCAACATGAATGGAATTACCCTAATCGGTAAAGATCAGTTAGTTGATCATCACACCTTTGTTGATCATGCTATGCCTAATTGCAATAGTAACGAGCTTTACAAAGGTATTTTTGACGAGAATGCCAAAGGCGTTTTTAATGGAAAAGTAATGGTAAGGCCCGATGCGCAAAAAACAAATGCTTTTCAGTCCAATAACAATTTATTACTTACAGATAGTGCCTCAATCGATACCAAACCACAATTGGAAATTTATGCTGACGATGTTGCATGCAGTCATGGTTGTACCATTGGTCAGTTAGATGAAAGCGCTCTTTTTTATCTTCGCTCAAGAGGAATTGCTAAAAAAGAAGCGCAAGCGATGCTAATGTATGCCTTTGCCAACGATGTACTCGAAAACATAAAGCTTGCTGAACTAAAAGATAAGCTCAATCGAATCATTGCTGACAAACTTGGTGTTGAACTTGATATTGAGCTGTAATGCTAGATACCTCAAAAATACGGACCCAGTTTCCTACCCTTTTTCAAGAAGTGTATGGAAAACCATTGGTGTATTTAGATAACGCCGCCACTACTCAAAAACCAAAAAAGGTTATTGATGCTGTCCAGAATTACTACCATGATTACAACAGCAATATCCACCGAGGTGTTCACTTTTTAAGTCAAAAAGCAACCAACGTTTACGAAGCTTCTAGAAAAACTGTTCAAGAATACATCAATGCCGAACACTCTCATGAAATTATTTTTAATAGTGGGATAACTGAAGGAATCAATTTGGTGGCCTTTGGTTTTCGTTCTTTGTTAAAGAAAAACGATGAAGTGATTATCTCAACAATAGAGCATCATTCAAATATTGTTCCATGGCAAATGACATGTGAAGCAACAGGTGCTAAACTAAAGGTCATTCCTATGAACGAAGATGGGGCTCTAGATTTAGACGCATTCCATCAACTTTTAAGTTCTAAAACCAAAATTGTAGCAATCAATCATATCTCAAATGCTTTAGGAACCATTAATCCAATAAAGACTATCATTCGCTCTGCTCATGAGATAGGCGCTGCAGTACTTATTGATGGCGCTCAGGCGGGACCACACATAAGCATAGACGTACAAGAGCTTGCAGCTGATTTTTATTGCCTTTCTGGACATAAAATGTATGGGCCAACAGGTATTGGTGTGCTATATGGCAAAGAAAAATGGCTTCAAAAGCTTCCCCCTTACAAAGGAGGAGGAGAGATGATCGAAACA
This sequence comes from Flavobacteriales bacterium, assembly GCA_965661505.1. Lineage (GTDB taxonomy): Bacteria > Bacteroidota > Bacteroidia > Flavobacteriales > UBA7312 > UBA7312. The sequence continues at coordinate 19,585 of CBFIDX010000015.1, read as the reverse complement.
GTTAGTTTTGAAAAAACAACCTATGCTGGATTACCTCATAAGTTTGAAGCTGGCACACCCAACATCGCTGGAGGCATAGGCCTAAAAGCGGCTATTGATTGGATAAATGAAATTGGTTTAGATAAAATCGCCAAGTACGAAAAAGACTTGCTAGCATACGCTCTTCAAGAACTAAAAAAAATTGAAGGCTTCAGACTCATCGGAAATGCCCCCAAAAAAGCAAGTGTAATCTCTTTTCTTCTTGATAATATACATCCCTATGATATCGGGATGATATTGGATAAATTAGGAATCGCTGTGCGAACAGGCCATCACTGCGCACAGCCGGTAATGGATGCGTTTTGTATTCCAGGAACAGTTCGTGCATCCCTCGCTATTTACAACACCAAAGAAGATGTTGATCGACTCGTTGATGGAGTAAAAAAAGCGAAATTAATGTTAAGTTAATGGGAAATATTCAAGACATACAAAAGGATATAATTGACGAGTTTGAAATGTTCGAAGAGTGGATGGAAAAATACGAGCATATCATTGAACTTGGTAAAACACTCCCGTTAATAAAAGAAGACTTAAAGACACAGGAACACCTGATTAAAGGGTGCCAATCACAAGTGTGGCTTCATGCAGAAATGGAGCTCGATAAAATAATCTATACAGCCGATAGTGATGCCATCATGACCAAAGGAATTATTGCCTTATTAATACGAACATTTTCAAATCAGAATCCAAACGATGTTATACAAGCTGACACTCATTTTATTGATCGTATTGGCCTAAAAGAACAACTATCCCCTACTCGAGCAAATGGATTACTTAGCATGGTTAAACAAATGAAGCTTTATGCACTAGCATTTCAATCTAAAACTACAAAGGGATGATTACAGAAAAACAAATGCAGGAAGTCGGTGAAAAAGCAGTTGCTAAAATCTGCGAAATTTACGACCCAGAAGTTCCTGTAAATATTTATGAATTAGGATTGATTTACGATATCAAAGTAAGCGATGAGGCTGACGTAGAAATCGAAATGACCCTAACCTCTCCTAACTGTCCTGTTGCTGAAACACTGCCTGTAGAGGTAGAAGAAAAAGTCAAAATTATTGATGAAGTTCGGAATGTAAAAGTAAACATCACTTTTGATCCTCCTTGGGATAAGGATATGATGAGCGAAGCGGCAAAACTTGAATTAGGCATGTTGTAATGACTGACGTAATTATTAATAAAGTAGCTAATAGTGGTTTAATTACACTCGATTTAGAAGAATACTATCCAAAGGGTGAGCGTTACTTTTTTGATATGAAAGAACACCTTTTTGAAGGGCTTCTTTTAAGAGAAAAAGAATTTAGAAATTTCGTTAAATCGCATAATTGGATGGCCTATCAAAATAAGTTTGTAGCCATAGGCTGTACTTCCGATGCCATAGTGCCGGTATGGGCATACATGCTACTCAGCAATGCGCTTACACCCTATGCTTCAAAAATAGTGTACGGCAACTTAAAACAACTCGAAAGTATTCTTTTCGAAAAAGTGCTCGAAGACATCAAGCTAGAAACGTTTGAAGATAAGCGCATTATTATAAAAGGCTGTAGTAATAAACCAATTCCTGAACACGCATACGTTCGATTAACACAAAAATTAAGCTTAGTTGCAAAAAGTATAATGTTCGGAGAAGCTTGCTCCTCTGTTCCTATCTACAAGAAAAAATGAATGCATACATAAAAGACATCAAAACAACTATTTCTCCATTTAGAGATTTGTTATTGACCCATCCTGTTTACCAACAGCTACGTCATCTTGATGACTTAAAAGTGATGATGGAACAACACGTGTTTGCGGTATGGGATTTTATGGCGCTTCTTAAAGCTTTACAGTTTGGACTAACTAGCACCAATGCTCCATGGATGCCCATAGGAAGTCCTAAAACAAGAAGACTTATTAACGAAATCGTCTTAGAAGAAGAAAGTGACATTAACAATAAAGGAGAATATGCCAGTCATTACGAAATGTATTTAGACGCTATGGAACAATGTGGCGCTGACACAACACAAGTTAAAAGACTGGTAGCTCGCCTTCTTTCTGGATATTCTCACAAAGAGCTAATCTCATTCAATGTTGAACAACTAGAAGAACCTACTTTAGAATTTGTTAGGTCAACCTTTAAGATTATTCATCGAGGAAAACTTCACGAAATTGCTGCAGCTTTTACCTTCGGTAGAGAAGATTTAATTCCTGATATGTTTAGAGCAATCATTAATGATTTGGATAAAAACTTTCCTGGAAAATTAGATGCTTTACGATATTATCTTGATAGACACGTTCACTTAGATGAAGAAACTCATTCGCCAATGGCAATGCAAATGATTGAAGAACTATGTGGTGATGACGAAAAAAAATGGAATGATGTAAAACGCATTTCAATTCAATCTATCAAGGCTAGAATTGCTCTTTGGGATGGAATAGAGCAAGGCATTAAAAATCGTCAACTAGCAGCAGCTGTTCGTTGATTTTTTCTTTCTTTGCATACAGGTCGAATTTTAAATTTACACACGATGTTTAAAAAATTATGCACCATTGCCTTTGCAATGGTATTAGGAATCTTCTCAGTAAAAGCTGATGAAGGAATGTGGCTTCCGTTACTGTTGTCAGAAAATGAAGCCGAAATGCAAAAACTTGGTCTTCAATTAACAGCAGATGATATTTACAACATCAACAATTCTTCTCTTAAGGATGCCGTTGTATCTCTTGGTGGATTTTGTACAGCCGAAATTATTTCTGATCAAGGATTAGTATTAACAAATCATCACTGTGCATACGATATCATTCAGTCCCATAGTACGGTTTCTAACGATTACCTCACAGACGGCTTTTGGGCTATGAATAAAAGTGAAGAACTACAAAACGAAGACCTAACCGTTTCTTTTCTGGTAAGAATGGAAGACATGACAGAAAGAATTAATCAGGTTCTAGATACTGTTAATGACGATGAGCGCAATAGCGTTATTCGTAAACTTTCAGCTGAAATCGTAGCTGAAGCAACAAAAGACACTCACTATAACGCTAGAGTAAAAGGATTTTTTGGAGGTAATGACTTTTACCTTATGGTATATGAAACCTTTAAGGATGTTCGTTTAGTAGGGGCTCCGCCCTCATCAATCGGAAAATATGGTGGAGATACTGATAACTGGATGTGGCCAAGGCATACGGGCGACTTTGCGCTACTTCGTGTATATACAGCACCTGATGGAACTCCAGCAGAATATTCGGAAGAAAACATACCCATGAAGCCTAAACATCACTTTCCTGTTTCCTTAGATGGTGTTGAGGAAGGCGACTACGCTATGATAATGGGCTTCCCTGGATCTACTGATAGGTACCTTACCTCTTACGGCGTTCAGCAAGCCTTAGACCAGAAGAACCCAACTATTGTTAAGATAAGAGATAAAAAATTAGCAATCATGCGTGAACACATGAACGCCAAAGAAAAAGTTCGTATTCAGTATGCTTCAAAATATGCTTCGACATCCAACTATTGGAAATATTTTATTGGACAATCCAAGGGACTAAAACGCATGAAAGTCTATGAAAAGAAAAAAGACATAGAAGATCGTTTTGTTGCATGGGTAAGTGAAGATCAGCAACGTTCAGAGAAATACGGAGAAGCCCTCGCTATGATTTCCGATGCATATTATGATAATCAAAAAATTAATATGAATCGCATTTTCTTGAATGAAGCTATTTTTCAAGGACCAGAAGTTTTCTATTTCTTGTATCAGTTAGAAGATGTGATCAAAAACTTACCAGAAGATGCTAAAGAAAGAAGGGTCGCCATTAATGAGTTAAAAGATATGGCTCGTGATCATTTTAAAAACTATTATAAAGAACTTGATCAAGATTTATTTTCAGGAATGTTGGCTTTATACGAAAAACATGTACCCAAAAGCCAGCAAGCAGAAGCTTTTGAAAAAGTAAGAACACATTGGTACACCAAAGGAGACTGGGAGAAATTTTCTGCCTACGTATATAAAACATCTCCATTTGTAGATCGTTCCAAATTTTGGGACTTTCTAGAAAATCCAAGCATGATGAAAATTGAAAAAGACTATGCTTACAAAATGTTTAAATCAATTTTTGACCATTACATTGCAGAAATCAGTCCAACAAGAAGAGAGGTAAGGAGTAGTTTGGCAAAAGGCGAACGTTTGTTTATAGCGGGTTTAAGAGAAATGCAGTCTGATAAAAAGTTTTATCCTAATGCAAATTCAACAATGAGGGTAACCTACGGTACTGTAGGAGATTATGTCCCGGGAGATGCCATGCACTACGACTTTGTTACGACGATTGATGGGCTAATGGCTAAGGAAGACCCTACGAATGATGAATTTATTGTGCCCGATAGACTTAAAGATTTATATGAAGAAGGTGATTATGGTAGATATGCCGATGAAAATGGAGATTTAGTCATCAATTTTATCAGTTCTAACGACATCACTGGAGGAAATTCAGGAAGCCCAGTAATAAATGCTTATGGTGACTTAATTGGAACAGCGTTTGATGGAAACTGGGAGGCAATGAGTGGAGATATTGCCTTTGAAAATGAAGTGCAAAGAACCATTTCCGTAGATATACGTTATACCTTATTTATAATTGACAAATTTGCAGGTGCGGGTTATTTGGTTGATGAAATGACTATTGCGCCAAAACGACCAAGCAAAATGTCTGAGGCAGAAAAAATAGCTGCCGAATTAGCTGCTGCTAAAGAAGATCCATTAACCATCGTAACAGAATTAGAAACGATTAACTACCTTGGTGAGGAAATTCCTGTACTAGATATGCACTCTTTTGGATCGGCATTTGATACTGCTGTTGCAGAGTTTGGAAGTAGTGCTGATACTAAATTCTACTGGAGAGGAACTGTATATACAACAGAAAAGAGATAACCTAACCGTTGGATGAAAATTAAAAAGCTCGCCATTGTGCGGGCTTTTTTTATCTTTGGTAAAACATCAGCTCATGTGGAAAAATTTTTTAAGTATTGTCGTTGGATTGGTTTTTGGCAATGTAGGCATTATGCTTTTACACAAAGCCGCCAGCTACTTATACCCTTTTCCGGAAGGGATGGATCAGAATAACATGGATCATATTGCAAGCTATTTAGAAACTGCCCCTTTAGGCGCTTTCTTTATGGTTATCATAGCCCATTTAGGCGGAACTTTTTTAGGTGGACTTGGGACAAGTCTTCTTTCTAAAAACATAAATACAGCCTATATTGTAGGTGGACTTTTCACTGTCTTTGGCATCATTAATTTAACAATGCTTCCTCACCCTTGGTGGATGTGGGCGGAAGTTCTTTTCTATGTTCCTGCTGCTTATCTTGGATTTAAAATCATAAAAAGGTAGTGATTGGGAAGTGGCTGGCAAAACGCCAAAAAGCAAAAAGAGTTAAGGCAGAACAAAAACTCATTAGTGCATCAAAGCGGCTTGATATAAGCACTGTTGATACTTTGGTTTGCTTGGCTGGACCCTACCGAAACCTCACCACTTTAACTGCCTCTATTGCTGCTCTACACCCCAATTGTCAAGTTTTAAATCACGCTCAAGAACGCATTTTACCTCATCAAGAAGTTGACTTTTTTAGTAATTACTCCCTTGAAAGATGGGCCCAATTTCTACAGTATGCACTCACCCTTTCTATTGGAGGAGAGCGAGGAAGAAATGGCGGAAGCATACTACACTCTCATGCTTTTGACTACGGGAAAGTAAAAAAGCTTTACCGCAATAGATATGGGAATGCTCTTATGAAAGAAAGAGTAGTTTCTGTACTTTGGAAAGAAGGTTTATATCTTTCTAATCATCTCAAAAAGCACAACATTAGCCCTTTACAGCTTATCAAAAAACAAGCTAAGTTAAAATTTGTTTTACCTATTAGAAATGTACTTGATTGTGCTGTTTCTAATAAAAAGACTACGCTCGCTTATATCTTTAATGATATTGATCAAAACTCTTCTATGGAAGAAATTGTTTCTGCCATACTCGATGAGTATGTGATGTTTTTTAAAAATCAGAAAGAAAACCCATCACACTTTTTTCACTTCTTCGAACATAGTTTTGACAAAGAAACCTTAGTAGCTTTTTGTCATTTTGCCAAAATTCCATTTGATAAGCAATGGGCCGAAGAGGTGCTTTCTATTTTCGAAATGAAATCAAGTTATGAGCACTCGGACAAACTCCTACAGCACTACAAAGCAATAGTATTAGAAAAATTTGAAGGATTTCCTGAAATTAAAGCCAAGCTACTCGCCTTTTGTAATTAGTACGCTCGCTCGTTTTTACCCTCCATGTAGTTTACAAAGGCTTTATTTACAACCTTGTTCCCGCCTGGGGTAGGGTAACTTCCTGTAAAGTACCAATCGCCTTGATGATCCGGGCATGAAGCATGTAAATCCTCTATCGATTGGTAAATAACCTCTACCTCAGCCTTCATTCCCTTTGGAGTCAGCAGTTCTCCGATCTTTTTAGAGATTTGTTCTGCGGTAAAGGGTTGATAGATTTCCTTTACATAATTGACTACCTCCTCTTTGGGTAAGCTCAATTGTGCTTTACACTTAGCATATACCTCATCTAGCAAACTGGAATTACCTCTTTCCTTTATTAAGGAAATAGCTGCTTGAAAGGCGATAAAATCACCCATCTTAGCCATATCAATACCGTAGCAATCTGGATACCTTATTTGTGGTGCTGAAGAAACAATGATGATTTTCTTGGGTCCTAGTCTGTCTAGGATTCTTAAAATACTTTGCTTAAGCGTTGTCCCTCGAACAATGCTATCATCAATCATCACTAAGTTATCTGTTGGCTTAACGGTACCATAGGTAATATCATACACATGTGCTACTAAGTCATCTCGACTATCATCTTGTGTGATGAAAGTTCTCAGTTTAGCGTCTTTGATAGCAATTTTCTCAGCTCTAGAACGCATAGAAATAATGTCATGAATCTGCTCTGGGGTTGCTTTTCCTTCTAAGGTGGCTATCTTTTCTGCTTTTACCTGATCTAAATAATCCTCTACTCCTTTCAACACCCCATAGTACGACACCTCTGCTGTGTTAGGGATAAAAGAAAATACCGTGTTTTTGACATCATGATCAATGCTGTCCAAAATAGAAGGGCACACTTTTTTACCTAAAGATATACGCTCTTTATAGATGTCTTGATCATTGCCTCTTGAAAAATAGATACGCTCAAACGAACAGGCTTTTCTTTCTATCTGAGGAACTATTTGTTTCATACTTGTAGAACCATCTCTTTTTATGATAAAAGCATGACCTCTATCAATTTCTTTAATTGATTCTGCAGGGACATTAAAGGCGGTCTGTATTACTGGTCTTTCTGACGCAACCACTACTACTTCCTCATCTTGATAATAGTATGCAGGACGAATAGCTGCAGGATCCCTTAAGGCAAAAGCATCTCCATGGCCAAACATGCCACACATAACATAACCGCCGTCCCATCTTTTGGCAGCATTGGCCAGAACACTTTGCACATCGAGCTCATCTGCTATTTTAAGAGACATTTCTTTCTGATCAAGCCTACCCTTATTGTCGTAATAAATGCGATCATTTTCTTCATCTAAGAAATGACCTATTTTTTCTAAAATTGTTACTGTATCTGCTTTTTCCTTTGGGTGCTGCCCTAAATCAACAAGGTGATTGAACAACTCATCAACGTTGGTCATGTTAAAATTACCGGCAAGAACCAAATTTCGAGTACGCCAATTACTTTGTCGTAAAAAAGGGTGACACTGCTCAATGCTATTACCTCCATAAGTTCCATAACGCAAGTGGCCTAGCATCAATTCCCCAGTAAAGGCTACGTTCTTTTGCAACCAATCAGTGTTTGTTAATTTTTCTGGATCTTTTTCTTGAAGGTTAACAAAGCGTTGATTGATATAGGAGAAAAGATCTTGTATTGGTTTGTTCGTGTTTGATCGATGACGACTAATAAAGCGGTTTCCTGGAGCTACATTTAGTTTAATGTTTGCCAAACCTGCACCGTCTTGACCCCTATTGTGCTGTTTTTCCATGAGCAAGTACATTTTATTAAGCCCATATAGTGCTGTTCCATACTTTTTCACATAATAATCTAAGGGCTTTCTTAAACGAAGCATGGCTACTCCGCATTCGTGCTTGATGGCATCACTCATGTACCTGTACTTATAATAAGTTGTAAAATTAGTTTTTTATCTCAAAGAAAAGTCGGTTTTTTTCATTCCTAACCAATCTAATACGTTTTTATGCCAAATATCTTTTCCATCTTGTTGTGTCAAAACACCTATTTCTATGGCATAATCCAAGACTCTTCCAGGGTAGGAAGTTCCTACACCTTCCATCTCTCCTAAAGGAAAAGGATCGTCTAAACCCATCATTATCTGACTAACCCCTACACGCTTTTTGAGTAAATCTAAGGTGTGTGAATCGTGTACTAAAGTATCAAAATATAAATTTTTATGTCCCAAGGTTTTTCTAGGGTCTTGTAATTCTTGAAAAAGATCCGGTCGGCCATCAAACCCCTGTATTCTTCTTCCATAATTGGCAATACCAAGCATTCCTCCATGCGCAAAACTAGTTCGTAAATTTGGGTATTTGTTGGGCAGGTCTCTAAGGGTAAAAAGATGAAGAGTGTCGGCACATTGAGCCATCATCCAAACTAAATGAAATCGCCAATATTGATTTTTTAAAGCAATCATTTTCTCTCCGTCATAAGGATGAATTTGCAGCGCTAGTCCATACTCATTTGCAAGCTCAAAAATTGGGTCAACATCAGCTTCCGCAACAGATAACCAATCTCCATTTTCATTCACAAAATGAGTAGGTAAGCACAGTAATTTTAAATTCAGATCATTTACACAACGCTCTATCTCTTTTAGAGCATGATCCATGTACAATGGTTGAACAACAAAACCACAGGTGAATTTTTCTGGATAATCACTTTGAACAGATGCATTGAAATCATTTTGAAAACGGATGGCATCAATGCAATCTTGTTTTTGCCAACCGTTACAGTATAATTGCGAAAGACATAACATAACACCGTGATCGATGTCATATTGATTCATCCAATCTATTTTTTCTTTGATGAAAAAGCTGGGCGTGTTAATTGGTCGAGACCAATTTCCTTGCCTCATGAATTTTTTATCTTCATCAATCCAAAAAAGCTTCTTTTCCCTCATGAACTTAGGTATCTGAGAAGGCTCAGGAAGTACATGTCCATGTCCGTTTATGCGCATCTTTTAAAGATTTATTATTTGTAAAACCGTTTATCTGCCTCCATTACTTCGCCAGTTTTAGGGCAAGTTCTTAGTTTTTCGTTTGAATAAAACCTTTTGAATACTGGCAGAAAATCCGTTTCAACATTCGTCAAATGAAAGTACTCTTCATACAATAACTCATTGGCATTTTCAGAGAACCACATTAGGCCATCTTTATGTTCTTTGCTTCGTTTTTTTTCTATCACCAACCCAATAGAGCCTTCTGACCTTATTGGTGAGTGAGGTATTCGTGGCGGCAATAAAAACATCTCTCCTTCTTTAATTTTTACTTCAACGAGCTTACCTTCTTGTTGCGTTTTTACAACAATGTCACCTTCAATCTGATAAAAGAGTTCTTCTGTTTCATTATAATGATAATCTTTTCTGGCGTTTGGCCCAGCAACAATCATAACAATGTAATCTTCAGATTCAACATACAAGTTTTTATTACTAACAGGGGGTTTCAATAAATCTCGATTTTCATCGATCCATTTTTGTAGATTAAAAGGTCTTGCTATTGCCATTTTTCTTCCATTTGGTTCCAGCAGCAAGTTACACAAATTTGGCTATTTTTGATTCATGAATATGAACCTTACAAACAAAAATGCCTTGGTTTGCGGAAGCACTCAAGGAATTGGAAAGTCCATCGCTATTGAGTTAGCCAACATGGGGGCAAACGTAACTTTATTGGCTCGTAGCGAAGAAAAACTAAAGCTCGTACTGAGCGACTTAGATGCCTCTTTGGGACAGTCGCACAGCTATGCTTGTGCTGATTTCTCTAATCAAAATGAGGTTGAAATTGCTGTCGAATCAATCCTTTTTGAAAAGAATATTCATATACTTATTAATAATACTGGTGGGCCTCCAGGTGGGCCTATCAGCAATGCTTCTACGGATGCTTTTGAAGCAGCCTTTAAAATGCATCTTATCTGCAATCAAATTTTAGCACAAGCCGTAACACCAGGGATGAAAAGCGAGGGCTTCGGTAGAATCGTAAATATCATTTCCACTTCTGTAAAAATCCCTATCGCTGGATTGGGTGTGTCTAACACGATTCGAGGCGCCGTTGCTTCTTGGTCTAAAACCATGGCGAATGAACTGGGGAAATTCGGTATTACCGTAAATAATATTTTGCCAGGCTTTACTGACACCAATAGGCTAAAAAGCCTAATCGCCAAAAAAGCGAAAGCACAAAGTATTTCTGAAGACCAAATAGCTGAAGGCATGAAAGCTCAAATTCCTGCAGCACGTTTTGGAACTGCAGAAGAAGTAGCCAATGCAGCTGCCTTCTTATGTTCACCCGCAGCAGCTTACATCAATGGCGTAAGCATTCCTGTAGATGGGGGGAGAACAGGTTCATTATAATCTGACAAATGAAAAAGATTCTCAATTATATCAATGGCGAGCCATGTGCCCCAAAAAGCGGTCAATATATAGAAAATGTAAGCCCTGTAAATGGACAAGTATATTCTTTGATTCCAGACAGCGATGCTACAGATGTAGCGGCGGCTGTTCAGTCCGCCAAAGCAGCTTTTCCTATTTGGAGCGGCCTAACAAAACAAGAACGGCACAAACACCTGATGCGTCTTTCTGAAGGAATAAAGGCACGTTTTGAGGAATTTGTAGAAGCAGAAAGTTATGATAACGGAAAGCCTGAATGGCTCGCTCGCTTGGTAGATATTCCACGCGCCTCTACTAACCTTGAGTTTTTTGCTACTGCTGCTTTACACTATGCCTCAGAGCTTCATGATATGGATGGAACGGCCATCAATTATACTTTACGTAAGCCTATCGGTGTGGTAGGATGTATCTCTCCATGGAATTTACCCATTTACTTATTCACCTGGAAAATAGCTCCTGCATTGGCAGCAGGTAATACCGTTGTAGCAAAGCCCTCTGAAGTAACACCCATGACCGCATACTTATTAGGTGAAGTGTGTGAAGAGATAGGCTTTCCGAAAGGAGTGTTAAATATTGTACATGGCTATGGACATAAAGTTGGCGACGCCATCACACGACACCCAGATACACCTGTAATATCATTTACTGGAGGAACAGTAACAGGTGCAAAAGTAGCTGAAGTAGCTGCTCCTATGTTCAAAAAATTATCGTTGGAATTAGGTGGAAAGAACCCCAACATCGTTTTTGCAGATGCTGATTTTGATTTAGCTGTGGAGATGGCCGTAAAAGCCTCCTTCTCCAACCAAGGGCAAATCTGCCTCTGTGGATCTAGGCTCTTTGTAGAACGACCTATATACGATCAATTTAAAGCTGCGTTTGTTGAAAAGACCAAAGTACTAAAGGTAGGAGATCCTAAATTAGTAGATAGTAGTTTGGGTGCCGTGGTGTCTCAATCGCACATGGAAAACATTTTAAATCGTATTGAGTTAGCCAAAAAAGAAGGCGGAACTATTTTGTGTGGTGGAAATAGGGTCTTCCTTGAAGGAGAATTAAAAAATGGGTTTTATGTAGCCCCCACAATAATTGAAGGATTAGACTACAAATGCCAAACCAATCAGGAAGAGATTTTTGGCCCCGTAGTAACGATTACACCATTTGACTCTGAAAAAGAAGTTTTGGAAATGGCTAATAGCACCAAGTACGGCTTAGCCGGAAGCATCTTTACTAAAGACATCAGCAAGGGACATCGTGTAGCAGCTGCCATAGATTCGGGCATTATATGGATTAACACTTGGCTACTAAGAGACCTTCGCATACCATTTGGTGGAATGAAAAACTCTGGAGTTGGAAGAGAAGGAGGTTTTAAATCTCTTCAATTCTTTACTGAAGAAAAAAACGTCTGTTTGAAAATATAGTCCCTATTTCAAATAGGGGTCTACATATCTGATGTCTTTCTTGTTGAACACCCACATAGTGCTATCATTACCGGTTCCAGACACCTTAAAATGAACCAAAAGAGTATTGTGTTGCTCTTCTATGTCCATGACTGTTCCAAGTTTTCGTTTATTGTTTTTTAGCAATAATTCTACTTGCTTTCCTTTTAATTGATGCCAAAGCCCTTTGCCGTATCTGTTTTTTTGATACAAGGCATCATCTAACTCATCTTTCCAATACATCTTTCTTTATTTTATACAAAAATTAAGTTTGTATGTAAACAAAGTGTTTTTAAGCTATTAGCCTTTTGTTAAATATTGTGGCATAATAGTTTTGAAGAGGCTATAAAAGATTAAAATCCACCTTCATTACTATTATCTCCTCCTTGCATAAGGTCGTCGTTAGAAATACCTGTTTTATCTTTTATGGCTTTAAACTTCATTTCTCCAAAAGTGTATTTAAAACTTAAACCTATGGAACGGAAAACGACCTCCCTGTTACTATATTGGTAGAAATCGTCTCCTTCCAAAACAGATTTAAAATCTTTATGCTCGAAAAAAGGATCTATAAAACGCAAACCGATTGATCCTTTCTTATTTTTAAACTCTTTTTTAAAGCCAATACTAAACATAGAAAAATTGGGTGTATACCCCTGTGTTGTTCGTGTTGGGGAACGGAAAAAGCCCCAGGTTTCAGCCTTATATCCTTTACCAAGGTCGTAGTTTCCACCCATATTCCAGTTGTACTGAATATCGCCTATATCTTCTGTTGTCGTTTGGAAAGTATATAAGTTAAAGCCTGCTCTCAGGCTCAATTTGCCCAGCTTTATGGAGCCATAGTAATTAACTCCAACAGAAGTGTTTTCTCCAATATTTCTATATGTGGTAATGGAAGTGTCGCCATTTAAACTATCAAAAGGCTCAACAAGATCCACTGAATATTTGGTAAAAAGGTAGTAGCTTCCTTTATATTTACCAGAAAAGTTATTGTATCCCAATTCTAAATTATGACTCAAAGAAGGTTTAAGGTCAGGGTTTCCTATCTCACGCCTAAAATCATCTGTTGGGGTTGTATTGGTATTGATGTAATTAATACCAGGCCTAGAAATTCGCTTACTATAGCTAGCCTTAATAGAACTCATCATATCAATTTTTCGAGAAATAATCAGATTAGGGAGTAAGGTCATATAAGGGTCTGGAACAAATTTACCTTTAAAGTTTTTTTCCCAAACACCCTTGTTCTGATAGTTCCATTGTCCATTAATTGCTGTAGTTTCCATACGTAAGCCTACAACAGTACTGTATTTTTTCGTTAACTGCCATTTGGTATTTAAGTATGCCGCCATTACTTTTTGATTATAATCAAACTGTTCATAAGGCTGGGTATAAACACCATTATCCCATGTAGAATAGGCAGTAATCATGTCTCGATCTACGTACTTTGCTCCTAGCTCAATAGTATGTTTATCTTCAATAGGGTGGGTATAGTCTAATTGAAAAGTTTTCGTAAGGGGTAATCCATCATTTCTATTCCATACCGAATCTTGCGCTGTATTTTGTTGATAGTTTTGAAATATCTTATTGTCTTCGTCAATAATTCTCCCTCCTAATTGAAAGGCCAATCTTAATTCACGATCTTCATGATCGGCAAACTTTTTAATATAATCAGTTGTCCATTCAAGACTGTTATTAAAGGTTTTTGAATCCGTAAAACGATTTATATCAATGGCCTGAATTGCTCTTAGCGAATCAATAATTTGATCTATACGATTCTCTGATGTAATATTAGTAAAGGAAGATACGTAGGTGCTGTCTTGTGCGCTGTTCTCACTCGTTTCTCGTTGGCCTCTATAGCCAAGACTGGTTATAATGCTATTGTAAGGGTTAAAATCATAATATACTTCGGTATTTCCACCAAAGCCAATCCATTGACCTTTTGTGTCAGAAATTTGAAGCAATGTCGATCCATTGTTCTTATTTTGTCGAAAAGAAAAGCTTTCACCAGGTAGTTTCCAACCATATCGAAACATGGCTCTAGAGGAAATGCCAAATTTACCTTTTCCAACATTGAGGTTAAAAGATTGACGATTTACCCTTGTCCCTACCGAACCGTTTATTGTAGCATTGAAGCCAGTAATTTGTTTTTTGTTGGTAATGATGTTGATAATTCCAGCCTCTCCTTCCCCATCGTATTTGGCGGTGGGACTGGTGATAACCTCAACACTTTTCACTTCTTCAGCAGGGATCATTTTAAGCGCACTTGCTGCATCTCCATTAAAAAAAGTGGACTCTTTTCCGTTTACTAAAAACTTAACCCCTCTAGATCCTCTCAAGCTAACATTGCCGTCCATGTCTACCGATAGTAGAGGGGTTTTTCGTAATACATCTGAAGCATCGTCTAAGGATTCATTCAAATCGTTTTCAGCATTATAAACGATTTTCTCCATCTTACTTTCGTAAATAGGCTTTTCTTCGTTGATAGATACCTCATTTAAATTTACTGCTGAGCGTTTAACTTTAATTTTTCTTAAAAACTCTACCTTTTTATTTCTATTGAGTGTGATGGGTATTTTTGTCTCTTCATAGCCCATGTAGTTAATCATTAAGTAACCATTGGCAAGTGCTAGTTCATCAAACATAAAGCTACCACTTTCATCAGTAATGGTGCCTTCTAATAAAATATCATTGGTTCTAAAAAGACGTACGTTGGCAAATGCAAGAGGGCTGCCATTTTCAGCATCTATCAGTTTACCTGAAACTTGTCCAATGTGATGAGAACCATTTTTGGGTTTAAAATCTCCATAATCCTGTGCTAAAACAGTTGAAGAAATAAATAACAATAACAATAGGATTGTATTTTTCATGGGAGCAAAAATAAGACTTTATCTTGTAAACACTCTCCTAGGAATTGAAGTGATTTTTATATCGTTCTTACAGTGTTTTTATGAGTTTTGCTGGCACCCCCCCTACAACAGTCATTGGGGCTACGTCACTACGAACAACAGCGCCAGCAGCAACAACAGCTCCCTTTCCAATTCTTACTCCTTGTAGGATGATAGCTCCACAGCCAATCCATACTTGATCTTCTATAACAATGGGTTTGGTAAACATACCGCGCCCGATTTCCGGTTGATATATGAGCCCATGATTAACAGTTTCGAAGGAAACGTTGGGTCCTATCTGACAAAGATTGCCAATTGAAATTTTATCTTTAGGACAACCAAAACGTATATTGGTATTTAAGAAAGTTCCTTTTCCAATAGAGATATTACTTGCTTTGCCTATGGGCCTAATGATAAGAGGACCTTGTACATGTGCTTTTCCTTTTATCTCTACTCCACTTAGTCTAAATAACAGGTACCTGTAAGAGTCCATCATTCGTATGCGTGTAAAATGGTTGGCAATTGTTAAGAAAATAACTTCTCTTAAATGATAAATTAATACTCTTATTATTCTCATTCTTACTCCGTATCTTTCTCTCAAATATAGATAAAAAGAATGGGCTTAGGTAATGCAACCCATTTGCTTTTATTTATATTTTTGTTAGGATGAAAAAAGTTGAAACTAAAATTGACTACGGCGCCATCCTTTCTAAACATGGTTTGAGTAAAACACCATTTCGAATGGAATTATTAGCTCTTTTTTATTCCTCAAACAAATCTTTATCAGTCGATGATATAATACATAATTCGAGTAATGAGATTAATAAAGTAACGGTGTACAGGGCTTTGGAACGTTTTGAAGAAACAGGGCTAATTCACCATGTTCCTGGCAAGAATAATTTGAAACGATTTTCACTTTGTAGAGAGGAATGTGCTCCGCATCAGCATACTCACAATCACGGTCACTTTATATGTAATGAGTGTGATCAAACATATTGTTTAGAAAGTGTGCAAATACCGAAGTTAGCTCCTTTAAAAGACTTTACTATTCAACAATATCAGCTTACACTTGAAGGTATCTGTAATGATTGTAATACTCAAAAACAAAATATACTAAATGCTGGTTTCTAAAGATTTAACTTTTACATATGACAACTCCAAGGTTTTTCACTTTCCAAATATCACTCTAGAGAAAGGAGAACATCTATTAGTACTGGGGGAGTCGGGAATAGGGAAAACGACCCTGATACAGCTTCTGGCTGGCTTGTTAACAGCACATTCCGGAGAGCTTTTGATTAATGGCACCGATATAACAACACTTAACTCAAGCCAACTGGATCGATTTAGAGGTAAGCATGTTGGGATGGTTTTTCAAAAGCCATATTTTGTTCGTAACATCAGTGTTTTAGAAAACCTACTTTTGTCATTGTATCTTTCGAAAAATAAACAAGATGAAAAAAAAGCATTACATCTTTTAGAGCAAATTGGTTTAGCTGACAAAAAGAACCATCAACCTAATCAATTAAGTCAAGGAGAACAACAAAGAATGAGCATTGCTTTGGCTGTACTTAAAAATCCTGATTTAATTTTGGCAGATGAACCTACCTCTAGCTTAGACGATACCAATTGCTATAAAATAGCTCAGCTTCTAGAAGAGCAAGCTCAATCTACAAATGCGCAATTGATTATCATCACACACGACAGTCGCTTAAAAACGCATTTTAACAACTCCATTACTCTATGAACATTAAAAGCTTAAGTTGGCGTAATCTACTTTCCAGTCCGTTAAATACCACATTAAGTATTTTATTGATGACGCTGGGTATTGGGATGATTTCACTGATCTTATTGATTAATACCGAAGTAAATCAACAGGTTGAGCGTAACCTCAAAGGAATTGATATGGTGGTAGGAGCAAAGGGCAGTCCATTACAACTTATCCTTTCTAGTGTTTATCACATAGATAATCCAACCGGAAACATTCCTTTAAAAGAAGCAAAAAAAATTGAGAAAAACCCTTTAGTAGCTTCTTCCATACCTATCTCGTTAGGCGATTCATACAATGGGTTTAGAATTGTAGGAACGAACCTAGATTACCTAGACTTGTATGATGTAAAACTAAAATCTGGGCGTTTTTGGAAACAATCGTTAGAAGTTGTTCTGGGACATACAGTTGCAGAAGCTAATGACCTTAATATTGGAGATACCTTTCACGGGTCTCATGGTTTAATTGAGGGCGGGGCAATACACGATGAATTCGACTATAAAGTAGTCGGCATCTTAACAGAATCTCAATCGGTAGTGGATCAACTCATTTTAACGACTACCAATAGCATATGGAAGGTACACGACCACGGAAGTGAATCATCAGGCGATCATCACCATCACCATGATGAAAACTGTACACATGACCATAGTGAAGCGGCAGAAATTACCGCTTTATTAGTTAAATTTAAGAGTCCAATTGGTTTGATGCAGTTACCACGTCAAATTAACGAAAAGACCCAACTACAAGCGGCTCTGCCTGCCTTTGAGATTAGCCGACTTATGAACCTAATGGGCTTTGGTATGCAAGCCATGAATTTGATTGCTGTCATCATCATGATTGTTTCTGGTTTAAGCATTTTTATCAGTCTGTATAATGCCCTAAAAAGAAGAAAATATGAATTGGCTTTTCTAAGAGTTTACGGTGCTTCAAAAAAACAATTGACACAACTTATTATGCAAGAAGGTGTTTTATTGGCTTTCTTGGGAACAAAGTTAGGTCTGTTAAGTAGTCGCTTAATTTTGATTGGCTTGTCTTTTTTTGGCGGTCAAAATACAATGATCAAAAAAATACAACTCCATCCTACAGCAGAAGAGTTATGGTTGGCAGTACTTGGCCTGACCATTGGCGTCATGGCTTCATTGATACCAACCATTCAAGCCTATAAAATGAACATTCCTAAAACACTTTCAAATGCATAAATTATGCTTCTTCCTTTTATTATTTGTTACTAAAATTAGTTTTGGACAAATAGAAATTACTTGGAAAACCCTAGAAGACGTTGAGTTCACTGACACCTATCTTGAAGAGTTAGATGCTTATTACTATTACCCTTATTTTGGCCCAAATGTAAGTGCATTGGAAGGACAAGAAGTGATCCTGAGAGGCTTTGTTTTGGCCATCGACCCTGTAGAGCGGTATTACATTCTTTCAAAAGGGCCTTATGCTTCTTGTTTCTTTTGTGGCGGTGCAGGGCCTGAAACGATTGTTGAGTTAGAGCTAAAGTCGGACAAAGATTATTTCTTAATGGACGAACTGGTTACCATGAAGGGTATTTTAAAACTCAATGCAGACGACATTTACAAATGCAACTACATACTTGAAAAGGCTGAGGTGTACCGTAGATAGGTTGCCTTTTAGAACTTACTAATTCCTATTAATTAAAAAGTAGCCTAAGCATATCGCTAAAATAGATGCGCTGAAAATTAAAATATCATTTGGGCTTGTAAATTGAGGTGTCAATTTCAAAATCTTTTCAAAAAACTTCACAATTAAAACGATAATAATCACCTTAATAATTTTGTTTTTTAGCTGATCTAAACTTTTGATTTTAAGTGTTGATTCTGCAAACTTTCCTTTTGCAAAGTCAATCTCGCTAATAAAGAGCTCATATACACCAAATCCAAAAATAAGTAATACTATGCCAATCAGGAAAAGGTCAATAGAAGAGATAATCTTAAACAGTAAATCGTTATTATTTGTCACTTCCGCATTAAACAAAGGGTTCTGATAGACAATGGAGTAAATGATATCCCAACTACCTATTAAAAACAGAGAAATAGAGGCAACCATAGATAATATCACTGATAAGATAACGATGTATCTAAGCTTCCATAACAGTTTTTCGAAGTGATTTTCAAAGTTTGACATCTAGCTATTTGTTTTGGGTAGTCTAATTATAGAATTAATAATAAGATAAAAATAAACTATTCCATTAAAAAAGCGGAACGATTGTAAAAAGATTCCGCTTTACTAGAAATAAGCATTCTTATTTCATTCTAGAAGACATTCTAATCAGGACAATGATAGGAAGTAACGCTAATACTCCATGCATTACCATTGGATAAATCCTCATGCTCTCAGTTATTCCTTCAGGCATATTCGGATCAAATTTGACTAGAAAGATAGCTAATACATTAATTACAAATAATGATAACAGCGTTCTTAACATAAACGATTTTATCAATGGAACTGCTTCTTTATTTATAGCGTAATCAGCAATGTTTTTTTTTGCTGGAAATGAGATAATTCCCAATACACTGAACAATGCTAATGAAGTTATAGTAAGATACGGATCATCACTAAAGTTTGGTATAAGTGAAGTTAATGCAAGTATAGAAAAGAGAAAATATCCAAGCATAAAATAAAATCTTTTAAGCCTGATTGTTCCATAGATACTAATACATGAAATGATGATTGCTACAATTAATATTTCCATAAGTTAATTTTTTGTGGTTTGATATTCAGACAATATTAAAAAAAAAAGCGGAAAACTATCTCGAAATGAGATGAATTCCGC
>CBFIDX010000014.1:0-42342 GCA_965661505.1 Flavobacteriales bacterium | reverse complement strand
CGTTTACGTAAAAATCATCTTTAGAAGATTTGAATGCCCAACTAGTTGGGCATTCAAATCTAAAATTGCAAAAAATTATTTACTGATTCTACTTACTTTTTTTAGTTTTTTCTTCTGATTTATTTATGGTATCTAACATAATAGGCGAAGCCACAAATAAGGAAGAGTAAGTTCCTACTAATACACCAACCATCAACGCAAACATAAATCCTCTAATCACTTCGCCTCCAAAGAGGAAGATGACTAATAAAACAAAGAAAGTAGTAATTGAGGTATTGATTGTTCTACTCAAGGTACTGTTCAATGCGTTGTTTACTAAATCATTGAAATCTTTCTTTTTAAAGATCCCCATGTGTTCTCGAATACGGTCAAATACAACTACAGTATCATTCAACGAATATCCGATAATAGTTAGTATCGCTGCAATAAATGCTTGGTCAATCTCTAAAGAGAATGGTAAGATACCATAGAAAATAGAGAATATAGACAACACAATAGTCACATCATGAAAAACGGCCACTACAGCACCCAAACTAAACTGCCATTTACGGAAACGCAATAAAATGTAAAGGAAGATAACCAATAGTGAAAAGAATACTGACCATACCGCGGCATCTTTGATGTCATCCGCAATGGTTGGTCCTACTTTCTGAGAGCTCATGATTTCATAAGCTCCGAAAGAAGACAAACCTTGCGACAACTGAGCTGTCACTAAATCATCAGCATTTATATCTTGACTATCTATAAGAAATTTAGTTGTTATCTTTACTTGATTGTCTTCTCCAAACGTTTTTACTTCTGGAAACATTTCAACACCATCAGTAACGAATGCCTGTCCAAGAGAGCTTCTGATTTCTTCATTGTTAGCTGTGTCATCAAAACGTACCACAAAGGTTCTTCCACCCTTAAAGTCAACACCGTAATTTAAACCTTTAGTGACAAAAGACCCTATACCCAATAGAATGATCAAAGAGGATAAGACGTAAAAACGCTTGCGTTTTCCGATAAAGTCAACAGCAGTGTTTTTAAATGCGCCTTTCGTAATTTTATTATCGAAACTTACGGTCTCTTTCTTTCTCAATCTCCAATAGAAAACCAATCTGGTAATGAAAATAGCCGAGAACAAAGAGGTGAGGATACCAATAACGAGTGTGGTAGCAAATCCTTTAATAGGGCCTGTACCAAATACATAAAGTATAATACCT
The DNA here is from genome assembly GCA_965661505.1 of Flavobacteriales bacterium. Lineage (GTDB taxonomy): Bacteria > Bacteroidota > Bacteroidia > Flavobacteriales > UBA7312 > UBA7312. Next base: position 41,137 of record CBFIDX010000014.1, on the reverse strand, counting down.
GTTAATAAGGTGGTAACATTTGCATCGATAATGGAGCTATATGCTGCTTTATATCCGTCAGCAACTGCTAAACGTAAGCCTTTGCCATTTAATAGTTCTTCTCTTACTCTTTCGTAAATAAGTACATTAGCATCTACTGACATACCAATGGTTAAAACGATACCTGCAATTCCTGGAAGCGTTAATACGGCACCAATGGAAGATAACACACCAAATACAAAGAAAAGGTTTGTTAAAAGAGCAATGTTAGATACAATTCCTGCAAAATTATAGTAGAATATCATATATAGTAGCACAAAGAAAAGTGCAATCATAAATGATTTCAATCCAGCATCAATGGCTTCTTGACCTAACGAAGGTCCAACAATGGCTTCTTCTATAATACGTGCTGGAGCAGGTAATTTACCCGATTTTAAAATATTGGCTAAATCGCTTGCCTCATTAATGGTAAAGTTTCCTGTTATCTGAGAACGTCCTCCGGCAATTTCTGCTTGTACTGTTGGAAAAGAATACACATAATCATCCAAAACAATGGCAACGCTTTTACCGATATTCTCTCCTGTTAGTCTTTTCCATGCACGAGCGCCTTCGGCGTTCATGGTCATAGATACCTCTGGCGAACCGTTAAATTGTCCAAAATCTTGTCTGGCGTCTGTAATAACATCACCCTCCATGGCTGCTTTTTTACTTCTGGAGTCTCCTCTTAGTGCAACCAATTGCACAAATTTACCTTCTGCATCATAGGGCTTTACAGTCCACACAAATTTGACATCTCTTGGGAAGAAATCAAGAATCTCAGACATTGCTAAATAATCATTGACTTTGGAAGTATCTTTAATAGCTGAAAAACCACAAACTGGTCCTTGAAGGGGCTGATTGTTCTGATCTAAACTTGGGATTAAAACAGCATACAAAGGATTTTCAGCAGCAAACTGCTCGAAAGTAAGTGCAGAGGTATCGGTCAATGCCGAGTCCGCTGCTAACTGATCAATTAAGGAATTCTCCTCTGTTTCAACCTCTTCTGTTGCTGCCAGAACTTCTGACACCTCAACATCTTCATCGTTTTTTAAAGCTTCTTCTTCTTTTAAAAACTCATTTGCAGAAGTGATTGCTCCTAAAAGATCGCTGTACTCATATGTTTCCCAAAACTCTAATTGTGCTGTTCCTTGTAATAGTTTACGCACACGATCGGGATCTTTTACACCGGGTAGTTCCACCAAAATTCTTCCAGAGCCTTCTAAACGCTGAATGTTTGGTTGTGTAACACCAAAGCGGTCAATACGCGTTCTCAAAATATTGAAAGAACGACTGATGGCTTCTTCAACTTCTTCTCTTATGACATTAATAATTTCTTGATTGGTTGATGAAGTCTGAACTTTATCTTTCAGCTCTGGCGTATAAAAAATTGCTGCCAATTTAGCATCGGGGTCTTGTTCATTAAATGAGCTTGCAAAGAGTGTAACAAAATCATCTTGACTATTTCTTTGTTTTTCTTTGGCAGATTCAATTGCTGCAACAAAGGTTTCATCTTTACTATAATTTGACAAAGCGCGAATCACATCTACCACAGAAACTTCCAAGGTAACATTCATCCCTCCTTTCAAATCCAGTCCTAAGTTTATTTCTCTAGATGTACATTCGTTATAGGTATATTCTTTGATACCAATACTGTACACGGGCTCAGTAGCTATTGAATCTAAGTACGATCGCTCTTTAACTTCGTTACCACCTGCAAACACCTTGGCATCTTCTTCCACCCCATTGGCAATCCAAGTAAACGACAATTGGTACAAACACACCAAGGCGAATAAGATGGCAAATAAGGAAATTACGTTTTTATTCTGCATAATACTGTTTCTTTGCTTTAATTATAACGGGCAAATATAGAATATCAAATCGGAAATTACAATCGATATTTATAAAGGTAGCCTGAAGTAAGTGAAAAACAGCTGAGTTAGTAAGATTTCGTTTGTTTAATGGGTTCTATACAAATACAATATTCGTATTTTTGATAAATGAAATATTTTATTCTTTTGTTGTTTATTCTTGGGTCGGTAGTAAGCCAATCGCAATCTATCCAACGATCCTATCCAACAGCGAGTCAAAATAACCAAAACATTCCCAACGCCTGGAGTGGAGGCTTAAACTCATGCCAACTTTCAGAAATTGATTTAAACTTAGATGGTATAAAAGATCTTTTTGTTTTTGAACGAAGTGGCAACCGCATCATTCCATTTATCAATGGAGGTAGTACAAACACCATCGATTACACTTACAATCCCGATTTTATAGCCCCTTTTCCTAATTTAAGTGATTGGGCTCTTCTTGTTGATTATAATTGCGATGGAAAAGAAGATATTTTTGCCTACAATGGAGGAAAAGTAATGGTCTATAAAAACACCTCCACAACTAATCTCAACTTTAGCTTGATCTCTAATGTAATTACCGATTATGGTGGTTCTCCTTTTCAACTCTACGTTAGTCGTGTTGACATACCAGCCATCACTGATGTAGATAATGATGGAGACCTTGACATTCTCACTTTTCAATCTTTAGGAGGTTACATTGAATTTCATGAAAATAAAAGCATGGATCTTTACGGGCATTGTGATAGCCTCGTTTTTGAAATGACAGACCCTTGTTGGGGCGATGTTTATGAAGGACTCAATACTTATATATTGAACGATTGCAATACTATTCAATCATTCAGCAGACATACCGGTTCCTCTATATTGGCTATTGATATTGATAATGACACAGACAAAGACTTGATTTTAGGAGATGTTTCTTTCAATAACCTTAATTTACTAACAAATGGTGGAAATAGTAGCAACGCTGTAATCTCCCTAGTTGATCAAAGTTTTCCAGAAAATAATAATAGCACCACCGCTACAGACATCGCAGCATTTCCTGCTGCCTTCTATTTGGATGTTAACAATGACGGCATCAAAGATCTTATTGCTAGTCCGAACATCGCTAATAATTGCGAAAATAAAGAAAGCTTATGGCTGTATTTAAACAATGGAAGCAATGACGCTCCTATTTTTTCTCTTACCAAAAAAGACTTTTTACAAGAAAACACGCTAGATTTTGGTGCTGGGGCCTATCCATTGTTTTACGACTACAACAAGGATGGACTGCTGGATATCATTTGTGGCAATTTCGGTTATTACAATAGCGGTGATTATACAGGGCAAATAGCCATTTTAGAAAATACAGGAACAATGACAAATCCTATTTTTGATCTTGTAGAAGAAGACTTTGCAAACTTAAGCAATACTCCCTTAAATACTATTCTTAACATTCCTGTTGGAGGAGTGTCTCCTACTTTTGGAGATTTAGATGGTGATGGTGATGACGACATGATCATTGGTGATGCGGATGGAAAATTACATTATTTCGTTAACAACGCTGGTGCTGGAAACCCTATACAAATGAGCTTACAAACCAATAATTTTTTTAACATTGATGTTGGGCAATATGCCGCACCCATTTTATGGGACTTTAACCAAGATAGCCTATTGGATTTAGTAGTTGGAAAACTCACTGGCGATCTTGTTTACTTACCCAACATGGGTACTTCAACAGCAGCTGTTTTTGACACACTAATTGATGATTTCGGACAAGTGCAGGTTGCCAATACACTTGCAGGATATGGATATAGTAGGCCTTATTTATATACCGAAAACAATGCCACACAAATGTTAGTAGGCACTGAAAGCGGGCATATTTATCACTTCAACAATATTGATAATAATTTAAACGGTTCCTTTGCTGTGGTAGACACTTTCAAATTTAATATTTGGGATGGCATTAAGACAAGCGTAAGCTACCAAGACATAAACAACGATAATGTACGAGATTTGATCATTGGAAATCTTGCAGGAGGCCTCATCTATTACCAATCTGATACAAGCATTCCATCTCAAATTGTTGAGCCACAAAAGGCACTAAAAATTTATCCTAACCCTGCCAAAGAAAGCATTTTTATCGATGATCCTAATGAAAAATTAATTTGGAATATGGTGGGAGAAGTAGTAATGAAAACGCGAGCAAAAAAAATAAACATACTACACTTACCAAAAGGAGTTTATTTAATCAATTCTGATCAGAAATTTGGGAAATTTATAAAGCAATAAAAAAGGGAGCAAATGCTCCCTTTTTTATTTATCTCTTTGTTAGTTTAAAATAGATTCATCTCACTAAGCAGCTTGTTGGTTGCCTTAACGCCCTCAGCTGATTCTTCTAACAAGGCTTTTTCATTGTCATCTAAATCAATCTCAACAATTTTTTCTATTCCATTTTTACCCAAAATTACGGGTACTCCAATTGTTAAATCGTTTAAACCATACTCCCCTTCCAAAAGAACGGAACACGGGAACATTTTTTGCTGATCGCAAGCGATGGCTTGTACTAAACCAGAAACTGCAGCCCCTGGTGCATACCAAGCGGATGTACCCAACATTTTGGTTAAAGTTGCACCCCCTACTTTCGTGTCTGCTGCAATCTGCGCCAACCTTTCTTCTGATAAAAAGTCGGAAATACGAACAGAGTTTCTTGTTGCTAAGCGTGTTAATGGAACCATTCCTTTATCACTGTGGCCTCCAATAACCATCCCGTCAACATCAGATGCTGGTGCTTTCAGGGCTTCAGAAATCCTATATTTAAAACGAGCACTATCCAGTGCACCGCCCATTCCAATAATTTTATTTTTAGGTAAACCTGTAACCTTGTGCGTTAAGTAGGTCATTGTATCCATAGGGTTACTTACAATGATCAAAATCACATTGGGTGAATGCTTGATAAGGTTTTCTGAAACGGTTTTGACAATCCCAGCATTGATCCCAATCAATTCTTCCCGAGTCATACCTGGTTTTCTGGGAATACCTGAAGTAATAACAGCCACATCGCTTCCTGCTGTTTTACGGTAATCATTTGTGCTTCCAACAATTTTTGTGTCAAAGCCGTTTAAAGAGGCGGTCTGCATCAAATCCATGGCTTTTCCTTCAGCAAAACCTTCCTTGATATCTAACAGAACTACTTCAGATGCAAAGTCTTTAATGGCAATATACTCTGCACAACTTGCACCAACCGCACCTGCACCTACTATTGTAACTTTCATATTTTTTTTGAATTAAATTGATGTATAAACTAATGCTGCAAATGTAGTAAACAGCCCTGATTTGACAATGTACTAAAACACATTTATTCAAGCAATTGAAGAATAAATTATGCTGTTCTTCTGTAGATTCATTTTTGCAATTTAAAGAAGTCATTGATCAAAAAAACAAACCATTTCAAAGGGCGCTAGTCTTCTATTTGGAGTTAATTTTTAGGCTTGTGAAAACGTAATATTGTTTTCATAACGTATTTTCATTTGACACAAAAGTTGCTAGATTTGATGCATCAGTAATTTATTTGTATTTTAGCAAATTATCACATACACAATGAGAATTTTTCTATCAGTTTTAGCACTTCTGTTTTCGGAAGTAGCTTTTGCACAATTAACAGCCACCGCAACACCCCCTGTAATCTGCAGCAATGGTTCCTCAGACTTAAGCGTCAGTGCTAACGCACTTACTGCCCCCGTTCAAGTCAGTAGCCCTACCTTGCCTATGGGTGATGACACCTATTCGGCTGCTGTTCCCATAGGTTTTTCGTTTGATTTCTATGGCAACACTTTTACAGATTGCCTAATTAGCTCCAACGGATACATCACTTTTGACTTAACCAATGCTGGCATGTACTCTTCTTGGGTAACAGCTGCTATTCCTGGTGGAGTTCCTGGAGGAACTGGACCTGCTGTTAATGCGATTTTTGGCCCTTGGATAGACTTACAACCAGCAGCATTTGCAGTAAACCCAGGAACTATAGAATATCAAACCATTGGTACGGCTCCCGATCGTATTTTTATTGTAAAATGGTATGAAGTTCCGCTGTATGGCAGCTCCTGCGGCCAATGTTCTGCTTTGACAATCAAATTGTTTGAAACAACTAATAGAATTGAAAATCACATTTCTGATATGGACATTGCCAACTGTACTTGGAATACTGGATCAGGAACGCACGGCATTCAGAACGGAAATGGCACCATCGCTCATGTAATAACAGACCCCATCACAGCTATTCCTAGAAACAACACTTCTTTTGCACCTGTTGGACCGGAAGGATGGGAGTATATTCCTGACCCTAACAACCCTAACAATTACACAATTAATCAAATACCATTTTCACTCACCTCTGGTTCTGCCAATATTGTATGGACGGAAACCCTAAGTGGAGTTACAGTAGGCACTGGTGCTACAATTACTGTATCACCTACTGTTACGACTGAATATACGGTGACAATTTCAGAAAACTGTCCAGGATTGAATCCTCCAAGTACTGCAAATGTAACAGTATCGGTATCAGACTTAACACTTACACCTAATTCTGTTGATGTAGATTGTAATGGCAACGCAAGTGGCAGCATTACGATTACACCAGTAGGAACAGCAAGCCCATGGGACTTTGATTGGCAAGATAGCAATGGGAATTCAATACAAACTGACTTGAATGTAAATGGACCTATTTCCCTTGCTAATTTAAGTGGTGATAGCTACACTGTGAATGTTACCGATGATTTAGGATGTGTAGCTACTGAAATTATTGTAGTTAATGAACCAACTGCACTAAGCTCTACATTAATCGGAAGTGATATTAGCTGTTTTGGAAGCAATGACGGAGCAATAAACACCACTGCTAATGGAGGAACTACAAGTACTGGAAATTATAGCTTTTCGTGGATTGGACCTAATGGATTTAATTCTAACAATCCAGACATCATGAATCTAGAGCCTGGTTTTTATACCGTAACCATTACTGATGATAATGGCTGCCCTCAGGTAGATTCTTATAATGTATTGGAACCCACAGAGCTTATTGCAGTAATGGATAGTTACGTAGATGTAACCTGTTTTGGTTTTACAGACGGAGCCATAAATGCAACCGTTAGTGGTGGAACTCCTTTTTACACATTATCTTGGACAGGACCAAACGGATACAGTAATAATGTAGACGACATCAATAACCTTGAACAAGGTTTATATAACTTAAGCGTATTAGATGCTAACAATTGTCCGGCATCATTGATTGTAACAGTTGGTCAGGCTGACGTTTTGACGAACACCTTCGTAAAATCAAACTATAATAATTACAATGTTAGTTGTAATGGCTACGAAGACGGCATCATTGACGCAACTACCAATGGAGGTGCAGGTCCCTATGTATATAACTGGACAGGTCCTAACGGCTTTACATCTTCTAATGAGGACATCATAAATCTTGTGGCAGGTACTTATAACCTAATCGTAACGGACGCACAAAACTGTTCTAACTCAGAAACTGTAACTATAAATGAGCCAAATGAGCTCCAAGCTATTCTTCAAAATCATGCCGATGTCAGCTGTCATTACGAATCGGATGGTTTTATAGAAACCTCTTGTTTTGGATCAGTTTCTATTAATGGCAACTATTATTACAACTGGTCAGGCCCCAACTTCTTTGTCAGCAATGAGCCAGATATCTATAACTTATCAGAACCAGGTATTTACACATTAATTGCAACAGATGATAATGACTGTATGGATACAGTAAGCTACGATCTTTTCAGACCTGAAGAGTTAAAAGCCATTATCTACAATCTAAATGACACTATTACTGACAATTACCCCATTGTTAATTTTCATGATAGATCAATAGGCAATCCTGTTGCTTGGATCTGGAGTATTTCCGATGGCACAACGGACACTTATGCGCAAGATAAATTGGATCATCACTTTTTATATAAAGGAGACTACATTGTAAACCTTAAAGTTGAAAATAGTTTCGGATGTGTTGACAGCACAAGCAAAATCATTCGTGTAATCGAAGAGCATACTTTGTATGTACCTAATGCTTTTACTCCAGATTTGGATGGGCGAAACGACATCTTTAAGGTTCAACATCACGCTCTAAGGGAAGACACTTATCAAATAGCTATTTATGATCGATTTGGCTCCTTGGTTTACACTTCACAAGATCCAAATAGTGAATGGGATGGAACAAATGATTTCTCGGGTAAAAAATTAACTTCAGGCGCCTACACTTATTACATCAGTTATCAAGACTGGGATGGTTGGAAATATGATCATACCAACTGTGAGAACTGTACTGGCACAGTCACTTTAATTCGATAAAAAAAACATAAAAAAACCCGCTAATGCGGGTTTTTTTGTTCCTATATAGAAACTCTATACGTCTATATTAGCATATTTAGCATTTGCCTCAATAAATTCTCTACGTGGTGGCACTTCATCTCCCATCAACATTGAAAACACCCTGTCAGCTTCAGCTGCGCTGTCTATGCTTACTTGTCGTAAGGTACGTACTTCGGGGTTCATAGTCGTATCCCATAACTGCTCGGCATTCATCTCACCAAGACCTTTATAACGCTGTATGCCGACATTACCACCCATTTTTTGTGCTAACAAATCACGCTCATCGTCACTCCAGCAATAATGTTGTTCTTTCCCTTTTTTGATTAAATACAGTGGAGGAGTAGCAATGTATAGATAGCCATTCTCAACAAGCGGTTTCATATATCGGAAAAAGAAGGTTAGTATAAGGGTAGCGATATGAGAACCATCAACATCAGCATCCGTCATAATAACGATTTTATGATAGCGTAATTTTTCAAGATTCAAAGCCTTGCTATCTTCTTCAGTTCCGATGGTTACTCCTAAGGCGGTAAACATATTTTTGATTTCTTCATTTTCAAAAACACGATGTTGCATGGCTTTTTCAACATTCAAAATTTTACCACGCAAGGGTAAAATGGCTTGAAAAAAACGATCTCGACCTTGCTTTGCTGTACCCCCTGCAGAATCTCCCTCTACTAAGAATATTTCACATTTTTCTGGATCCTTATCAGAGCAATCAGCAAGTTTTCCAGGAAGTCCAGAGCCAGAAAGAACATTTTTACGCTGCACCATTTCTCGAGCTTTGCGGGCTGCATTACGTGCCTGAGCTGCCAATAATACTTTCTGAACGATCTGCTTGGCCATGGATGGGTTTTCCTCAAGGTAGTTGTTAAGCATCTCACCTACGGCCTGATCTACAGCACCAGTCACCTCTTTATTCCCTAGTTTAGTTTTAGTCTGACCCTCAAACTGAGGCTCCATTACCTTTACTGAAATAACGGCTGTTAATCCCTCACGAAAATCATCGCCTGCAATTTCGTACTTGACTTTATCTAACATCCCCGATTCGTCGGCATATTTTTTGAGTGTTCTGGTAAGTGCTCTACGAAATCCTGAGAGGTGTGTTCCTCCTTCATGCGTATTGATATTATTTACGTATGAATGAATATTTTCTGAATAAGAAGTGTTGTAGTGCATGGCTACTTCCACGGGCACACCATTCTTTTCCGTCTCCATGTATATTACACTCTCCAACAACTTCTCCCTATTCTCATCTATCAACTCTACAAATTCCCTCAAGCCTCCTTCTGAGAAAAATTCATCTTTTATGAAATTTCCTTCGTCATCTTTTCTTCTTTTATCGGTTAAGGAAAGATAGATCCCTTTATTTAAAAAAGACAATTCTCGTAAACGGGCCTGTAAAATATCAAAGTGATACACAACCTCCAAAAAGATTTCATTATCAGGCTTAAAAGTAACCTCAGTACCTGTTTGATCAGTCGTTCCTACTTCCTTAACATCGTATTGAGGAATTCCACGTGAATATTCTTGCTCATGTATTTTACCGTTTCGATAAACAGTAGCTTTAAGATGTGTTGAGAGTGCGTTTACACAAGAAACACCCACGCCGTGTAAACCACCGGATACTTTATAAGAATCTTTATCAAATTTACCACCAGCATGCAGAACAGTCATTACTACTTCTAGTGCTGACTTTTTTTCTTTTGGATGTAAATCGGTTGGTATTCCGCGGCCATTATCTTTTACCGTTATAGAATTATCTTCGTTAATGAATACATCAATATGCGTACAATGTCCAGCTAAAGCCTCATCAATGGAATTATCTACTACCTCATAAACCAAATGGTGCAAGCCTTTTTGGCCAACATCACCAATGTACATGGCTGGTCTTTTGCGAACTGCTTCTAAACCTTCTAAGACTTGAATATTACCTGCTCCATATTCAGGCTGCTTCTCTACATTTTCGCTCATTCTTTTTTAATTAAATTTATTGCTTATTACTAGGATACAGACAAATGTAAAAAAACCCCTTACATAGGCACCTAAAATCAGTAGAAAATACCACTGTTTTTATTAACAATTCGTTGAAAAGTTTTGGACTATAACTGATAAGAAATACCCAACTGTATTTGACGCGGAACAACAGGGTAATTTTGCCAAATTTCATAACCGCCGAGGCAGTTTTTGCCGCTCAAATAAGCAGACATTACCTTATTGTATTTATACTCAATTTTGAAGTCAAAATCGACAAGGTCCTTCATCTGTTCATTCTCTGTTAAAGCTGAAGAATTAGGATGCTGAAACGGTCTTCCAAAAGCGCTGTAAAGACTTAAATTAAAAATGATTTTATCACCTACATTGTAAAAGGAGGATAAACTGACTTCTACTTTTGGCTTGTACAATGCATTAACAGCTTCAGCATATACTTTATCTAATGTGTAACGTTGAAATAAGATGCTTAAATCTAAGCCTTTCTTAGCTGAATCACTATAGCTTATATCGGCCTTTAATTGTGCATGTGTGCCTGAATAATACTCAACAGCAAACTTGTTACCCCACATTGATTGATTTAAGCTGAAGAAAGGCATTGCAGTGCTGTTGGCAAAAGAAAATTTGGCGCCCACCCTGATAGCCGAATTAAAAAAGGTATTTAAACCGGCATAAAAATTCGTTGAGGAGGTATTTTTAAGTTTTATCGCATCACCATCATACCTAAGTGCATTTAACAAAAAAGGATTTTCCTTACTCAAACTCCAGTAGGAATTTTTAGTGAGGCCTGATCGCACCCCTCCATAAATCTTAAAGATACTGGGGATAATTTCATAATCGGCCCTTATTTGTGGGTAAAAATGAAAGTTTGTATAAGTGCTGTCTGACTGAAAGGTGTTAATTGTTTCATCGAAACCAGCATTTATTTGTACATCATAAAGCTCAGCTGAAATTCGTGGACTCAACGTATAGAGTCCTTCTTTTATTAGGTCAGTAGCAAAAGGCATCGATTCGGCTGCATTGTTTGAGTATAAATCAGCCTTAAGCAATAGAGAGTAATCATAAACACCGAATCGCTTTTTCAGTTTTGACTCAAATCCGTAATTATTTTCAGTCATCTCATTTAAGTCTTTCACAAACAAGCGCGTGTGATGATGCAAACGATTTCGACTATTATGTTTGCTTTCAAAACTCAAATTTAGCTGCGAATAGCCCCAATATTGATGCAGCTGATCATCTGATAAATCAGCTTGCTTTGCATGTGCAGAAAAGGTACTACCCTCTCTTTTAACAGCTGCATTGAGGATCCCTAGATCTAAAATTCCTTTACCAAATGCTGCTATCAAGGTTTCTTGAAAACCAGCATCAAATCCTTCTACTTTAGCAGAGGAGTTATGATAACCAAACTCAACTCCATAACTCCATTGCTTATTACGTAGTGAGTTATGATATCCCCTAAAAAAAGGTACTGCAGCTTTTCCCATTCTTAACTCCAGAAAGTTGGCATACAATTTTGGAATGGGCTCACCTTTTATCTTGGCTGCCTTAATAGTATCAATTTTATAGGAAGTTTGGTATTGGTTGGTCAAGGTACTGTAGTAGATCTTTTTTTCATCCTTTATTGTATCAACAACCTTTGGGATATCAGTAATTTTTCTTGCCGGAGTAACTTTAGGGATAAACTGTTCTATCACATTTACTTCTTGCGTATCTAAATCTTGGTCTTGCGCCCAAAGTGAAAAAGACGAGAAAATCAATATAATTGTTAATGCATTATTCTTCATTTCCTTCTGATAATTCCGCCTCCATTAAATCATCAAAATCGATGTCCATGTCTTCTACCAGATCAATAACTATTTCTGGTTCTACTGGCTCTTGATTTTGTTCATTTTCTAGGTCTATTATTAGTTGTTTTTTATTGGTAGCAATTTGTTTTAATTCTTGACCTTCGTGATTCTCTATGATACTTTCTAAAGTTGCCTTGGCCTGAAACAAATTGCCTTGCGCTAAGTAAACATCAGCCAAAAGAATAAAGCCTTTAGCAATGAAATAGTCATCGGTAAATTCTTCAGACAATTTAAAGATATACTTTTCGGCGGATGAGAAGTCGTCTTGTAAAAAGAATATGTAAGCTAAATAGTATTGAGCATGAGCACCCGCTGATGAATTTGTGGCACCGACAATCCATTTATAATGCTTGTTTGCAAGGTAATACTCCGAGTCTTGGAAGGCCTTATCTGCTATAATCAAACGAGCTTTCACTTCTAGTTCAGCAGTAATTTTATCAATACTTAAAACCGCTTGTGCCGCTAATAGCAATTGCTCTTGATTATTTAACCCCTCATAACAACGCATTAGTGCAATGGTAGCTTCTCTTTTAAGCTCTTTATCTTGTGCTTGTTCTTGTAGGCTTGTATAATGAAGCGCAGCAATACCAAAATCAAGTTGATTTAACTCAATCCTTGCCGCTTGTGCTAATGAGCGCTCTGTAAATTGATTTTGTTTAAACTCCAATACCTCCAGGTAATCTTTTAAGCATTCTTCACTCCCCAAAGCAAATAATGCTTCTGCTTTGTAAAAATGAGCGGATAACTTAAAAATAGGTGTTGAAAAATTTTGGAGATAATCTTCAAAAGCAGCAATTGCTTTGTGATGATCTTGCTTAACATATAATATTTCGGCAGCTTCAAAAGTAATCGAATCTTGTGCAGAAACACTTACACTAACCTCTGACAAGCCTTCAATGTAATCAAAATAGGATTTTACATCCCCGGCATCAATGTAAATATTTTTGAGTCCAACCAGGGCCTCTTGAGACTCAACAGTAGCTGGATATTCTTCGATTACTCTTTTAAAATTATTGATAGCTAATGTTACTTTATCCGCGCTGTAATAATGCAAACCAAGCTTTAGCAAGCCTAACTTTACTAACGGACTAAAAGGATGTTCATCAATTACTTCTTGCATCAAAAGAACACCCTCATCCAGCCTGTTAGACAAAAAATAGATGCCTGCTAAAGCAAATTTTGCATCGTCAACATAGGGTGAGGATGGATAATCGGATATCAGCTGAGATAAAGTCGCTTTCTGTTTTGAAATTTCATTCAATAAAGCAAAACAAAGTGATTGTTGATATAGTGCGTAGTCAACATCAAAAACAGCAATGGTTTCTGCTTGGGAATAAAAGTCAGCAGCCCTAGTGTATTGATTTTTCATGAAATATGCGTCAGCAGTACGCAAACAAGCATCGTTTTGTTTTTTCCTATCTGAAGTGTTTTTAATGTATTTGCGGAACCACTTTATTGCTGTGCTATACTTTTGCAAATGGTAATGAGCATAGGCTAAACTGTAGTATACATTAGCAAATTCTTCAAGATTAAAAGAACCCGAGTTGTAAAGAAATTTTTCAAATTGCTGAACCGCTTTTTTAAACATTCCAAGTGTGTGATAAGCCTCTCCTTTCCAATAAAAACACAAACTCTTGTACTCTTCAGAAATAGGATATTGCAAAGACTGATCAAACAACTGAATGGCTTGTTCTTTACGATCTTGATTATATAACTCTATGCCTCGAAAAAAAGCCATTCTTTGATAAACAGCTTTTTGGTCAAAGGTTAACTGCTCAAAATTTTCAAAGGCGATCAATGCCTCTTTATAATTGCTTGAAAAAGAATAAGCATTTACAAGGTACCCTTGAATTACGGGTAACTTAGCTGAATTAGGGAATTGTTGAATGAATTTTTGAAGAACATCTATAGACTGGGCATAGGCAGATTCTTTCTCATATACCAATTTAGAATAATTAAATGCTGCATCCTCCTGAAGCTCCGGATTAAAAGCAAAGGTAGCAGCGTGCTTAAAAGCGTTTAAAGCATATTCCTTTTGATCGTTCTGCATGTAGGAATCTGCTAAATGATATGCAGCATACTGTGCTAAACTATCCTGCTTTTTCAGTACGATTTCAAAAAGCGGAATTGCTTGCGCTATTGCTTTGGTTTTGTAATAAGCAAATCCTAGTTGGTAATTATCTAACCTACTAACGGTTTCTGGAGCGCTTTTCTGAAAGCGTTCTAAATACTCAATAGATTTTCCAAACTGATCCGTTCGATAGTATGCATCTCCAATTAATTTAGCAATTTCGGGAGCACGTTTAGTGTTTGCACTATCAAGCAAAGGCAAAGCAAATTCCAGCAGTTCAAGACTTCTTCCTTGCAAATAATAAATCTGAGCGATGTAATAACGTACGATGGTGCCTAATCCTTTTACCTGTCTTAGTGCATTAAAATGCTGCAAAGCGGAAGCATAATTCCCTTCAACATAGGCGATGTGGGCAACGTAATATCTTGTTAACTCTTCATATTTAAATGAGACACCATCCAACTCATAAAATGAGAGCTTAGCCAATTCGAAATTTTTAATAGTAAAACAAGCATAGCCTTTTCTAAAAAAGAACATATTTCGATCTTGTTCAGAAAGTAGATCAGGGTTGAGCTGAATGTACATAGCTACTGCTCGAGTGTAATTTTTATCCCTGTAATAGATATTGCCTAAATGAAGATGTGCGCTATTGGCAAAGGAACCATGTGGGTATTTGTGTAAATATTTTTCGAAGTAATAGACGGCATCATCATTAAAAAGCTCCATGGCACAAACCGCTCTGTCAAAATGACTTTTCTCAATTTGCGAATCACTTAAATTAGTTAAATCTAAAGCAGCTAAATACGACTGTGCTAAAGCATAATTTCCTTTAGTCATTAACTCTTTAGCCTTGTACCAGTCTGTTGTTTGCGCAACAACAGGAAAGAAACCTAAAACAAGAGCATAAAATAAAATTTGGATTTTAGGCATACAGTCAAATTTCTGCTAATTTATCAAACAATACCCCAGCAATAGTAGCTGCCTCTAGAAGTTATTAACAGGATTGTTGTGCAAAAAGGGTAGTTGAGTAAATGCTCAAAAAAACTACTTTTGTATAAACCAATTGCGCTAATGTCTATAGTCCACTTACAAAAAGTTGATGTTTACCAAAAAGATTTTTTGGTTCTTGAAAAGGTAACTTTTCAAATTACAGCTGGGGAATTTGTATTTTTGATAGGCGCTACGGGAAGCGGAAAATCAAGTTTACTCAAGACATTATACGCAGATTTACCTCTGCAAGAAGGTAAAGCCGAAATTGTAGGCCACCACCTATCTAGCTTAAAGAATAGTGCAATTCCTTTTTTGAGAAGAAAAATAGGCGTCGTTTTTCAGGATTTTCAATTACTCTCCGACAGAAGCGTTTATGATAATTTAGCCTTTGTTTTAAATGCAACGGGTTGGAAGGATAAAAAATCAATGGACGAGAGAATACATCTTGTCTTACAAAAAGTTGGGATGTTGGACAAAAGAAAACGTTTTCCTCATGAACTATCAGGAGGGGAACAGCAAAGAGTTTCCATTGCCAGAGCCTTACTTAACGAGCCTCAGTTAATACTTGCCGACGAACCTACTGGAAATTTAGACCCTAAAACAACCGAAAGCATCATGCATTTAATGCGTCAAATATGTCAAGGCGGAACGGCTGTTTTAATGGCCACACACGAACACAACCTTTTG
Source organism: Flavobacteriales bacterium (assembly GCA_965661505.1). Classification (GTDB taxonomy): domain Bacteria; phylum Bacteroidota; class Bacteroidia; order Flavobacteriales; family UBA7312; genus UBA7312. The sequence goes on along the minus strand of CBFIDX010000014.1, from coordinate 25,313 downwards.
GACAAATTTCCTGCAAGAACCCTAGAATGCAAACTGGGTAAGCTGATTGATCATCAACTAACAACCGCTTAATGCTCTCCATTCTCATCCCCATATACAACTTCAAAGTGGTGGATGTTGTTTTAGAACTCAAGAAACAAGCAAAAAAGCTAAACATCCCTTTTGAAATTTTATGTTTTGATGATTATTCGACAACTCACAAAGACAGTAATAAGTCACTATCTAAAGAAGCAGGCATTCATTATACCGAACTGGAACATAACATTGGAAGAACAAAAATTCGTAATCTATTGGCCCAACAAGCAAAATACAACAACCTGCTTTTTTTGGATTGTGATATTTCTATTGATAAAGATGATTTTTTAGCTGCATATAGCCCTTATTTAAATAGCGGACATGTTGTTTGCGGAGGGGTAAATTATCAATTAAAAAAACCAGAAAAATCACAAGAACTACGCTGGAAATATGGAAAAGCTAGAGAAGAAAAAAATGCTAGTATTCGTAATCAATCCCCATATCAATCTTTTACAGCTTTCAATTTATTAGTCCCTAAAACTATTTTTCAGAAAATTGCTTTTGATGAAAACATTAAAGGCTATGGTCATGAAGACACCTTGTTTGGTATTGAGCTAAAAAAAGCTGGGGTAACAGTTGCTCACATCGACAACCCAATTATTCATCTTGGACTTGACAACCACAAAAGTTTTATTCAAAAAACGAAAGTTGGGTTAGAAAACTTAGCGCTGTTAATACAAGAAAACAGGATCAATAGAGATGTTAAGCTATATCGTTATTACCTTATCTTTAAACCCACACTTTTTTTTAGTCTAATTATTTTTAGCACTCTAAAAAATCAATGTGAGAAACTACTTATAGAAGGAAAAAACTCATTAATAATTTTTGACTTATTTAAGCTTAGCTACTTACTGACTATAAAAGAGAATCGATAACCTCTTTCAAAACATATTGCTCCTTTTGCCAACACAGCTCTGTTTTTGCTTGATCGTAGCAGTTTTTATCAAAGGGCGGAAGGCTTTCTATTTGTTTTGCTAAGGCTTTAGGCGTCCTGTCTTTGAGTATTTGTCCAACTCCAAATTTGTGAACGATGTTTCTTACTTCAATTAAATCTGAAGCAATAAAAGGCAAATCTGCATGTATGTAATCAAACAACTTGTTAGGTAGTGCATATTGAAAACTCAGTCCAACTGGTTCTTCTAATAACAATCCTACACTGGCTTTAGCGGTATATTTTGAAAGCTGTTCATAAGGCACCCTTCCTACAAAGTCAACGCGGTCTGCCACCCTACATTCTGCAGCCAATTGTTTCAAATCTTCCATGGTCTCACCCTCGCCGACAATCATTAAAGTATAATCCTTCAAGTACTTTAAAGCATCAATGGCTAACTCCAAGCCTCTACCAGGGTTAAGACCCCCTTGATAAATTAATGTTTTGGTTCTTTTGGGCAGCTCTCCTTTTGCTTCCCTAAAAGGCACATTTCGAATTACTTGCATTTGCAAACCGTATTGTTTTCGGTAATGATCGGCAATGGATCGACAAACGGTGTAAGCATGCTTTATTTTAGGAAGAATTAATCGCTCTATGAGTTCCCATAATTTCTTGACAAAAGGACGATTTTGCAATTCCGGCACTTCTGGAAAAAGCTCATGACTATCATAAATTAAATCATTTCCTTTCAGTTTAGAAATGAGGAAATTTGGAAGCAATGTGTCTAAATCATTGCTTAGCAAAATGCATTTTTTATGAATCAGCAAAAAACAAAACAAACGAATGTTAAACTCAGCATAAAATAAAGGACCTTTATTAAAAAGCAAAGAGAACCTATGTGTTTCATAAGGTCTTTGTAATTCTTCACTAGTATGAAACTTTCTACCCAAAAGTAAAATCTTGAAACCCATTTCCATCAGGGTGCTACACACTTTGTGTACACGCTGATCAGATACTAAATCATTGGAAACCGAAACAATAATTTTTTGAGGCATAATGCAGACGAAAATACATAAAATACAACGCCTAAGCCAAGAAGTATTTTTACCTTTGAGCTTATGGTTTTTCAGCAAAAACAATCATTGAAGGCATACAACACTTTTGGTTTAGCTTACCAAGCTGATTTCTTTGCTTTTTTTAAATCAGAAGATGAACTTAAAAAACTACTAGTAGAACAAAAGCCTCCACTGATGGTATTAGGCGGAGGAAGTAATATTTTACTAACTCAAAATTTTAAGGGCACAGTTCTGAAAAATGAAATTAAAGGCATTGAAATAGTTGAAGAAACAGAAAGTTATGCTGTTGTAAAAGTAGGCGCTGGAGAAATATGGCATCAGTTTGTTTTATGGAGCATTGAAAACAAGCTAGGTGGCATAGAAAACCTTTCATTAATACCTGGAAGCGTAGGGGCAGCTCCTATGCAAAACATTGGTGCTTATGGAGTAGAAATCAAATCTGTTTTTGAAAAATTAGAGGCTTTAGAAATTGACAGTCTTCAACAAAAAGTGTTTAGCAAGGAAGCTTGTGAGTTTGGCTATCGTCATTCTATTTTCAAAGGAGAATTGAAAGGGAGATACATCATTACAAAAGTGTTTTTTAAACTCAACAAAAAGCACCATTTTAAAACCTCCTATGGAGCTATACAGGAAGAGTTACAATCGATGGGCGTTGAGGAACTTTCTTTACAAAATATTAGTCAGGCTGTAATTAATATTAGAAAGAGCAATCTACCTGACCCAAAAGAAATTGGTAATAGCGGTTCGTTCTTCAAGAACCCTGTTGTTTCAAACACACATTTTCAAGAGTTACAAAAGAGATTTCCAACCATCGTTGGCTATCCTGTTTCAGCTACTGAAACAAAGGTAGCTGCAGGCTGGCTAATTGATCAAGCAGGATGGAAAGGATTTAGAGAGGGTGATGCCGGTATCCACAAAAAACAAGCACTTGTATTGGTAAATTATGGAAATGCCAAAGGAAAGGATTTAGTAGCACTCTCTATAAAAATACAACAATCAATCAAAAATACTTTTGGAATTTGGCTAGAGCCCGAAGTCAATATTCTTTAAAAAACTTAGATTTTAGCCATTTCTAATTTCACGAAATCGGCAAGCTCCTTTACATATTCCTGAGAAAAATTAAACTCAATACCTGCTTCTTGATACAGCTCTGAGATGGACTTAGTATATCCTAAACGCAAAGCGCTAATGTAATTATCTAAGGCTTTTTCTCCATGTATTTTATAACTTCTCCACATAGCAATTGCTCCTAACTGAGCCATTCCATATTCAATGTAATAAAATGGAACTTCATATAGATGAAGTTGCTTTTGCCATTGATTTAAATAAGCTGTTTCATTGCCTTCCCAGTCGATGACCGAACTTCCTAATAAACCCATTATGTTAGCCCATTCTGCCCTACGTTCTTCAGGAGTGTGTTTTGTTGTATAAATCCAATGCTGAAACTTATCTATAGCGGCAATCCAAGGAAGACCACCTAGAACCTTTTGTAGCTGTTCGCGTTTGGCACGTTTTAACTCTTTTTCATCTGTATAAAACTCATCCCAAGTCTCCATACTCAATAGTTCCATCGCCATTGAAGCCAACTCTGCTACTTCGGATGGCACACTCTTAAACTCACATAAATCTAGCTCTCTGCTTAAAAAAGAGTGCACAGCATGCCCCCCTTCATGAACCATGGTTACCAAATCTCTTTGAGAACCAACAGCATTCATGTAAATAAATGGAACGCCAATTTCATACAGTGGGTAGTTGAACCCACCAGGAGCTTTTCCTTCTTTCGACTCTAAATCAAGATGGTTCATGGCTTTCATGACTTCTAAACATTCTCCAAAATAAGGACGCAATCTGTGAAAACATTTAATCGTTTTATCTATCAGCTCTCCCCCTTCCTTAAAAGGCTTAAGGGACTCTTTGCCAGAATCATCCACTAAGGTATCCCATGGCTTATAACTTTCTAAACCCATTTTATCCTTACGATCTTGATCTATCTGATGAATAATAGGAGTGATTTCTTGAGCTATAGAAGCGTGAAAATCATAACAATCGCTGGGTGTATAATCAAAACGCCCCATTGCTGCAAACTTATAATCTCTATAATTATCAAAACCAGCATTGCAAGCAATTTTTTGACGTAAGGCTATCAATTCATCGAATAGCTTATCCAATGTATCTCGATCTTTTATTCTGCGCTCATTTACTTTCGCAAAAACTTCCTCTCGCTTAGCTCTATTTGTACTTTTTAAATACTGTGCAGCTTTTTGCATGGTCATTGTTTCGCCATCAATGTCAACCGTCATTTTTGCAGCAATAGCCCCATACTCTTGCTGCTTGGTTTGCATTTCGGTAAACAACGAAATATTTTCATCTCGATAAATCTCTATCGCCTTATCTAAACCACGAAGATAAATTCGGTATTTTTCCTTGTCTAAATCTTCATAAAAAGGATTTTCTTTCAACTTTAAGTTAAGCTTGTGATTATATGGAGCAACATTTGGGGATATCTCTTTTACCCAAAAAGAAAAAGCATCTCCCAATTCTTTATCTCTCGTATCAATGTTCATTTTAATGTATCGCCAAGCCTGCTCTTCTTCTAAAACAGCTTCTAATTCACTTCGATCCAACATCCACCTTTCTAACGCTGTTACCGAATGAATTTTTCTATCCAATAAATCTTGAAAGTACGTTTCTATCTTAGACCACGAATCAACCACTAGCTCTTCAGAAATAAATTTTCTTTGGGGTCTTTTTGGAATGTTAATTGTCGTTGTTTCCATCTTCTTCTTTTTTAACGGTGGGCTTATCGATAAAGCCTGCAGCATGTAGGCTGTTGTACCAATGAACTAATTTTTTAATGTCTGACTGATATACTCTTTCTTCATCAAAATCAGGAACAATAAGTCTTAGCCATTTATACAACTCATCTTTAGACGCTTTGTGGTTAATGGTTAATCCACCATTCTCTTTTTTTGATATCAATGCAAAAACTTCTGATAATGCTACTGTATCGTCATAAGTATAGATACCAATGTCCTCTAATGCACTTAGCTGGTGAGATGCATATAATGGAAATCGTTTAGCATCTGTCAAACTTTCAACAATTACGGTGTTTTTGGCTTGGCTTACTAGCTTAAATAAACCCGGCTTACCAGTGACAGATAAAATACCTTCTAAATTCATTTGAAATACTAATTAGCCAGCAAATTTACTTTTTTTATGTGCAGTGAGAAAATTAAAAGCTAGGGATTTCTTCAATGAATTCATAGGTTTTTTTTTGTTCATTTAGAGCACAACAAAAATGATCTATGCCATTGGTTACAACCAAATAGGGCACTTGCAAGTCAAAATTATAGCGAGCTATTTGATCAAAGACTTTTTGCTGAATCGATATGCTAAATGATTTACACTCTACCAATAAAAAGGGTTTGCCATCTGTTTTAAAACAAATAATATCCGCTCTTTTTTGCATTCCATTATACTGTAAAGAGAATTCTACACCCATCATGCTCAGCGGGAATCCTTTTTGACGGTGAAGAAATTGAATGAAATGCTGTCTGACCCATTCTTCTGGGGTCAGGACCACAAAACGCTTTCTAACAGAGTCGAAAATTTGTTTCTTTCCGTTCTCTATTTTGACTTTGAAGTCGTATTTTGGCAAATTCAAATCGAGCATAAGACAGAGGCGAATTTAAATGAATTTTAACGAGATATTAGCCCAGTTACAAAAGAATGTTTACCAGCCTATCTATTTTTTAATGGGTGAGGAAACATATTTTATTGATGAAATCTGTAATTACATTACAGCGCATGCTCTTGACGATTCTGAAAGAGAATTCAATCAAACAACCTTGTACGGAAAAGATACCGATGTAGGAACGATCATAGCTCAGGCAAAACGTTTTCCGCTCATGGGATCACGTAATCTTGTAATTGTAAAAGAAGCCCAGCATATTCGAAAAATTGATGATTTAGCACCTTATTTAGAGCAACCCCAAGCTGCTACTATATTAGTGATATGCTATAAGTATAAAACACTCGACAAACGCAAAACTTTTACTAAAGAATTAGCCAAAAAAGCAGTGCTGTTTGAGAGTAAAAAATTGTATGAAAATCAAGTTCCTTCCTGGATTCAAAATTATTTAAAACAAAACAACTACAGCATTCATCCAAAAGCGGCGCATCTACTAGCGGAATATCTGGGTGCTGATTTGAGCAAAATAAACAAAGAGCTTGATAAACTCATGTTAATTGTAGAGAAAGGGAGCGAAATAAATCTTGAAATTATTGAGCAAAACATTGGCATCAGTAAAGACTTCAATAATTTTGAACTAAACAATGCTATGGCTCGTAAAGACGTTTTGAGAGCAAACCTTATTTCGAACTACTTTGCAGCAAACCCTAAAGATAATCCATTTGTAGTGACCATCAGTGTTCTATTTGGTTTTTTTCACAAAACACTCATCTATCACACTCTAAAAGATAAATCAAAAAATACGGTGGCGTCAGCTCTCAAAATAAATCCTTTTTTTGTGAAAGATTACGAACTTGCTGCTCGCAATTATTCTAAAAGTAAATTGCTACAAATTATTTCTCTCTTGAGAGAGTATGATCTGAAATCAAAAGGCGTCGACAATTCCTCTATCACCGATGGAGAATTAATTAAAGAGCTCGTTTATAAAATTCTTCATTAAAGCTTAAATTTGCACCACATAGATATTATGAAAATTAGACTGAGTTTCTTTCTTGCATTCTGCAACTTTCTTTTTCTGAATGCTCAAACTGCCGATTTGAGAGGGTTCGTAAATGATAAAGATAGTGGTGAGCCTATTATTTTTTGCAACGTTATTTTGGAAGGAACCAACCTAGGGGCTTCTACTGATGTGAATGGATTTTTCTCCATTACCAACATACCCGCCGGTGAATACACCGTTTTTACAACCTATATCGGATATGATACAACTAGAGAATCTGTTTCACTAAAAGCAAAACAGATTCTTACGAAAAAATTTGAGATTCGCGAGTCTTCCATACAACTTCGATCAGTAGATATATCAGCAGATAGGCAAGCCATGAAAACAGATGTTAAAGTATCTGTTACTAAGGTAACTCCTAAAGATATAGCACTAATTCCTGCCATTGGTGGCGAACCCGATTTGGCACAATATTTACAAGTTTTGCCTGGGGTTATCTTTACAGGAGACCAAGGCGGACAGTTGTATATTCGAGGCGGATCACCTATCCAAAATAAAGTTCTTTTGGATGGAATGATTATCTATAACCCTTTTCACTCCATAGGGTTGTTTTCCGTTTTCGACACAGATCTTTTAAGAAATGCAGATATTTATACAGGAGGCTTCGGAGCTCAGTATGGTGGAAGGATATCTTCTATCATGGATATTACCACTAGAGATGGAAATAAAAATCGATATGGCGGGAAAATAGCTGCGAGCACATTTGGAAGTAAGCTTTTGCTTGAAGGTCCATTAGGTAAGAAAGGCGGGAATTCTTCTTTTATTTTATCAGGAAAAACCTCTTATTTAAATCAGAGTTCTAAATACCTATACACCTATATTGACACAGGAGGCCTCCCATACAGTTTTACTGACTTGTATGGCAAACTCTCTTTTAGCGGGGCTAATGGGAGCAAATGGAACCTTTTTGGCTTTAACTACCGAGATCAAGTTAAATATCGAGACGTTTCTGATTTGGCTTGGAAATCTGGAGGACTGGGCTCTAACTTTGTTATTGTTCCGGGCTCTACTCCCGTTTTAATACAAGGTAATTTTGCCTATTCTTCCTATAAAATTCGTTTAGAAGAATCTCAGATTGATCCTAGAGAAAGTGCCATTAATGGTTTTAACCTTGGACTTGATTTCACCTACTTTAACGGTGATGACGAACTACAATATGGCTTAGAGGTACTTGGTTTTCAAACAGATTATAATTTTAAAAACGCTGCTGGATGGACCATGAAACAAAAGGAAAATACTACCGAATTTTCTGGTTTTATACGGTATAAAATAAAGAGCGAAAAAATAATAGTAGAGCCTGGAATAAGGCTTAACAAATACAATGCTACCCCTGCAACATTTGAGCCAAGAATTGGCGGAAAATTGTTAATCAGTGATAAATTACGATTTAAACTTGCAGCTGGAAAATACACACAAAACCTCATTTCTTCTACTTCGGACAGAGATGTTGTCAACTTGTTCTATGGATTCTTGACTTCCCCAAATGATATTCCAGATAGTTTTTTAGGAGAAGAAGTGGTAAATAGCCTTCAAAAAGCAAATCATCTGATCGTAGGTATTGAATACGATTTAAGCAATAAGATTGACATTAACATAGAGGGCTATACCAAAGAGTTTTCACAGTTAACCAACATCAATAAAAATAAAGTTTCCGACTCACAAACTGATTTTATTATTGAAAAAGGAATAGCTAGTGGGCTGGATTTTGTACTTAAATACAGTGATGTTAGGTATTATTTCTGGGCTGTATATTCTCTTGGAAAAATTACACGAACTGACGAAAATCAAACCTATTTCCCTCACTTTGATAGAAGACACAACGTTAACCTTGTATCTACCTATAAATTTGGGAATGAATATAGCTGGAGCTTTGATGCAAGATGGAATTTAGGGTCAGGCTTTCCGTTTACGCAAACACAAGGTTTTTATCCACTACTGAACTTCGAGGAAGGCATTAACTCAGATTATTTAACTGAAACTGCCGATCTAGGGATTCTATATGCTGACATTAACCAAGGGAGACTCCCCTACTACCATAGGCTGGACATAGCACTGAAAAAAGAGCATAAGTTAAGCAAGAATAGCTCCATCAATTGGAATGTTGGGGTAACCAACGCTTATAACAGAGAGAATATATTTTACTTTAACCGAATTAAATACGAGCGAGTAAATCAGCTGCCACTTATGCCAAGCTTCGGAATGAACTGGACTTTTTAAGTCCTTTTTTTGAGATTCTTTTTTTTCTTATTCAAGTTTTCTTTTTTTTTAAAACAGACTCCATAATTTCTTGTTACTTTCGCATACCATAGATTATTCTTTAATAAAATATGGGTAAAGCTTCAGCCACCAAGTATATTTTTGTAACGGGCGGCGTTACATCTTCACTAGGAAAAGGAATCGTTTCCGCTTCTCTTGGCAAGCTCTTAGAGGCCAGGGGTTTTTCCGTCACGATTCAAAAATTAGATCCATACATCAACGTTGATCCTGGAACAATGAATCCTTATGAACACGGTGAATGTTACGTTACTAATGATGGAGCTGAAACCGATTTAGATTTAGGACATTACGAACGGTTTTTGAATTCGGAAACATCACAAGCCAATAACGTAACCACTGGAAGAATCTATCAATCCGTTATCAATAAAGAAAGAAAAGGAGATTATTTAGGAAAAACTGTTCAGGTCATTCCTCACATCACCAATGAAATAAAAGAACACATACAACTATTAGCGGAAACACGTCAGTACGACATCGTTATAACCGAAGTTGGAGGAACTGTAGGTGATATAGAATCACTGCCTTTTATTGAAGCTATACGTCAATTAAAATATGAGTTGGAACAAGACGCTATATCTATTCATTTAACACTTATCCCCTATCTTTCAGCAGCCGGAGAGTTAAAAACAAAACCCACTCAAAACTCAGTTAAAAAACTTAGAGAGCTTGGGCTTCAACCAGATGTGCTTGTCTGTAGAACAGAGCATAATTTAAACTCTGAAATCCGAAGAAAAATAGCTCTTTTTTGCAATGTTGAAAAGCAGGCCGTTATCCAATCTATCGATGCTGAAAGCATCTACGATGTTCCTTTATTGATGCAAGAAGAGGAATTAGATTTAGTAGTCTTACGGAAATTAGGAATAAAAGACAACACAAAGGTAGAGCTAAGCTTATGGAGGGATTTTTTAACGCGGCTAAAAAAACCCAAAAAAGAAGTTCATATAGGACTTATCGGCAAGTACGTAGAGCTAAGAGATGCTTATAAATCCATAACAGAGGCATTTATTCATGCTGGAGCTGCTAACGAATGTAAAGTAAAAATTCATTGGATCCACTCAGAAGAAATTAATGAAAACGCCCTTGATAGATTAAAAGACTTAGATGGCATTTTAGTAGCGCCCGGTTTTGGAGATAGAGGTATTGAAGGAAAATTAGTATCGGTTCAGTATGCTAGAGAAAATAAAATTCCATTTCTGGGAATTTGCCTCGGAATGCAATGTGCCGTAATAGAATATGGAAGAAATGTATTAGGTTTGAACGATGCACATTCTACCGAAATTAAGCCCGAAACGAAACATCCAGTTATTGATTTAATGGATGGACAAAAAGCCGTCTCTAACAAAGGAGGAACAATGCGTTTGGGAGCTTATCCTTGTGAAATCGAAAAAGACTCATTGGCGTTTGAAGTATATAGACAATCCATAATAAGTGAGCGACACCGTCATCGTTTTGAGTTTAATAATCATTATTTAGAAAAATACCAAAATGGAGGGCTTAAAACTTCTGGTATCAATCCAGAATCAAACCTCGTAGAAATTATTGAAATACCACAACATCCATTTTTTATTGGAGTTCAATTTCATCCTGAATATAAAAGCACGGTAGCTAAACCCCAACCACTTTTTGTTGGTTTTGTAAAAGCAGCCTTTAATCACAGAAGTTAATCTATGGACAAAAATTCTATCACCGGCATCATTCTGATCGCTATTCTTGTTGTAGGGTACAACATTATGTTCCCACCAGTTTTTGAAGAAACGAATACAAGTACGCAAGACACTACTTCCACCACTGTAATTGTGGAGGAAGTAGTTGAAGAAACACCAGAAATTTTAATTGACGAAAACATCGACAACAGCAATGTTTCGGAAGAGCTTAACAGTAAATACGGTGCTTTTTCAATAAGTGCGCTAGGCGATGATGAAGAAATTATTATTGAAAATGATAAGTTGCAATTTCTGATTTCTCCTAAAGGGGGCCGAATTTCGTCGGCTATTTTAAAAGAGTATCAGACAAGTGATTCTCTTCCTCTAAATCTTATCAATAAAGACTCATCGGCATTTAATATTCAGTTTTTCTCTCAAAATAGAATCATAAATACTCAAGATCTTTTCTTTACAGCTTATCAAAAAACACCCAATAGTATTAGCATGAGGCTAATGGCTGAAGACGATCGTTATTTAGAATATGTTTATACGCTACGAGAGGGTGAATACATGATGGATTTCCAAATCAACTCAAGAGGGTTAAATAGTCTTATTCCAGCAAACCAGAACGCTTTAGAATTAGACTGGACCCTTCATTTACCACATACCGAAAAAAGCTTAGAGAATGAGCGCATGTATTCAACTGCCTACTTTAAGTACTTAAATGATGAGGTAGATTATTTGTCAGAAACCAAAGACGATGAAGAAGTACTGAGTGGAAGAGCACAATGGATAGGTTTTAAGCATCAATTCTTTAGTTCTGTTTTAATCAACAACAATGGTTTTGAGCGCTCAGCGATGGTAAAGGCAGAAACCAATGAAGGATCAAAGAAGTTTGTACGTAAACTAAGTGCAAACATTAGCCTACCCTATTCTCACAAAACAGAAGAAAGCATAGACCTACAGTTTTATTTTGGCCCAAATCATTACACCACCTTGGCCAGCTATAATATGGATCTAGAGCGAATGATTCCTCTTGGATGGGGCATTTTTCGATGGGTTAATAAATATGCTGTTATCCCTATTTTCAACTGGCTAGATAAGAGCATTAGCAATTATGGAATTATCATTTTAATATTGACCATAATTATAAAAATGGCCTTAGCCCCCTTTACACTGAAGGCTTACAAGTCTCAGGCTAAAATGAAAGTTCTTAAGCCAGAAATGGATAAAATCCAAGAAAAACACAAAGAAAAAGACCCAATGAAAGCGCAACAAGAAGTGATGGCGCTTTATAAAAAAACAGGAGTAAACCCATTAGGAGGATGTTTACCCATGGTGCTCCAAATGCCTATACTATTTGCGATGTTCCGTTTTTTTCCAGCCAGTATTGAGCTGCGTCAGAAAAGCTTTTTATGGGCAGATGACCTTTCTTCATACGACTCAATCATGAGTCTTCCATTTGAAATTCCTTTTTATGGAGATCACGTAAGCTTATTCACCCTACTCATGACGGTTTCAACCATCCTATACACAAGAATGAATAGCCAAATGAGTGGCCCTCAAATGGCACAGATGAAATGGATGATGTACCTGATGCCTATCATGTTTTTAGGATTCTTCAATAATTATGCTGCAGGACTTAGTTATTACTATTTCTTGGCCAATATGATTACTTTCGGGCAACAATTTGTAATGCGTAAATTCTTTATCAATGAAGAAGTGATTATGTCTCAGATTGAAAATAATAAAAAGAAGCCTGTTAAGAAATCTAAGTTTCAAAAACGTTTGGAAGACATGGCACGCAAGCAAAAAGAAGCAGCTCAAAAAAGAGGCCGTTAAGCCAAGGCTGCTAAAAAGCGTTGAAGGCCAATTTCCTTGGAAGCATCAAGCTGATAACTAATCACCTCTCCAAGGTATCTTTTTTGATCAATGGAATTTGGGTAGTGAGAACCCATTTTTTCAATGGCTAAGTCAAGATTATCTAACCCATGTGATAGGGCTTTCACAAAATTTTCTTTGAATGGTTCAGAAAGGGGCTTATTAGCCACCCAACAAGCAAAAACAAATGGAAGTCCAGTGTAGCGTTTCCATTGTTCTGACAAATCATAAACATACTCAAACTGCTTTTTATATTGATAGGCTCTTTCTCCAATAATTACTGCAGCTTGTGTATTAGAAAGGGTTTTTTCAAAGTGGCTATTTGCTGGAATAAATTTAGGTGTTATGTTCCAATAATCCTTACACAAAACTTGCACTAATTGCACCGAAGTTTTAGAATGAAAATCAAGGGATATCTCTTTAATTTTACTCATAGGCACATGACTAAAAAGGCACACTGTTTCTACAGGCCCATCCGCTCCTATACAATAAGGGCTTAAGATTTCTGAATAAGCTAAGTGAGGAAGTATGGCAACAGGTGTTAGAGCTAAATCTACTTCATCATTCAAAAGCTGTTCGGCACATACAGAGGGAATATCACAACCTAAAACAATTTGATCAATGATAGAACTTTGCTCTAAACCATACACAAATGGAATGCTATTAAGGTAAGAAATAGCAGAAACACGTACTTTATCCATTCAATAAAACCTTTATAAACTCATAACCCAAATAGGCAGAAACAGCTAACTTGAGTACCGCTCCACTTAAAAACCCTGCCAATGCTCCCATGGCAATTAATAGTACTTTTAAAAAATCTTCTTTTTCTTCAAGATATGCTCCGATAAAAGCTCCAGCAAAAGGGCCTAACAGAAAACCAAATGGAATGGGAGCAAATAAACCAACTACAAGCCCGATTAAGGTTCCATTAATTGCTTTTTTCTTGCCGCCAAATTTTTTAACACCATATACTTGAAGCCAATAGTCCAGTGCCATTACTGTAATGACAATACCTGCCCACATTATTAAAAAATCTTGACTAAAAGTATAGGAGGTAAAAAGAGAAACTAAAAGCAACGCTATGTAAGACAACGGCGGACCAGGAATAGCTGGGATAAAACTTCCTAAAAGACCCAATATTAATAAAACAATTGCTAAGAGGACGACCAATAACTCCATACCTCAAAGTTAAGTAATATCATTTGAATGCCTGCTCAATTATTTTCTCATTAGTCATTTTTTTTTAGTAAACTTGTTTGTTAAATTACAAACTGTAAAAACCAAACACATGAAACATTTTTTTACCATACTATTGACGTGTTCTTTTATGCACTTAGTCAATGCGCAAACCTACTGCGAAGATTTTGAAGGATTTGCAGTTGGAGACCCCATCGCAGAAACATCTTCTGAATGGACTTCTTGGGCAGCCAATATTAACCCTGCATTAAACCCTCCTTATTCTGACGACGTTGCTGTTGACGGAACTCAGGCAAACAGTAGTGGAGGAACCAATAACTCATTATACTTAACAGACGCTACTGGAAACGGTGGCCCTCAAGATGTCATCCTTCCTTTGGGTGGAGTTTGGAATATTGGTGAGTTTGAACTTAGTATGCAAATGTATGTTACAAATGGTACAGGAGCCTACTTTAATTTTCAAGAAGAAGCAACCGCTGGTGTAAGTTGGTCTATGGATTGCATGTTAGATAATCAAGGAAATATGACCTTTTCAACGGGTGGAGGAGCAACAACTTTTCTTACAACAAATTATCCTTTTGATACTTGGTTTGAAATAAAAATGGAGATTGACTTAACAACAAATTATTGGGAAGTATTTGTTAATGGATCTTCACAAGGCTCATTTTCAAATCCAATTAATCAAATTGCCTCTTTAAATCTATACCCTACTGCAAGTACTGATTATTGGGTAGATGATGTATGTTATACCTACACCCCATACGTCCTTAGTAACCTAAATGGATCTACGCAATCAATTGCTGCCATAGAAGGTTTGGCAGGACAAACTAAATTCCCCTCCGTTGAAGTTAGAAATCTTGGATTGACAGATATCAACTCTTTTGATTTAACAGTGGATTATAACGGAACTCAGGTAACCGAAAATGTAACAGCTATTACCTTAGCATCTTTAGCTTTTACTACCATCGACTTTACGCAATCCATTACCCTAACAGGAGGATCGCAAAACTTGACTGCTACCATTAGTGATGTTAATGGAAATAGCATTGATGATGATGCAAGCGATGACGCAAGCTCTATCAATGTAGTAGCAGTAACTCCTGCTGAGGGCAAGCTCGTAATTGGTGAAGAAGCTACTGGATCCTGGTGTGGTTGGTGTCCACGTGGCGCAGTTGCATTAGAATGGATGGAACACGACTACTATGGATTTTTCCAAGGTATAGCCGTACATAATGGAGACCCAATGACAGTTACAAATTATGACGACTCTATAGGTACTTATATTGGCGGATATCCAAGTGCTCTTGTTGATAGAGGGCCTGATATAGATCCTTCAAACTTCAAAGCTGACTTTTTACAAAGAGTTACAGTTGCACCATCAGCCACTATGCTTAATGGTGCAGAGCTAAATGGCAACACCCTTACAGTATCCTTAACAGCTCTCTTCAGCCAGGCTGTTTCTAGTAACTGGGCCATGGCATGTGTGTTGGTAGAAGACAGTGTGACAGGTACTTCCAGCGGCTACAATCAAAGCAACTCTTATGCGGGTGGTGCATCTGGTCCACTTGTAGGGCCTGACGGAACAGACTGGTCCACACTTCCAACCCCTATTCCTTTTACAATGATGGTTTATGATCATGTGGCAAGAGCTATTAGCCCAGGCTGGGAGGGTGAGTTAATGACCAATGCGATAAGTACTGGAGATACTGTTAACTCTTGCTTCGAATTTACCCTTGATGGCACATGGAATACTGATAACATGAAAATTGTTGGTCTGTTGATTAATGCAAACGGAGAGATTGATAATGGATCATCTTCCACCATAACAGACGCCATCAACAATGGATTAAATAGTGAAAACTGTGTCCTAACAAATGTTCAGGAAACAATTATTTTCGATGAACCTTCTAAAATTGCACTATTTCCAAATCCAACTTCAGGAAACACTACTTTAGGAATACATTTAGAAAAAACAACTGATGTGAAAATTATTTTGAGAAACATAACAGGTCAAATTGTATTTGCTGAATCTTACAAAAACCTTTATGGAACACATACACTACCCATCAATACTCAGCATTTTGAGTCGGGCATATATGCACTTGAAGTACACACGAACAACAAAACCGAACAAATGAAGCTTATTATTCAATAAATTTTTCTAAACTCATTGAAAAAAGAGGCAGCCTAATGGCTGCTTTTTTTTTGCTTAAATTGAGTACTTTTGCGCTTTATTCATCCAAAAGTGGAACTATGAAATTATCTGAGCTAACAGCTATCTCTCCTATTGACGGAAGGTATAGAGCTAAAACAAAAGAATTAAGCGATTTTTTTTCAGAAGCAGCATTAATTCGCTATCGTGTTTTAGTTGAAGTTGAGTATTTCATCTCCTTATGTCATATTCCATTACCACAGCTAAATGGGTTTGACAACACTCTATATATTGAGTTACGTAAACTTTATACAGACTTCTCTCTAGAAGATGCGCAGGCCATTAAAGAAATCGAAAAAGTAACCAACCACGATGTAAAAGCGGTGGAGTACTTTATTAAAGAAGCCTTTGACCGCTTGAAGATAAGTGATTACAAAGAGTTTATCCATTTCGGACTAACCTCACAAGACATTAACAATACTGCTACCCCTTTAATGATTAAGGAGTCTATTGAAGAAGTATTCATTCCTAATTACATGGATATCCTCAATAAGCTAATAGGCTTAAAAGAGGAATGGGCTGATGTTCCGCTATTGGCAAGAACCCATGGCCAGGCAGCATCACCCACCCGACTAGGGAAAGAAATATTAGTTTTTATTGAGCGCCTAGAAAAACAAATAGGTTTAATGAATACCATCCCCTTTTCTGCCAAGTTTGGCGGAGCTACCGGCAACTTCAATGCACATCACCTAGCCTACCCAGCAATTGATTGGATAGATTTCTCCAATACATTTGTAGATGAAACGCTAGGTCTTGATCGCTCCCAAGTAACTACCCAAATTGAACATTACGATAACCTAGCAGCGCTTTTTGATAATATGAAGCGTATCAACACAATACTAATGGACTTAAGTCGTGATCTGTGGACCTATGTATCCATGGATTACTTCAAGCAAAAAATAAAAAAAGGTGAGGTTGGCTCTTCGGCTATGCCACACAAAGTAAACCCTATTGACTTTGAAAATGCTGAAGGAAACTTTGGGATTGCTAATGCTATTTACGAGCACCTAGCAGCTAAGCTTCCTATTTCTCGTTTACAGAGAGACCTAACTGATTCTACTGTTTTAAGAAATGTGGGTGTACCAATGGCTCATAGCATATTAGGCTTTAAATCGATGTTGAAAGGATTGAACAAACTCATCCTTAATGAACAGGCTATTAGCGCAGATTTAGAAGCCAACTGGGCCGTTGTGGCTGAAGCCATTCAAACAATCTTAAGAAGGGAAGGTTATCCTAAACCCTATGAAGCTCTTAAAGGCTTAACTCGAACAAACAAAGCGATCAACCAGCTTAGCATTGCGGCATTTATTGACACCCTAGCTGTAAGCAATGAGTTAAAAGAGGAACTAAAGAAGATAAATCCAAGTAATTATACTGGAATCAACTTTGGCTAAACAACTTTATTTTTCGATAAAAAGTCGTCCCAATTCCACACAAAATGAGAGAGTAAGCTAGCTAGCTCTTCTAAGAAAACAGGGTTAGGTTCATTTTGGTTTTTGAGCAACTTACCCTGGTAGTCATTCAAATTATATTTGATGAAAATACTTCTAGCCATTGCTTTTTCTGTTGTTTCGGAAACAGCAAACTGTTCCTTAAAAAAAGTCTCATAATCTAAAATCATTTCACGAATAATTTCTTCCTCATCTTCCTTTATAAAATCTATGATTTCTAAGGTGCAAGAAGAATGCAAAGCATCTACAATATCACCGCTAAAGAAATTAGCCAGTCGGTGGTTGTTAGCTGCAAAAATGATCATCAAAAACCATTTTACATCGGTTGTTTTTAAGTTAGGACTTTCTTCAAATTTTCGGTTATCATTTACAAAACCAATGATTTCTGGAAAGCCCTGATCCACCACTTCAAAAAGCGTATTGGCATAGAGTTTTGTTAGTTTGTCAATCGAGATCTTTTCTTTCTTACTAAAACCAAATAATTTGATCATCTTAGGATAACTTAAAATATTTTTCTGCCATTATTTTCACTTCGTCTCCAATGGCTAAACAAGCCGTTGCTGCTGGAGAGGGCGCATTCAAAACATGAATACTATTTTCTTTGTATTCTATTTTAAAATCGTCGTAAACATCCCCATCATCACCAAGAGCCATGGCTCTAACACCGCTCCTTCCAGCTTCTATGTCTTGCATCGTCAATGAGGGTATCATTCTATTTAATTCTTTCAAAAATAATCTTTTTGAGAAAGCACGCCTATATTCCTTTAATCCAAATCGCCAATGTTTAAAAAAGAGCTTCCAAGTGCCGGCATAAAGCAATGCCTCCACGGTGTCCTTCAAATTAAAATCTGTCTTTCCATAACCTTCTCTTTTGAAAGTAAAAACAGCATTAGGACCGCATTCGATGGTCCCATCTGTCATGCGTGTAAAATGCACTCCCAAAAATGGAAACTCTGGGTTAGGAACAGGGTAAATAAGATTGCGTACTTTCTTTTTACCTTGCTCACTTAAGTCATAGTAATCGCCACGAAAACCTACGATACGAACACCTAGGTTGATCTTGTCTTTACGGGCTAAACGATCCGATTGAAGTCCGCCACAAAAAATTAATTTTCGGGCAGAAAATATTCCTTGTGATGTATGAAGTAAAGATTGGGATGCGCTTTTGTCAAAATTCCGAACCTCACAAGAGGTTTTAATGCAGCTTTTAGGGTTTATTTCCTTAATCAGTTTAGCCAGTTGTTGGGTAACGGCAACAAAATCAATAATGCCCGATTCTGGAACCCATAGAGCTGCTTCTCCCTCCACATAAGGCTCAATTTCTTTTAAACGCTTGGCGTCAATTTTTTCAATCCCTTCTAAACCGTTGGCCTGTCCGGTTTTATGTATTTCATCAAGACGAGTCAGTTCTTCTTTCGTAACCGCTACTACTACTTTTCCACATACATCATGTGGAATGTGGTATTTTTTAGCAAAAGCAACTAACTGCTTTCTTCCGTTGACACAATTTTTAGCTCGAAAAGAGCCAGGTCTGTAATAAAGTCCCGAATGAATTACACCAGAATTTCTTCCGGTCTGATGCTTGGCTAATTGATCTTCTTTTTCGAAAATAATAATGGATAAGTTAGGGAATGATTTTTGCAGCTTGTAAGCCGAAGCTAAGCCAACTATTCCTCCTCCAATAACAGCTATGTCGTATGTGAAACCCTCCTTTTTTTGCATCCGTACAAAGCTACATAATTACCAAGAAAAAACACGAGATATGTTAAATCCAAAATATACGTCTCCTTCCAACCAGTTACCGCTAGTATCCATTAAAAATGCTCGTTCATTCATCCCTCTTGAATTGCTTAAGTGTAAAGAAAAAACATGGCCTCCCGTGTCAATATCAAAACCCAAAGACAAGTTGTTTTGTTGCCTTTCATCAAACTCCTGAAAGGCATAAAAATATTCTGCGTTAAGCGATATCCTTTTAAAAAGCTTGTATCGACCACCTACTCCACAAAACATTCCGTTGTTAGCTTGCTCTACTTTGCTAAATATAAGGTAGGTAGGAAGCAGTGCAAAAGAAAGGTTCGTATTTACTTTTTTGACGAAAATAAGCTGATTAGCAAAGCTAAACTGATCGCTCCAATTAAAAGAATTTTTTGCGCGCTCGTTGATGGAAGGGTGCATAAAAAAGGTAGCGGTATAAAATGATATAGCAAAAGGAATGTCTTGTGTTTGCTTCAAAGCTTTTACTTTGGCAGATAAATCAAACTCTTTTTGATCTGAGCTTCTCCCTAGCTTAAGCGCTATGCTTGGACTAAGGCCATACTCAAAACCCATACGAACTTTAGAATCATCTAAACCCCAAAGAGCATAACCACCTAAATTGGTGGGTCCAAAGCGATGCTGCACCATGAACTTTAATTCGCCTTTAGCAGCCTGCTCATTGGACTGCGCATTAACGATTCGGCTATCTTTAAATGTAGCTTGAGTATATTCAATGCTAGCTTCCTCAACCAGCATATCCATTAAGTCCTGAGCTTGCAGGCTCTGAGAAAAAATCAGTATTAGTAAGAGTACTTTTTTCATTCTTTTTTATTCAATTGCATTCGGATGTCAACTTCTATTTCTTCGGCAATTTTGTACATCACCACTGTAGGTATATCAATCTCATAGTCTTCTAATTTAATCACAAAAGAAGCGTTTAGTTTTAAGTGTTGGTTTTCTTCAAACAGGCTTGCTATCACTGAAATTTTTTTTGTGATGCCATGTAAAAATAATTCGCCACTGACGGATAAGGTTTGTTGGCTTGTCAAATCTAAGGTTTGAAAGTCAGAGATACGTCCTTTAAAGGTAGCAATAGGAAAGCGCTCGCTTTCCATGTAGTTTTCGTTGAAATGTTCTTGCATCAAAGACTTTTCAAAAATAAAATCTTGTATTTGTATTCGAAAAGCAAAATTGCCTGTTTCGGCATCTATTACACCTGCGGCTTTATTGTTTACTGCCTCAATATTTTCGAGCGGTGCTTCTGAAAAAAAGTGTACATACCCCTCTTTACTCATGTATTTTTGAGCATGAATATTAATTGAAAACAGCATTAATAGAATTAAAATTCTCATTTGATCAAATGTAACTTTTTTAGGTAAAAATTACTATTTTTTTTATAAAACCTTGCTCTTGATCAGCATCGCTTTAAAAGGAAATAGCCTGCAACAAACATTAGCATAACCACAAAAATCCCTGCTTGTTGCGTAGCAAACAAAGTAGTCATCCATCCGAATAACAGCGGTCCTAAAAAGGAAGTTGCTTTTCCTGAAAAAGCATAAAATCCAAAAAACTCATTGCGTTTATCTGCTGGAGTGTAATGCGCCATCAAAGAACGACTAGCGGCCTGATTTGGTCCTGAAAAAAAACCTATGAGTAGAGCCGCTATCCAGAAAAGAAATTTTGGACTTAGCCAACTAATGTCTTCGAACCAAAGCGGCAAAAGAGGGGCTACGATGGCAAGCAAACAGGCCACAATTAAAAATAAAATACTCCATTGCACAATGCGCTGACTACCTTTTCGATCGTCTAGGTAACCCATTAGAAAAGCTCCTATACCTGCTGTAACGTTCAATACAATACCTAAAATCATGATTTCTTCAAAAGAAAAACCGATTTCTCCAGCAGCATAAATGCCACCAAAAGCAAAAATGGTTATTAGAGCATCATTGTACACCAATCTAGCTAAGAGAAACTTGGCTATTTTTTGATAACTTTTTAACGCTTGAAACGTTTGATATAAGCGTTGAAAAGCAGTCTTCACACTTTTTCGCAAGTTACTCTTTTGCGGTTTTCTGTCTTTTACCCATATAAAAGTTGGTATACTAAACATAAAAAACCATAAGGCTACCAGCAAATTGGTGGCTCTGATATTTGCTCCATTTTCTGTACTAAAACCAAAAACTGGCGCTTCTGGTTGTACTAAAAAAACTAAGGCTAGCACCAAGGCCAATAATCCACCAATGTAACCCAACCCCCAGGCAAACCCTGAGGCACTACCAATTCGTTCTTTTGAAGCTATTTCAGCTAAATAAGCATTGCAAAAGACGGTCCCAAACTCAAAGCATACGTTGGCAATGACAAACAATATTAAAGCAGCTAAGACCTGTCCTTCTTGTGGAAAATAGAGCAAAGCTGTAGTCAGTACACACAGCCATGTACTTAACATCATGATCCATTTTCGATAACCCCCTAAATCCGCCAATGCTCCTAAAATAGGCGACGAAAAAGATACCAACACAGCGGTTATAGAAATACCCCAAGACCAATATTGGGTACCCAGAATTTCGTTAGGTGAAATGACCTTAGTAAAGTAGGTACCATAAATAAAGGTAACCACAAGAGTAGTGAAAGCGGAATTGGCAAAATCATACATTGCCCAAGCCCATAAAGTACGCTTAGAATCTAGTGGGTTCATAGCGCACAATTTAGTAAAAATAGCTAGCTTCGTTGCATGCAAAAGACCGCTTTAATTACAGGTGCCACTAGCGGCATCGGAAAAGCCACAGCACAGCGCTTTGCCAAAGAAGGAATAGCGCTAATACTATGTGGAAGAAGGAAAGAACGATTAGACGACTTAGAAAAGGAACTGGGCCAGTTAGTAAACTGTCATACCCTATGTTTTGATGTACGTAATAACGAAGAAGTACAAGAACAAATCAAGCATTTGCCAGAAGCATTTAAGCAAATAGATATTCTGGTTAACAATGCAGGTAACGCCCATGGACTAGATCCTTTTCAAAATGGCAATGTAAATGACTGGGATGCCATGTTAGACATCAATGTAAAAGGGTTGCTATATGTTTCCAAAGCAGTTATTCCGCAGATGATTGAACGCAACGATGGACACCTTATTCACATTGGTTCTACAGCTGGAAAAGAGGTTTATCCAAAAGGCAATGTGTATTGTGCTAGTAAACATGCTGTTGATGCCCTCAATAAAGGAATGCGCATTGACCTCAACCCTTACAACATACGTGTTGGAGCTGTACATCCTGGCCTTGTACAAACCGAATTTAGCGAAGTACGTTTTAAAGGTGATACCAACAGAGCAAACAAAGTGTATCAAGGCTACAAAGCTCTACAGGCGGAAGACATCGCTGACATCATCCATTTCGTCATTAGTAGGCCCTACCACGTCAACATTGCTGATTTAGTTGTTTTGCCTAGCGCCCAAGCCAACAGCACTACCCTTAGGAAGACTTTTGACTAGCAAAATATGACTGCAGTAAACCTACTAAAGTAATGCCTACCGTCATTGTAAAGACAAAGGGATGAAAATCTCCGCTGTCAAAGCTGAAAAAATAAGTCGATACCAAACCAAAAAGGGTGATTAACACCCCTGCAAGCAGTGGTTTTTTCCAGCTTAAAAAATTGAGAAAAAGGAGTAATGCCCAAGGCCAAGCATTCATGCTGTTCTGGATAATTCCTTTTAAACTATTCTCTTCGGCTCCAGAAACAAGTGCAAACAACAAGATCCAACTGCTTATCAACAGCATTAGTATGTTAATAATTTTTAACACCAGTAAGGAAAATAACCAGCATACATCAAGCCCAGGCCTAGCAACATATCAAACACTAATAAAGAAGTGGTAGTTGTAGTGAATTTTTGCTGAAGTCTTGCTACGTAGCTGGGTTTTGCTAATCGAATAACTCCTTTTAATACAGAAAGCCAGCCCAGAAGGGTTACCAATCCAAGCACATTAAAAGTCCATACGTTGTGTAAGATGATAACGGGCAAACCCACTATCAAAGCCATAAATCCGCTTGACAAAATAAAGCTAGGCTGCGCAGCCATCTCTAATAAAGCCACTTTGCCCTCTTTGCTCATTAACAAAGCGGCCGACACCAAAAAGAAAAAATAACCGAAAAATTTAAGAAAGAAAATACTGTAATCCATCGCTGTAATATTAAGTTAAAAGAAAGCTAACGTAAATTATGCCACAAAATTGTTTTTAATGAGTACTTTCGCCCGCTTATAATACAAAAACTGTCCTATTTTGAAATCAATCATCCCATTTTTTGACCGAAAACAAGCCAATGTAAAAGATGATATTTTATCTGGATTTACTGTAGCGCTGGCCTTGGTACCTGAAGCAGTAGCCTTTGCCTTTGTGGCAGGCATCTCCCCTATTGTAGGATTGTATGGAGCCTTTATGATGGGTTTGATAACCGCAATTTTTGGAGGAAGGCCAGGTATGATTTCTGGAGCAACAGGCGCCTTAGCCGTTGTCATGGTGCATTTAGTTAGCGAAGGAAATGCTATGGGTGCTGAAGGTGGAATGATGGGCTTACAATACCTTTTTGCCACTCTTGTTTTAGCCGGTTTAATGCAGATGGCCGCAGGTTTTTTTAAAATGGGAAAGTTTGTACGCATGATCCCCCACCCAGTGATGATGGGTTTTGTGAACGGATTAGCCATTGTTATTTTCACCTCTCAGCTAGGTATGTTTAAAAGCCAAGGAGAATGGCTTTCCGGAATGTCCTTGTATACCATGCTGGGGTTGGTTTTCCTTACCATGGGCATCATGTATTTCTTACCCAAAATCACTAAAAAAATTCCCGCTGCACTGAGTGCCATATTAGTGGTATCCCTGATTGTTATTTTTGGAGACGTAAACACCGAAACGGTTAAATCCTTTATTGTAGCAGGTGGCGGCCAAGGCATCAAAGCTGGCTTACCTACTTTCAATGTTCCACTCATTTCTTTAAGCTGGGAAACGCTGCAGTTCATTACCCCCTATGCACTAATTTTGGCTGCCATCGGATTGATTGAATCTTTGATGACATTAAACTTGATTGACGAACTGACCGAAACTCACGGAAATGGCAATAGAGAATGCGTAGCGCAAGGAGCGGCTAATATTGTCAATGGATTTTTTGGTGGAATGGGTGGTTGTGCCATGATCGGTCAATCCATCATTAACATTAAATCGGGCGGCAGAGGAAGGCTTTCCGGCATTGTAGCAGCACTGGCCTTATTGTTTTTCATCCTTTTTGCTTCTACTTACATAGAGATGATTCCAATCGCCGCTTTGGTAGGCGTTATGTTTATGGTTGTTATTGGCACTTTTGCTTGGAATACTTTTAAGATTTGGAACAAAATCCCTCTTACAGACGTGATTGTCATTGTATTGGTTACCGTAATGACGGTGCTTTTTGACTTAGCCATTGCTGTCATTGCAGGGGTAATTATTTCCTCTTTGGTCTTTGCTTGGGAAAATGCCCTACGAATCCGTGCACGAAAGCACACCGATGAGCACGGGATTAAGCACTATGAAATTTACGGCCCCCTTTTCTTTGGCTCAATAGAGTTATTCAACTCTAAATTTGATGTAAAGAACGACCCAAAAGAAGTTGTAGTTGACTTTGCTGAAAGTCGTGTGGTGGATCAGTCAGCTATTGAAGCATTGAATAAACTAGCCGAACGCTACCAAAAAAATGGCAAGCAAATTCATTTACGACACCTTTCTGCTGATTGCGTAAAGCTGATTAAGAAGGCAGAAAAAATATGCGATGTCAATGTGTTAGAAGATCCCGACTACTTTGTGGCTATCGACAATTACCGACAAGCACTGAACAAAGTGCAAGCATAACAGAAGGCATTTATATTAAGTTCAATCGTCTAATGGACTATTAATTTTTTGAATAGTATCTTTAGTAATATGGGTGTATATTAAAGTTGTTGAAATATTACTATGCCCTAACAATTTCTGTATATGCGCAATACCTATACCATGTTCTAATAAATGAGTGGCAAAACTATGCCTAAGGGTATGTAAGGTCACATGCTTTCTTATATTGGCTTTTTTTGCTGCTCTTTTAAACAACTGGCTTGCATTTTCTG
>CBFIDX010000013.1:0-43542 GCA_965661505.1 Flavobacteriales bacterium | reverse complement strand
TGTTTACTTCTACGTGCTTAACGCAATGGGAGTTGATGGCTCTAATTATGAAGAAAAAGGATCAGTAACCATTTACAGGTAACCACCCCATACAATGATATTAAGCCGACAAAATGTCGGCTTTTTTTTTGCCAGTAAAAAAAAACAGCAAAAAAAACATTAAAAAACTTGGTATTCGTTCGTGAAAGAAAATAAAAATGCTTAGATTTGCGCCCCCAAAATAGGGAAGAATAAAGACGATAAATAAGAAATAGTATGCCAACTATTCAACAATTAGTAAGAAAAGGAAGGACTAAGATTAGTAAAAAATCGAAGTCAATAGCTCTAACCAGCTGTCCACAAAGACGTGGTGTTTGTACAAGGGTTTACACTACAACTCCAAAAAAACCAAACTCGGCAATGCGTAAAGTTGCAAGGGTTCGGTTAACAAATGGAAACGAAGTAAACGCTTATATAGGAGGAGAAGGACACAACCTTCAGGAACACTCTATAGTACTTGTTCGTGGTGGTAGGGTAAAAGACCTACCAGGAGTAAGATACCACATAGTTCGAGGTGCTTTAGATACCTCGGGTGTTGATGGAAGAACTCAGCGTAGATCTAAATACGGAGCTAAAAAACCTAAAAAATAATTTTTAGCGATAGCAATATTATAATATGAGAAAAAGTCCAGCTAAAAAAAGAAGATTGTTGCCAGATGCTAAGTACAATAGCACTATGGTAACACAGTTCGTAAACAATATGATGTTAGACGGTAAGAAATCAACTGCCTTTCGTATTTTTTATGATGCTATGGATGTAGTAGAGCAAAAAGTAGAGGAAGAATCTGCCTTAGATGTGTGGAAGAAAGCCGTCGAAAACGTAACCCCTGCTGTAGAAGTAAGGAGTAGACGTATCGGTGGGGCAACCTTCCAGATTCCGCAACAAATTCGTGATGCTCGTAAACTATCCATGGCAATGAAATGGATGATAGGGTACGCACGAAAGCGTAACGATAAAAGTATGAGTCATAAGCTTGCCGCAGAGATCGTGGCCGCTTACAAGGAGGAAGGGGCTGCTTATAAGAAGAAGCAAGATACTCACAGAATGGCAGAAGCAAACAAAGCATTCTCTCACTTTAGATTCTAATTAACGATGGCAAAAAGAGATTTAACATACACTAGAAACATAGGGATCGCAGCACACATTGATGCTGGAAAAACTACGACTACCGAACGAATTTTATATTACGGTGGTGTTAGTCACAAAATTGGTGAGGTGCACGATGGAGCTGCAACTATGGACTGGATGGAGCAAGAGCAAGAAAGAGGTATTACCATTACCTCTGCTGCTACCACGCTTAACTGGAGCTACAGAGAGAAGGATTACCACGTAAACATCATTGACACACCAGGTCACGTTGACTTTACAGTAGAAGTAAACCGTTCTCTTCGAGTATTAGACGGTTTAGTCTTTTTGTTTTCAGCAGTAGATGGTGTTGAGCCACAATCTGAGACAAACTGGCGTTTAGCGGATAATTACAACGTTCCACGTATCGGTTTCGTAAATAAGATGGATCGTCAAGGTGCTGACTTCTTAAATGTTTGTCGTCAGGTAAAAGAGATGTTAGGATCTCATGCTCTACCTCTACAGATTCCGATTGGTGCAGAAGACAATTTCCGAGGTGTTGTTGATTTGATCAACTTCCGAGGGATCGTTTGGAACGAAGAAGACCAAGGAATGACTTTTGAAGAAGTAGAAATCCCTGCTGATGTTATTGATGAGGCAAGAGAGTTTAGAGGCAAACTTTTAGAAGCAGTTGCAGAATTTGATGATACGCTTCTAGAAAAGTACTTTGAAGATGAAAATTCACTAACTGAAAGAGAAATATTAGACGCTCTGCGTCAAGCAACAATCGGAGGTAAAGTGATCCCAATGATGTGCGGTTCTGCTTTTAAGAATAAAGGGGTGCAAGCTATGTTGGACATGGTGATGGAAATTTTACCATCCCCAGTAGATACGGATGCGATTGTAGGAACAAACCCTAAATCTGAGCAAGAAGAAAGTAGAAAGCCGTCGGTAGATGAGCCATTTGCCGCATTAGCTTTCAAAATAGCCACAGACCCATATGTGGGTCGTTTGTGTTTTACACGTGCCTATTCGGGTAAGCTAGATTCTGGTTCTTATGTGTTCAACACAAGAACGATGAAGAAAGAGCGTATATCTCGTATATTTCAGATGCACGCAAATAAGCAAAATCAAATTGATGCATTGCAAGCGGGTGATATCGCTGCCTTAGCAGGATTTAAAGATATTAGAACAGGTGACACTTTGTGTGATGAGAAATCCCCAATCGTATTGGAATCAATGGATTTCCCAGATCCGGTGATCGGTATTGCTATTGAGCCAAAGACTCAAAAGGATATGGATAAATTAGGTGTAGCTTTAGGTAAGCTTGCCGAAGAGGATCCAACCTTTACCGTAAAAACGGATGAAGATTCAGGTCAAACAATCATTTCTGGTATGGGTGAGCTTCACCTAGACATCATTGTAGATCGTTTAAAGCGTGAGTTTGGTGTAGAGTGTAATCAAGGTGCCCCGAAAGTATCCTACAAAGAAGCAATTACAACTCCCGTTACAGAAAGAGAAACTTACAAAAAGCAATCGGGTGGTCGTGGTAAATTTGCCGACATGCAATTCGAGCTTTCACCAGTAGACGAAGATTTCGAAGGTGAAGGGCTTCAGTTCGTTGACCAAATTAAAGGAGGATCTATTCCAAAAGAATTTATTCCATCAATTCAGAAAGGCTTTAAACAAGCAATGCAGAATGGTGTACTAGCAGGATATAATGTAGATTCATTGAAAGTCCGTTTGTTTGACGGTTCATTTCACGATGTGGATTCGGATCAGTTATCCTTCGAAATTTGTGCAAAGCTGGCCTTTAAAAATGCTTGTAAACAAGCAAATCCAGTATTAATGGAGCCAATCATGAAAGTTGAAGTAGTGACTCCTGAGAAGAACATGGGAGATGTAGTAGCGGATTTGAATAGAAGACGAGGAATCATGCAAGGTATGGATTCAAGAAACGGTGCAGAAGTTGTTAAAGCCAATGTACCACTTTCCGAAATGTTTGGTTATGTAACCGCATTAAGAACAATTACCTCTGGTCGTGCAACCTCAACAATGGAGTTTTCGCACTATGCAGAATGTCCAAGAAATATTGCTGATGATGTAATTGCTGAAGCAAAAGGAGTAACACAATCATAATTCATTAGAATTTAGAATAATGAGTCAAAAAATTAGAATCAAGCTTCAATCATATGATCACAACTTAGTAGACAAGTCTGCTGAGAAGATTGTAAAAACAGTAAAAGCTGCAGGTGCAGTAGTTAGTGGTCCTATACCATTACCAACGCACAAGCGCATCTATACCGTACTACGATCACCTCACGTAAACAAAAAGTCTCGTGAGCAGTTTCAGTTGTGCGCTCATAAAAGATTGATGGATATTTATTCCTCATCCTCTAACACCATCGATGCATTGATGAAGTTGGAGTTGCCAAGTGGAGTAGATGTTGAGATTAAAGTGTGATAGTTTAATTAAAGAACTAAGAAAACAATGTCAGGAATCATTGGAAAGAAAATAGGTATGACTAGCATTTACGATGCAAATGGAAAGAATATTCCATGCACCGTGATAGAAGCTGGACCATGCGTAATTACTCAGGTTAAAACACCTGAGACGGATGGTTACAATGCCTTGCAGCTTGGTTTCGAAAACCAAAAAGAAAGTCGAGTTAACAAACCCACAATGGGACATTTCAAAAAAGCAGGCACAACGCCCCAAAAGAAATTAGTAGAATTTCGCGATTTTGAAGGAGAACATAAATTGGGCGATGCCGTAACAGTTGATATTTTCAACGAAGGAGAGTTTGTCGATGTAGCAGGAACCTCAAAAGGAAAGGGTTTTCAGGGAGTTGTGAAAAGACACAACTTTAGAGGTGTAGGTGATGCTACACACGGACAGCACAACAGAATGCGTGCGCCAGGATCTATTGGAGCAGCCTCGTACCCAGCACGCGTCTTCAAAGGGATGCGTATGGCGGGACAAATGGGAAATAAAAGAGTGAAGGTAACTAACCTTCAAGTAATGAAAGTATTTCCAGAAAAGAATTTATTGGTTGTTAAAGGAGCTATCCCTGGGCCAAAGAACTCATATGTAATAGTAGAGAAGTAATGGAATTAGCAGTATACAATATCAGCGGAAAAGAGACTGGCAAAAAAGTCAAGCTCAGTAAGAAGGTATTCGGGGCTGAGCCCAACAATCATGCAATCTATTTAGATGTGAAGCAATACCTAGCCAATCAGCGTCAAGGTACACACAAAGCAAAGGAGCGTGGAGAAATCACTGGTTCTACAAGAAAAATAAAGAAACAAAAAGGTACAGGTACTGCGAGAGCAGGTTCTATCAAAAACCCTTTGTTTAGAAGCGGTGGGCGTGTTTTTGGACCTGAACCAAGAGATTATAGTTTTAAGCTAAATAAAAAGCTAAAGCGCGTAGCGCGTATATCTGCGCTGTCGCAAATGGCAAAGAGTAAGAGCATTACCGTTTTAGAAGATTTCAACTTTGATACACCCAAAACAAAAAATTACCTTGACATGTTAACTAACCTTGACAAGAAAGGACAAAAGACCTTGTTAGTATTGAATGAGATAAACCAAAACATCTATTTGTCAGCTCGTAACTTAGCAAAGACAAATGTTACTACAGCCTCAAATTTGAATACCTATCAAATTATGAATGCAGGTAACATCCTTATGGTAGAGAGTTCGGTAAAAGAAATTGAAAACACTTTAAGTTAAGACGATGAGTATTTTAATTAAACCGATTATAACAGAGAAAATGACTGATGCTAGCGATCAATTTAATCGTTTCGGATTTGTGGTGGACAAAAAAGCCAACAAGATTCAGATTAAAGCAGCAGTTGAAGAAGCCTACGGCGTTACAGTTGATTCTGTACGTACAATGAATTATGCTGGCAAAAGTAAAAGTCGTTTTACCAAAGCAGGTGTAATTAGTGGACGAACTGCTCACTTTAAAAAAGCAATCGTTCAGTTAGCCGAAGGAGATACAATTGATTTTTATAGCAACATCTAAGAAGATAGAAAGATGGGAGTTAGAAAACTAAAACCAACCACACCAGGACAACGTTTCAAAGTTGTTAATGACTTTGCTTCATTAACTACCGGAAATAATCCTGAAAAATCATTGATTGCCAAAAAAGGTAAATCAGGTGGACGTAACAATACAGGAAAAATGACCATGCGCCACATGGGTGGAGGTCACAAGCGTAGATATAGAGTTGTCGATTTTAAAAGAGATAAATTCGGTATCCCAGCATCCGTTAAAACAATTGAATACGATCCAAACCGTACTGCATTTATCGCTTTGTTAAGCTATGCAGATGGTGAGAAGCGTTACATCGTCGCCCCAAACGGATTAAAAGAAGGGCAAACTGTTGTTTCTGGAAAAGGATCAGCACCAGAAGTTGGTAATGCTCTATACCTTTCAGAAATCCCTTTAGGTGCCACAATTCATAACATTGAATTACGCCCCGGACAAGGTGCTGTAATGGTTCGTTCTGCAGGAGCATATGCACAACTTATGGCAAGAGACGGTAAATACGCTATTATCAAATTAGCATCTGGAGAAGTTCGTATGATTCTTCAAACTTGCTTAGCTACTATAGGAACTGTTTCGAATTCTGAACATATGTTACAGAACTCAGGAAAAGCAGGACGTAGTCGTTGGTTAGGTAAAAGACCAAGAACAAGACCTGTTGCAATGAACCCTGTTGATCACCCAATGGGAGGTGGTGAGGGCCGTGCATCAGGAGGACATCCTCGTTCAAGAAATGGTATTCCTGCCAAAGGATACAAGACAAGAGCGAAAAAGAATAAGTCGAACATTTATATCGTTGAAAGACGCAAGAAATAAGATAAAAAATGGCTAGATCACTAAAAAAAGGACCTTTCATTCACTATAAACTTCAAAAGAAAATTGAAGCCAATGTTTCTTCTGGAAAAAATAGTGTCATCAAAACATGGTCGCGTGCTTCAATGATTTCACCAGAAATGGTCGGACAAACAATTGCAGTACATAATGGAAAACAATTTGTTCCTGTATTTGTAACAGAAAATATGGTTGGCCACAAGTTGGGTGAGTTTTCACCCACTAGGAACTTTAGAGGTCACGGTGGAAATAAGAAAAAATAATTAGATAAATAACTATATCAAAATGGGAGTTAGAAAGAAAAATAGAGCTGAAGCTTTGAAAGATGCACGAAAAAATGTGGCATTTGCAAAGCTGAACAATTGCCCTACCTCTCCTCGTAAAATGAGACTAGTTGCCGATATTATAAGAGGCGAGGACGTAGACAAGGCACTGCACATTTTGAAATTCAATCCTAAAGAAGCGTCTATGCGTTTAGAGAAGCTTTTACTATCAGCATTAGCTAATTGGGAAGTGAAAAACGAAGGTGCTCGAATGGAGGATAATCAACTTTTTGTAAAGGAAGTTACCGTAGATAGTGGAAGAATGTTGAAGCGTGTTCAACCAGCTCCACAAGGGCGTGCGCACAGAATTAGAAAAAGATCCAACCACGTAACACTGGTATTAGGAAGTAGAACTGAAGAAAAGTAAGCATATATAATGGGACAAAAAACAAATCCAATAGGCAACAGACTAGGATACATCAGAGGATGGGATTCTAACTGGTATGGCGGAAGAAATTATGGCGATAAAATTGCAGAAGACAGTCAAATTCGTCAGTACATTGGTGTACGTCTAGCAAAAGCTAGTGTTGCCAAAGTAGTGATTGAGCGTACCCTTAAGATGATCACCATTACCATCCATACAGCACGACCAGGTATCATTATTGGTAAAGGAGGATCTGAAGTAGATAAGCTTCGTGAAGAGTTAAAGAAGATTACCAAAAAGGAAATCCAAATCAATATTTTTGAGGTAAAGCGCCCTGAATTAAATGCTCGATTGGTAGCGGCAAGTATTGCTCGTCAAATAGAAGGGCGTATTTCTTTTCGTAGAGCAATCAAAATGTCTATTGCTGGAACCATGAGAATGGGTGCAGAAGGAATAAAAGTTAAGATTTCTGGTCGTTTAAACGGTGCAGAAATGGCACGATCAGAAATGTTCAAGGATGGCAGAACACCTTTACACACATTCCGTGCAGACATTGATTATGCATTAGAAGAAGCACATACTACCTACGGACGCATTGGAATCAAAGTGTGGATTTGTAAAGGAGAAGTGTACGGAAAGCGTGATTTATCACCCAACATTGGTCAAAACAAAAAAGGTGGCGGTAAATCAGGTAGTAAGTTTAAGAGAAGAAGAAAGTAAAAACGTAAAAGTTTAAAGGTTAAGCGACATGTTACAACCCAAAAAGACAAAGTTTAGAAAGATGCAAAAGGGCAGAATGAAAGGAAATGCCCAAAGAGGTCACCAATTGGCTTTTGGATCTTTCGGAATTAAAGCATTGGAAGAAACCTGGATTACCTCACGTCAAATTGAGGCAGCTCGTATCGCTGTTACGCGTTACATGAAGCGTCAAGGACAAGTGTGGATTCGTATTTTTCCAGATAAACCAGTAACCTCTAAGCCTGCTGAAGTACGTATGGGTAAAGGGAAAGGAGCACCAGATTATTGGGCAGCTGTTGTAAGACCAGGAAGGGTTTTGTTTGAATGCGAAGGTGTTTCTAAAGAAGTAGCACAAGAAGCGCTAAGATTAGCAGCGCAAAAGTTACCTATAAAAACAAAATTTGTTGTAAGAAGAGATTACGTAGCAGCATAAATTTAAGAGTAAAATGAAACAGTCAGTTATAAAAGAAATGGCGACTAACGAGTTAGAAGATCGCTTAGATGAAGAAAAATCGCGTTTGGAAAAAATGAAAGTAAACCATTTAGTTTCTCCATTAGAGAATCCAAAACAGATTACATTTTCAAGAAAGACAATCGCTCGTATTCTTACAGAGTTACGTAACAGAGAATTGAACGAAGCATAATTAGGAGATAAAATGAGAAACCTAAGAAAAGAACGAATCGGAGTGGTATCAAGTAATAAAATGGATAAATCCATTGTCGTTTCGGTAGAACGTAAAGAGAAACACCCACTTTATGGAAAGTTTGTTAAGAAGACTAGCAAGTTTACGGCGCATGACGAGAAAAATGACTGTAATGAAGGTGATACAGTTAAAATAATGGAAACTCGTCCTATGAGTAAAAATAAATGCTGGAGATTAGTTGAAATATTAGAAAGAGCTAAGTAAAATGATACAACAAGAATCCCGATTAAAAGTAGCTGATAACTCTGGAGCAAAGGAAGTCCTTTGTATCAAAGTTCTTGGCGGTTCTAAAAGAAGATATGCTTCTGTTGGCGACACAATTGTAGTGACTGTAAAAGACGCTATGCCTGCAGGGAATATCAAAAAAGGAACAGTAGCTAAAGCCGTTGTTGTTAGAACAAGAAAGGAAGTAAGACGTCCTGATGGATCTTACATTCGTTTTGATGATAATGCATGTGTATTACTTAACCCAACTGGTGAGATGAGAGGTACTCGTATATTCGGGCCCGTTTCGCGAGAATTGAGAGACAAGCAGTACATGAAAATTGTTTCACTAGCACCAGAGGTGCTTTAACTAAAAAGTAATTAGCATGTCTAAGTTACATATTAAAAAAGGAGATACCGTGAAGGTTATCGCAGGAAATTCAAAAGGTTCAGAAGGAAAAGTGATTGAAGTAATCATTGCCAAAAATAGAGCCATTGTAGAAGGTCTTAATATGGTTTCAAAACATAGTAAACCAAACGCTGCTAGTCCACAAGGTGGAATTGTTAAACAAGAAGCAGCTATACACATCTCAAACCTTATGTTAGTAGATCCTAAATCCGGTGATGCTACACGAATCGGTAGAAAAAGAGATGAAAAGACAGGTAAATTAGTAAGATATTCAAAAAAATCAGGGGAGGTAATCAAATAATGTATACACCTAGATTAAAAACAAAGTACACGGAAGAAATTGTAGCTAAACTACAAGAGAAGTATTCCTATAAGTCAATAATGCAGGTTCCTGTATTAAAAAAGATTTGTATCAACCAAGGGTTGGGTGCAGCAGTAGCCGATAAGAAGATGGTAGAACAAGCCTGTAATGAGATTTCTTCAATAACAGGTCAAAAAGCTGTTCCTACACTTTCTAGAAAAGATATTTCGAACTTTAAGTTACGAAAAGGAATGCCTATTGGCGCTCGTGTAACTCTTAGAGGCGATAAAATGTTTGAATTCCTCGATCGATTTATCACAGCATCCTTGCCACGCGTACGTGATTTTAGAGGAATTTCGTCAACAGGATTTGATGGTAGAGGGAATTATAACATGGGCATTAAAGAACAGATTATATTCCCAGAAATTAATATCGATAAAGTAAATAAAATTACTGGTATGGATATTACCTTCGTTACCTCAGCCAACACTGATGATGAAGCAAAAAGTTTATTAACAGAATTTGGTTTACCATTTAAAAAATAAGATATGGCCAAAGAATCAATGAAAGCCAGAGAGGTGAAACGTCAAAAATTAGTTGACAAGTATGCAGAAAAAAGAGCTGCACTGAAAGCCGCTGGTGATTACGAAGGATTACAAAAATTACCCAAAAATGCATCACCTGTACGTTTACACAACAGATGCAAATTAACAGGTAGACCAAAAGGATATATGCGTCAATTTGGGATTTCTCGTGTAACATTTAGAGAAATGGCAAATAATGGACTTATTCCAGGAGTCAAAAAAGCAAGTTGGTAACAAGATAAATTTACAGAAATGCACACAGATCCAATTGCAGATTTTTTAACGCGTATAAGAAACGCTGCCAAAGCAGGCCACAAGGTGGTTTCAATACCTGCTTCAAATATGAAAAGTGAGATGAGTCGTATCCTCATGGAAAAGGGATACATTCTGAACTATAAAGTAGAAGAAGATAACAAGCAAGGGCAATTAAAGATTGCTTTAAAATACAACGGAAGTATTCCTGCATTTAGAAGTATGGAACGTATCTCTAAACCAGGTTTACGTAAATACGCTAACCAAAGTACGATGCCTCGTGTATTAAACGGACTTGGTATCGCAATTCTTTCAACCTCAATGGGAGTTATGACGGACAAAGAAGCCCGTAAACATAACGTTGGTGGTGAAGTATTGTGTTACGTTTATTAAAATAAATTAAAAGATGTCTAGAATAGGTAAAAATCCAATAACAGTTCCTCAAGGTGTTACATTAACAATCGATGATAACAATCAGGTAACTGTAAAGGGCCCTAAAGGAGAACTTGTACAATCCTTTAACAAGGATATGCACATCAAAATGGAAGAGAATGTGCTAACAATAGAACGACCTTCTGAGAGCAAAGAACACAAGTCTTTTCATGGTTTAACACGTGCGCTTTTAAACAATATGATTATTGGAGTAAGCGAAGGTTTCAAAAAAGAACTGGAGTTAGTTGGTGTGGGTTATCGAGCCACTAACTCAGGTCAAAAGCTTGAAATGGCTTTAGGTTTTTCACACAATGTTGTGTTCGAGATACCATCAGAGGTTAAGCTTGAAACAAAATCTGAAAAGGGACAAAACCCAATCATCACCTTAACTTCGACCGACAATCAACTGTTAGGTGCTGTTGCGGCTAAAATACGTTCATTAAGAAAACCAGAACCTTACAAAGGAAAAGGAATCAAATTTGTTGGTGAACAACTAAGAAGAAAAGCAGGTAAAACAGCCGCTAGTTAATAATTGAATAATTGCGATAAGAACATGGCATTTTCAAAAGAATCAAGAAGAAATAAAATTAGAAGAAGAATTCGCGCTGCGATTTCTGGTACTGCCGAGCAGCCTAGGTTAGCTATCTACAGAAGTAACAAAGAGATCTACGCTCAAGTTATTGATGATATTAATGGTAAAACTTTAGCCGCTGCCTCTTCGAAAGAATCCAATGGCACAAAAGTTGAACAGGCGAGTGTTGTTGGGAAAGCAATTGCTGAAAAGGCAATCGCCGCAGGCATCTCCAAAGTAGTTTTTGATAGAGGGGGTTACCTTTATCATGGAAGAATAAAAGCTTTGGCAGATGGAGCCAGAGAAGGTGGATTAAAATTCTAAGAGATATTATATTATGTCAAATAGCAAAAGAGTAAAAGCAAGCGATATTGAACTAACGGATAAGTTAGTAGGCATCCAGCGGGTAACCAAAGTAACGAAAGGTGGAAGAACATTTAGTTTTTCTGCAATAGTTGTTGTTGGAGATGGCAATGGAATTGTTGGTCATGGTCTTGGTAAGTCGCAGGAAGTGACAACAGCCATCAGCAAAGCAATTGATTCTGCAAAGAAAAATCTTGTGAAGGTTTCTGTAATGAAAGGTACAATTCCTCATGAGCAAATAGCTAAATATTCAGGATCTGAAGTGCTCATTAAGCCCGCATCAAGTGGTACTGGAGTAAAGGCAGGAGGTGCAATGCGTGCTGTTTTAGAAAGTGCAGGTGTAACTGACGTTTTAGCAAAATCAAAGGGTTCATCAAACCCTCACAACTTAGTGAAGGCAACATTCAAAGCCCTAACAGAGTTGCGTGACGCTAGAGCCGTTGCAGCACAAAGAGGCGTGAACTTAGAAACAGTATTTAACGGATAAAAATTATACTGATGGCTAAAATCAGAATCAAACAAGTAAAAAGTAAAATAGGAAGACCAGAAAGTCAAAAAAGAACCATGGCTGCATTAGGTTTTCGTAAAATAAACCAAGTAGTGGAGCACGAAGCAACACCACAGATATTGGGAATGGTCAAAAAAGTAAAACACTTACTTGAAGTACAAGAAGTTAAGTAAGCAACGATATAATCAATTAACGATGGATTTAAGTAATCTTACTCCTGCAAAAGGATCAGTTAAAAACAGAAAAAGAATTGCTCGTGGTGAAGGGTCCAAAAAAGGTGGTACTTCAACAAGAGGTCACAAAGGAGCCAAATCACGTTCGGGATACTCTAGAAAAATTGGATTTGAAGGTGGACAAATGCCTCTTCAAAGACGTGTGCCCAAGTTTGGTTTTACAAACCCAAACAGAAAAGAATTTAGAGGTGTTAATTTACATACGCTTCAGGCGCTTGTTGACAACAAAAAAATTAAAAGTAAAGTTGATTTAAATTCACTAATAGAAAATGGGTTAGCTCATAAGAACGATCTAGTCAAGATTTTAGGAAGAGGTGAATTAAAGGCTAAACTAGAAGTGACTGTTCATGGATTTTCAGCATCTGCTAAGGCTGCTATAGAAGCAGCAGGAGGAACTGCCACTACATTGTAAGCGACAATTATGAAGAATTTAATAACAACATTAAAGAATATTTGGAAGATTGAAGAACTGAGAACCCGTATTTTGGTTACTCTTGGTTTTATCCTTATCTACCGCCTAGGCTCTTTTGTTGTGCTGCCAGGTATTGATCCGACTCAATTAGCTGCATTACAACAACAAGCTTCCTCTGGTTTACTTGGGCTTTTAAATTTATTTACGGGTGGTGCATTTGCACAAGCATCAATTTTTGCGCTTGGTATCATGCCATATATTTCAGCTTCTATTGTTGTTCAGTTGTTAGGTGTAGCAGTCCCTTACTTCCAAAAACTCCAGCGTGAAGGAGAAAGTGGTAGAAGAAAAATTAATAATATCACACGTTACTTAACCATTCTAATTACGGGTGGTCAAGCGCCTGGATATATTGCGAACCTACAAGCTCAGCTTCCTTCCGAAGCCTTTCTACTAGGTCCTACCGCCTTTTGGTTTTCATCCATTATTATCCTTGTAACAGGAACCATGTTTGTAATGTGGCTTGGAGAAAAAATAACTGATAGAGGAATTGGGAACGGTATATCACTAATCATTATGATAGGAATTATTGCTGCTCTACCAGGATCCTTAATGGCCGAATTTGCCACCGCACTTGAAAGTCAAGGTGGTGGTTTAGTAATGTTCTTGATAGAAATGGTCGCCTTGCTGCTGGTTATACTAGTATGTATATTACTAGT
The DNA here is from genome assembly GCA_965661505.1 of Flavobacteriales bacterium. Taxonomy (GTDB): domain Bacteria; phylum Bacteroidota; class Bacteroidia; order Flavobacteriales; family UBA7312; genus UBA7312. The sequence goes on along the minus strand of CBFIDX010000013.1, from coordinate 30,438 downwards.
TCAAGGAACTCGAAGAATACCCGTTAACTTTGCCAAAAGAGTAGTAGGTAATAAGCAGTACGGAGGAGTACGTCAGTACATCCCACTAAAGGTAAATGCATCTGGAGTAATGCCCATCATATTTGCACAAGCCATCATGTTTATTCCCATTACATTGGTAGGATTCTCTGAATCGGAAACCTTGCAAGGATTTGCTGCAGCTTTTACAGATTTTGCAGGTTTTTGGTATAATTTTGTATTCTTCTTTATGGTGGTTATTTTCACCTATTTTTATACTGCCATTACGGTTAATCCAAAGCAAATGGCTGATGATATGAAGAAAAATGGAGGTTTTATACCTGGTGTTAAGCCTGGTAGAAAAACAGCCGATTTTTTAGACGATGCAATGTCTAAAATAACATTACCAGGTTCTTTATTTTTAGCGTTTGTCGCAATTCTTCCCGCCTTCGCTATGCAGTTTGGAATCAATCAAGGTTTTGCCCAGTTTTATGGAGGTACATCCTTATTAATTATGGTTGGAGTAGTGTTGGATACATTACAGCAGGTGGAAAGTCATCTGTTAATGCGTCATTACGATGGATTAACAAGTGGTGGTGGAAGAATAAAAGGCAAATCATCCACAGGGATGATGGGCTAAATCTTTTTTTATGATCTTTTTAAGAACAGAAGAAGAGATTGAACTGATAAGAAAAAGTTCTTTACTTGTTGCAAAGGCACATGCCGAAGTCGCGAAACTAATTGAACCAGGAGTGACCTCCCTTCAATTAGACGCCAGAGCTGAAGAGTTCATTCGCGATCATGGAGGTATTCCAGCCTTTAAGGGATATAATGGGTTTCCAAACTCTTTATGTACCTCGCCAAATGAACAAGTTGTTCATGGTATTCCTACTAATCAACCTTTGAAAGAAGGAACTATTTTGTCTGTTGATTGTGGAGTTCTAATGAATGATTTCTATGGCGATTCTGCTTATACATATACCATTGGTAATGTTAGCGCAGAAGTTAAAGAATTGCTGGATGTAACCAAAGAAAGCTTGTACAAAGGAATTGAACAAGCTGTTGCTGGAAATCGTGTTGGTGATATTAGCTTTGCTATACAACAGCATGCTGAATTACATCAGTACGGGGTGGTCAGAGAATTGGTTGGACACGGTGTAGGTGAAAATCTACATGAAAGTCCTGAAGTACCAAACTATGGCAAGCGTGGAAGAGGGCCCAAATTAAAGGTTGGAATGGTATTAGCTATCGAACCGATGATTAATATGGGAGTTAGGAATATTCATCAACATACTGATGGATGGACCATATCAACAGCTGATGCTTTACCCTCAGCACATTTTGAGCATACGGTTGCCATACAACAAGGCAAAGCAGACATCTTATCGAGTTTTGAATATATAGAAGAAGAGTTGAAAAAAAAATAGTTTATGGCCAAGCAGGCACACATAGAACAAGATGGAACCATAACCCAAGCTCTCTCCAACGCGATGTTTAGAGTAGAGTTAGAGAACGGTCACATTATAACTGCGCATATTTCTGGTAAGATGCGGAAGTTTTATATTAAACTATTACCAGGAGATAAAGTGAAGTTAGAAATGTCACCATATGATTTAACAAAAGGTAGAATTACCTATAGATACTAATACAATGAAAGTAAGAGCATCATTAAAAAAGAGAAGCGAAGATTGTAAAATTGTTCGTAGAAAAGGTCGCTTATACGTGATCAACAAAAAGAATCCAAAGTTTAAACAACGTCAAGGCTAATTAAAACTATATAGATGGCTAGAATCGCAGGTATCGATTTACCAAAAAACAAAAGAGGCGTAATTGGCTTAACCTATATCTTCGGTATAGGGTCAACTACTGCAAAACAAATCTTGAACAAAGCTGAAATTGATTTCAGTATAAAAGTACAAGATTGGAATGATGATCAATTATCTAAAATCCGCCAAATTATCGGAGACGAAATAACGGTGGAAGGAGAATTACGATCAGAAGTGCAACTGAATATCAAACGATTGATGGATATTGGATGTAACAGAGGTATTCGTCATCGATCAGGTTTGCCACTAAGAGGTCAAAGAACAAAAAACAATTCTAGAACTCGAAAAGGAAAAAGAAAAACAGTAGCTAACAAGAAAAAAGCCACTAAATAAGATTCATTATGGCTAAGTCAAATCAAAAGAAAAGAAACGTTAAGGTAGAAGCGATAGGTCAAGCACACATCCAAGCTACATTTAACAATATTATTATCTCACTAACGAATAATCAAGGTCAAGTTATTTCATGGTCTTCCGCTGGTAAAATGGGTTTTAGAGGTTCTAAAAAGAACACCCCTTATGCTGCAGAAACAGCTGCAAAAGATTGCGCACAGAAGGCTTATGAAGCAGGCTTACGCAAAGTGAAAGTGTACGTTAAAGGGCCAGGCTCTGGAAGAGAGTCTGCAATAAGAACTCTGCACAATAATGGCATCGCAGTGACAGAAATAGTTGATGTGACACCTATTCCACATAATGGGTGTCGTCCACCTAAAAGACGTAGAGTCTAATTAGTGTAAATTTACAAATCAAAGAACAATGGCAAGACACAGAGGTCCACAATCAAAAATAGCTCGTAGATTCGGCGAACCCATATTCGGTCCAGACAAAGCGCTCGAAAGAAGAAACTATGGCCCCGGACAACACGGAAATAACAGAAGATCTAAGAAATCAGAATATGCAGGTCAGCTAGCAGAAAAACAAAAAGCAAAATATACCTATGGTATTTTAGAGCGACAGTTTTCTAACCTATTCAAAGAAGCATCAAGAAGAAAAGGTATTACTGGTGAAACATTGCTTCAACTTTGTGAAGCTCGCTTAGATAATATTGTTTTTCGCTTAGGCATAGCACCAACAAGAAGAGCAGCTCGTCAATTGGTTACGCACCGTCACATTACAGTAAACGGAAAAGTGATGAATGTGCCCTCTTATTCAGTTGACTTAGGTGACGCTATTGCAGTAAGAGAAAAATCAAAATCATTGGAAGTGGTCACTAGTTCTTTATCAAATGCAGGTGAACGTTGCGAATATGTTGAATGGAATCCAGACACAATGACTGGTAAACTAGCAGCTATTCCCGAACGTTCTCAGATCCCTGAGAATATAAAAGAGCAGTTGATCGTAGAACTTTATTCTAAATAACAAATTAAATCCTCACATAATTATGGCAATATTAGACTTTCAAAGACCGGACAAAGTTTACATGGTAGAGTCCACAGAAACTCTTGGTAACTTTGAGTTCCGTCCTTTAGAACCTGGATACGGTTTAACTATTGGTAATGCACTAAGGAGAGTGTTATTATCCTCTTTAGAAGGATTTGCAATTACTTCAGTTAAAATTGAAGGCGTAGAGCATGAATTTTCAACAATTAAAGGAGTTGCTGAGGATGTCACTGAAATGATATTAAATCTAAAGCAAATTCGTTTAAAGCAGCAAATAGAAGACGAAAACAGCGAAAAGGTTTCTGTAAAAGTTGGTGGATCCAAACAGTTTACAGCAGCTGACATAGGCAAGAGCCTTGCTTCTTTTCAAGTTTTAAACCCTGATTTAGTTATTTGTAACATGGAAAAGGGTGTTACAATAGAAATGGAGTTAACGATTGAGAAAGGTCGTGGATACGTTCCTGCAGAAGTAAATAAAAAAGCAACTGCATCGCTAGGTACAGTAGCTATGGACGCTATATTTACACCAATAAAGAACGTAAAATACAGCGTTGAAAACTTCCGTGTGGAACAAAAAACGGATTATGAAAAATTAGTTTTTCAAATTGAAACAGATGGATCCATTCATCCACAAGATGCCTTGACTGAAGCTGCGAAAATTTTGATACAACACTTCATGCTGTTTGCTGATGAAAATGTATCCTTTGAAACAGCCGATACAGATACAACAAACGATTTTGACGAAGACACTCTACACATGCGTCAGTTGCTAAAATCAAAATTAGTTGATATGGAATTATCTGTACGAGCACTGAACTGCTTAAAAACGGCTGAAGTAGAAACGCTAGGAGAACTAGTTTCCTTTAACAAGTCTGATTTACTGAAGTTTAGAAACTTTGGTAAAAAATCACTAACTGAGTTAGAGGAATTAGTAAAAGACAAAGGTTTATCATTTGGGATGGACATCACTAAATTTAATTTAGACAAGGAATAGTAAAAATGAGACACGGTAAGAAATTTAATCACTTAGGTAGAAAAGCAGCGCATAGAAAAGCGATGCTTGCTAATATGGCTTGTTCTTTAATAGAACACAAGCGCATCAAAACTACCGTTCCTAAGGCAAAAGCTTTACGCAAGTACGTTGAGCCCTTGATTACAAAATCAAAGAACGATACTACCCACTCAAGAAGAACTGTTTTTAGTTATCTTAAACAGAAAGAAGCTATTACAGAATTGTTTGGTGATATTGCTTCTAAAGTAGTTAATAGGGATGGGGGGTATACCCGTATCTTAAAAACCGGCAATCGACTTGGAGATAACGCTGAGATGTGTATTATTGAACTCGTCGACTTCAACGATACTTACACCACTGACAAGCCAAAGAAAAAGGCAAAATCTACTCGTAGAGCAGGAGCTAAAAAAGCTGCCCCTGAAAAAGCTGCTGAAAGTACAGAAGAAGTAAAAGATACCAAAGCTGCACCTGTTGAAGCTAAGAAAGATGCGTCTGAAAAACCGCTTGTTGATGAAAATCCTGCTGATAAGGCATAAGAAAAAGAGAACGCTAAAGACGATGCTAAAAAGAGTGAGTAAACATCATTTTACTAAATAATAAGTAAAGGATAAAGCGTTTTTTCGTTTTATCCTTTTTTTACGTTTTTTTTTAAAAATGAATAATAATGAAATATAAAAGTAAAGCTGACGCAATTTTACTGCTAGCCGATGGTACTGTTTTTTATGGAAAAGCTGCAGGGAAAATAGGTACCGCAACTGGAGAGATTTGCTTTAATACAGGTATGACAGGGTATCAAGAAATTTTTACTGACCCTTCCTATTATGGTCAAATAATGTTAACCACAAATGCCCACATAGGTAATTATGGGATACATGCAGAGGAAGTTGAGTCTGATAAAATGAAAATAGCGGCTTTGATTTGCAAAAACTTCAACATTCAATATTCAAGACCTGATGCTACTGAATCGATCCAGGCCTATTATGAAGAGCAAAACATGGTAGCTATTTCAGATGTTGATACTCGTGCCCTAGTTCGTCATATTCGCGATAAAGGGGCTATGAACGGCATAGTATCCTCTGAAATTACAGATATAAACGAGTTAAAAAAACATTTGTCTGAAGTTCCTTCTATGGAAGGACTTCAATTATGTTCTAAAGTATCCACTAAAGAGCCTTACTTTTTTGGAGAGGAGAATGCGGAGTATAAAGTAGCCGTTTTAGACCTGGGTGTAAAAAAGAACATTCTTCGTTGTTTATCCGATAGAGGATGCTACTTAAAAGTGTTTCCAATGAATACATCTTTTGAAGCGTTACAAGATTGGAATCCTGACGGCTATTTCCTCTCTAATGGACCTGGTGATCCAGCTGCTATGCCTGAGGTAATTGAAAATGTAAAAAAAATCACATCCACTGGATATCCTGTTTTCGGTATATGTTTAGGGCATCAAGCACTAGCATTATCAGAAGGGATCAGCACTTATAAAATGCACAATGGACATAGAGGAATTAATCACCCTGTAATTAACCTTTCTACAGGAAAATGTGAAGTGACTTCTCAAAATCATGGATTTGGAATAAAAACGGAAGATGTTGAAAATCATTCAACTGTAGAGATAACTCATCGAAATTTAAATGATGATACCATTGAAGGAATCAAGTTGACTAACAAAAATGCTTTTTCTGTACAATATCATCCCGAGTCATCACCAGGCCCCCATGATTCAAGGTATTTGTTTGATAATTTTATAGATAATATTAAAGTACATAAAAACTAATGAGTCGAATAGTAAAAATTAATGCACGTCAAATTCTAGATTCAAGAGGAAACCCAACTGTTGAAGCAGATGTTTTCACTGAAAGTGGTTACATGGGTAGAGCAGCAGTGCCTTCAGGAGCTTCAACTGGAAAATATGAAGCAGTTGAACTTAGAGATGGCGATAAAGGCATCTATATGGGCAAAGGTGTTTTGAAAGCGGTTCATAATATCAATACTTCAATTTCCGAGGTGCTAGTTGGCATGTATGCTAACGAACAAGCAGCCATTGATCGTACCATGATCGATTTAGATGGAACTGAAAATAAAGCAAATCTAGGTGCCAATGCTATGCTAGCAGTGTCAATGGCCGTAGCTAAAGCCGCAGCACAAGAAAGTGGCCAAATGCTTTACAACTATGTAGGAGGTGTAAATGCTCGAACTTTACCAGTTCCGATGATGAACATTCTCAACGGAGGTTCTCATGCTGATAATAGTATTGACTTTCAAGAATTTATGGTTATGCCCTTTGGAGCAAATAGTTTTAGTGAGGGTTTACGTATGGGAACAGAAGTTTTTCACCATCTAAAAGCAGTTTTGCATGATAAAGGTTACTCAACCAACGTTGGTGATGAAGGGGGGTTTGCACCTAACCTTGCTTCAAATACTGAAGCCATAGAATATGTACTAAAAGCCATAGAAAAAGCAGGATACCGTCCAGGAGAAGATATGTGGATAGCAATGGATGCTGCAGCTTCAGAATTTTATAATGCAGAAGAAAAAGTGTATCATTTTCATCAATCTACAGGCGAAAAACTGACTTCTGATGAAATGGTTTCTTTTTGGAAAGATTGGTCTGAAAAATACCCCATCATTTCTATCGAAGATGGTTTAGATGAAGATGATTGGATTGGCTGGAAGTCGATGACAGAAAGTATCGGTGATCGTGTGCAATTAGTTGGAGACGATTTATTTGTGACGAATGTAAAGCGTTTATCGCAAGGGATTCAATCAAATACAGCTAATTCCATTCTAGTCAAAGTGAATCAAATAGGAACACTTACCGAAACAATTGAGGCCGTTCAGATGGCTCATAACCATTCTTATACATCAGTTATGAGTCATCGATCGGGTGAAACAGAAGATAACACCATTGCTGATTTAGCAGTTGCTTTAAATACTGGACAAATCAAAACTGGCTCAGCCTCACGATCCGATCGAATGGCTAAATACAATCAATTACTTCGTATAGAAGAGCTTTTAGCAGCGGATGCCATCTATCCAGGGAGGTCGTTTAAATACATCAAATAACAAAAAAATAGATCAATAAAAATGTCAAAATCAGCAGAGTTACATTACGAGGGAAAGAGTTATCAAATCCCAGTCATTGAGGGAGTAGAAAATGAAAAAGCACTCGATATCAGTCGTCTTCGTGCAGAATCTGGATTAATAACGCTTGACAAAGGATTTAAAAATACAGGTTCTACCGAGAGTGCAATAACCTTTTTAGATGGTGAAAAAGGCATTCTTCGATATAGAGGATATGCAATTGAAGATTTGGCAGAAAAGTCAAGCTTTCTAGAAGTAGCCTATCTTTTGATTTACGGTGAGCTACCAACTTCAGAAGATTTAATTGACTTCAAGGAAAGAATTGTACATCATACTCTAGTTCATGAAGACGTAAAGTCTATTCTTGATGGTTTCCCATCAAAAGCACACCCGATGGGCGTATTGTCGTCTTTAGTATCTTCTTTAACGGCATTTTATCCAATGTCACTAGATCCTAACCGTTCAAAAGAAGAGGTTGATGGAACAATCATACGCATACTGGCCAAATTACCAACATTAGCCGCATGGAGTTATAAAAACAGAATGCGTCAGCCTGTTGTTTATCCCAAAAATTCACTTGATTACTGTTCTAATTTTCTTCGAATGATGTTTGGTTTACCCACAGAAGAGTTTGAAGTAAACCCAGTCATTTCAAAAGCCTTAGATAAACTTTTGATTTTACATGCTGATCACGAGCAAAATTGTTCTGCTTCTACCGTAAGAATCGTAGGTTCTTCACACGCTAGTTTGTATGCTTCCGTTTCTGCTGGTATTGCTGCCCTTTGGGGGCCCCTTCATGGAGGTGCCAATCAAGCGGTTATTGAAATGCTTGAGGCAATCAGAAAAGACGGTGGAGACATTGCTAAATATGTTTCAAAAGCTAAAGACAAATCTGATCCTTTCCGTCTGATGGGATTTGGACACCGTGTATACAAGAATTTTGATCCAAGAGCAACCATTATTAAAAAAGCTGCTGACGATGTTCTGACGGAATTAGGAGTAAATGATCCTGTGTTGGATATTGCCAAACAATTAGAAGAAATCGCTTTAAAAGACGATTATTTTGTTTCTAGAGGTTTGTATCCTAACGTAGATTTCTACTCGGGAATCATTTATCGTGCATTAGGCATCCCAACCGATATGTTTACCGTTATGTTTGCTATGGGAAGATTACCTGGTTGGGTGGCTCAATGGAAAGAAATGCGAGAAAACAACGAACCTATAGGTCGACCAAGACAAGTTTATCAAGGGAATATACACCGAAAATATACCGATATTTCTAGTCGATAAAAATCCATAAATGAAATAAAAAAAAGTCACTATCTCATAGTGACTTTTTTTATTTTTGTACCATGGGATATCGTTCGTTAAAAGCATGCATAAGTGACCTTGAAAAAAAAGGTTATTTGATAAGAATTAAAGAAGAAGTTGATCCGTACTTAGAAATGTCGGCCATACAGCTTAAAGTCTTCCAAAATGAGAGGAAAGTTGTTTTTTTTGAAAAAGTAAAAGGTAGTGACTATCCTGCCGTATCAAATTTGTTTGGAACACTAGAGCAAAGTAGATTTATGTTTAGAGATACTTTAGCTAGTGTTAAACAATTAGTTGGGCTAAAGGCTGATCCAATTGCTGCACTAAAAAAACCTTGGAGTCATTTGAGAGCCATTGCCGCTGCTCGTATGGCGCTTCCTAAGAAAGTAAGTACACATTCTTTTAACGAAATTCAAATTTCAGACCTCCCTCAGCTTCAATGCTGGCCAATGGACGGCGGACCTTTCATTACCTTACCACAGGTTTATTCTGAAGACTATGACTCACCCGGAGTGATGAAGTCCAACCTTGGTATGTACAGGGTTCAACTTAATGGAAACGATTATATTCCTAATGAAGAAATCGGTATGCATTATCAGATTCATAGGGGAATAGGTGTTCATCAATCCAAAGCTAATGCACGAAATCAGCCTCTTAAAGTAAGTATTTTTATAGGAGGGCCACCGGCTCATACTCTTGCTGCTGTTATGCCTTTGCCAGAAGGAATGAGTGAGCTTTCCTTCGCCGGAGTAATGGGTGGAAGAAGGTTTCGCTATGCCATTGAAGACGGTTATACATTATCAACAGATGCTGACTTTGTAATATGTGGAGAAATAAATGCTGAGGATGTGAAAGCTGAGGGTCCTTTTGGTGATCATTTAGGCTACTATAGCTTAACACATGATTTTCCTGTTATGCGCATACACAAAGTATATGCCAAAGAAGATGCCATATGGCCTTTTACTGTGGTAGGAAGGCCACCACAAGAAGACAGTCAATTTGGTGCTTTAATTCATGAAATTACAGATAGCATCATCCCTGCCGAGATTCCGGGTATTAAAGCTGTAAACGCAGTAGATGAGGCAGGTGTTCATCCGTTGCTCTTAGCTATTGGAAGTGAAAGGTACACACCTTATAACCCTGAGCGTAAACCGCAAGAATTATTAACACTTTCTAATCATGTTTTGGGTAAGGGGCAATTGAGTTTAGCAAAGTACCTGCTAATGGTAGCTCATGAAGATGATCCCCATTTAAATGTAAACGATAAAGAAGCTTTTTTTAAACATATTTTAGAACGCATCGATTGGCAAAGAGATATGCACTTTCAAACCCAAACCACAATTGATACGCTTGATTATAGCGCATGCGGAGGGATTAACTCAGGCTCTAAAGTTGTTTTTGTGGCTGCGGGTAACAAAAAAAGAGAATTAGCTACTGACATTGATCAAATTGACCTTCCTGATGGATTTCTAAAAGCTCAATTAGTCATTCCTGGTGTGTTAATTGTTGAGGGAAATGGAGATCTTGAGATGCTTACAAAGGTCAAGTTGCCTGAAGGAATAGCATTAGTCACTTTAGTTGATGACGCTGATTTTGTTGCAGCTCATTTTCATAATTGGCTATGGGTAACCTTCACCAGATCCAACCCTTCGGATGATATTAGTGGCTGGAATGTTACCAATATAAATAAACATTGGGGTTGCGATACTCCGCTAATTGATGCGCGAATCAAAGAACACCATGCACCTGAAATGACTATGCCTGATGAAATTTGGGAACGAGCAGAAGAAATCATCAGTAAATACCGTTAAGTAAAAGGTTATGAGAAAAAAGATTTTATTGTTAGGCTCGGGCGAACTTGGTAAAGAATTAGTGATTGCTTTGCAACGATTGGGTCAATATGTAGTGGCAGTAGATAGTTATGCAGATGCACCTGCCATGCAAGTAGCACAAGCTCATGAAGTGATAAATATGTTGAACGGCGACGCTTTAGATCAGGTAGTTGCTAAACATAAACCAGATATTATTGTGCCTGAAGTAGAGTCGATTCGTACGGAACGATTTTATGCTTATGAAAAGCAAGGCTATCAAGTTATTCCTTCAGCAAAAGCCGCTAATTTCACGATGAATCGCAAAGCTATTCGAGACTTGGCTGCTATTGATTTAGGTATTAAAACGGCTACCTACCGTTATGCTACTTCTCTTGAAGAATTGAAGGAAGGTGTTGCTGTTTGTGGCTTTCCATGTGTTGTAAAACCATTGATGTCTAGTTCTGGTAAAGGACAGTCGGTAATCAAAACAGAAGCCGACATTCAAAAATCTTGGGATTATGCAATGGAAGGTTCTCGTGGTGATTTGATGGAAGTAATTGTAGAGGAGTTTATTGACTTTGAATATGAAATTACACTGCTTACCTTAACACAGAACAGCGGAAAAACCTTGTTTTGTCCGCCGATAGGACATAGACAAGAAAGGGGTGATTATCAAGAAAGTTGGCAGCCCATGCCGATGGCAGATGCGCGCTTAAAAGAGGCACAGCAGATGGCAGCAGATGTAACAGCTGCTTTAGGTGGTTCGGGTATCTGGGGGGTAGAGTTCTTTATTGGCAAGGACTGTGTTTACTTTTCAGAATTATCTCCACGACCACACGATACGGGGATGGTTACCTTAGGAAACACCCAAAACTACTCCGAGTTTGAACTGCATGCCCGTGCTATCTTAGGGATACCGGTGCAAGCAATTCCTTTGTTGCAAAATGGGGCAAGTGCAGTAGTATTGGCTTTCGATACAGCTGAGGGTTACCCTGCCTTTAATGGTTTAGACAAAGCAGCTGCCTTTCCAAATACGGATTTTAAAATTTTTGGAAAACCTGCTACTCGACCGTATAGAAGAATGGCGGTGGCATTAGCTTACGGAGAGGATGAGGTAAGCGTTTTGGTGGATAAAGCCAAAAAGGTTGCGGCTTGTATATCCATTGAAAGCTCCAATTAATTTTATAAGTCTAGACACATATCGTAGAGATCAAGTCCTTTACCCCAATAATCCTTTTGGGTGTGAAATAGTGAAAATCCCATTTTCTCATAAAATTTCCAAGTGTGCTGAGACGTACGTAGGTTTATTTTATGTGCAGTTGTTTGTTTGATTTGTTCGATGCGATATTTAGTGATTTTTGTGCCCCAACCACTTCCTTGCCAATTCGGATGTATCATTCCCCAAGACATGCTAGCAGATTGATCTTTTTCAATATCGAATCCACCTCCGCCAATAGTAGTGCCATTTACTTCGATGATAAAATAGTTTTGAGTCCGATAAGCTAGGTATTTATCAAACAATTTTTCTTCGGAAGGATCAAAATATTTTGGAGTATTAAGCTGAATGATCTTCAGCATAGAAACAAAGTCTTGTGCTTGGTAAAGCCTAATCATCTTTTCTTTTTGGTTTGCGCTTATGCCAGGGCTTTTTTCCACCAAACTTGCGATTTCCTTTATGATTCCTCCCTTTTTTATTTCTGAACGAAGTATTGTATTCCGGGGCAGGACCAAACCCTTCAGGAAGCTGAGACTTCTCTACCTCTCTTTCAATAAGGTCCTCAATGGCTTTGAATTTTCGGCATTGATCACCATTGATATAAGTGATTGCCTCACCAGTGCGATCTGCCCGTGCCGTTCTGCCTATTCGGTGTACATAATCTTCTGCGTCATTGGGTACTTCGTAGTTGATCACTAACTCAATCCCCTTGATATCAATCCCCCTTGAAAGAATGTCGGTAGCTACTAGGATCTTTACTTTTTTATTTTTGAAATCGAGCAATAACTGTTCTCTTGCATCTTGATCTAATTCTGAGTGTATATCTTGGGCTGGCAAACCAACTTTTCGTAAGCTACGCGCTAGTTCTTTGGTGCTTTTTATGGTGGAACAGAAAATTAGAACATGCTCTAAATCTTTGCCTTTTAACAGATGTTGGGTTAGTTTTATTTTTTGTGAATCATGCGCTAAAAAAGCTCTTTGCTGAATGCCAGCAGCGGGTTTAGAAATTGCCAAACTGATGCTAGCTGGATTATCTAAGATTTTATTTGCTAATGATCGAATTTTGGGAGGCATAGTAGCCGAAAACAAAAGTGATTGTTTTTTTTGTGGCAGTTTTTTGAAGATTGTCATGATGTCATCATGAAAACCCATGTCTAACATCCTATCAGCCTCGTCTAATATAAAATGCTTTACCCCAGAAGCATCAAAATAATTAAATTTCATGTGCGCCAAAAGCCTACCGGGCGTACAAACTAAAATATCTGCACCATTTTTAATGGCTTTTTTCTGTGCTTCAAAGTCATCCCCTGTACCACCACCATATACTGGAAAAGATGAGGAGTTGGTAAAGTAGCTAAAACCCTCAATTTGACGGTCAATTTGCAGTGCTAGCTCTCTTGTTGGAGCAACAATTATGGTATTGATTTTTTTTGTTTGAGTACTGCATAATTTATTAAGAATTGGCAGTACAAAAGCAGCTGTTTTTCCAGTTCCTGTCTGAGCACATGCAATCAAATCTTTGTTATTAAGGATGGAGGGAATGGCCTGCTCTTGTATAGGAGTGGGCTTTTCAAAACCCATCATGTCCAGTCCTTCTTGTAGTTGTGGTTCAAAACCGAGTTCATTAAATGTCATTGTTTCTGTCTTACAGCTTCATATAATACAACGCCTGCTGAAACAGATACATTGAGAGATCCGATATTCCCCTTCATGGGTATACCAACTTTATAATCGCATAGTTTAAGGTATTCGTCTGAAATCCCATCTTCTTCTGAGCCCATAATTATGGCGGTGGGTATGGTTAAATCAGTTTGATAAATAAAATTTTCTGTTTTTTCTGTACAGCCTATAATTTGCAATCCAGAATTTTTGAGATATTCAATAGTCGCTTTTAGGTTAAATTCTCGGCAGATAGGAATGTTGTGTAAGGCTCCAGCCGATGTTTTTAGTGCGTCTCCATTAATAGCAGCACTTCCTTTTTGAGGAACGATTATGGTTTGTGCTCCTGCACATTCTGCCGAACGAACAATAGCTCCAAAATTTCGAACATCCGTAATTCGATCTAAAATAAGAAAAAGAGGAGTTTCTCCTTTTTCAAAAACCTCTTGAACGATGCTATCTGTTTTGTGAAAACTAATTGGAGAAATAAAGGCAAAAACTCCTTGATGATTTTTTCGTGTTAGTCGGTTTAGTTTCTCTACAGGAACATGCTTATAGTTAACCTTGTGTGCTCTGACCAATTGCCACAACTCTTGAAACAATTCGTTCTTCAGCCCTTTTTGGATGAATAGGGTATCGATTTCTTTTCCTGCTTGTATCGCCTCAATAATTGGTCGCAGTCCAAAAATGGCATTTTCGTATCTAGTTATTTTCATCGCTATTTGCTCGGTCAATTATATTTTGTGGCAAACTCTTTTTAGTTTTAGCTCCTAGTTTTTTCAAGTTTTCTACCTTTTTAATGATATTACCTCGACCATCTACCAATTTATTCATTGCTTCTTGATAGCTATCTTGAGAGGTCTTCAGATTTTTACCAATCTTTACAAGGTCGCCTACAAAGCTTTCAAACTTATCATATAATAAGCCGCCTTCTTTGGCAATCTCTAACACATTTCTTTTTTGATCTTCCTGTTTCCAAATAGAAGCAATGGTGCTAAGTGTAGCTAATAAGGTTGAAGTGGAAAGCAGTACGACATTTTTATCTAGCGCATCCAAATAGATGTTTTGCTCTTCTTGTAGCGCAATCATTAAAGCAGGCTCAATAGGAACAAACATTAAAACATGGTCGGGTGCATTGATGCCGTACAAAGAAGGGTAGTCTTTACTTCCTAACTCTTTATAGTGGTTTTTGATGCTCTCTAAATGTTTTTTAAGAGCAATTTTCTGGGCAGCTTCTCCTTCCGCATTAAAGTAACTTTCGTAGGCAGTTAAAGAAACTTTAGAGTCAATAATGAGGTGTTTGTTATCAGGAAGGTTGATGATGAAGTCAGGTTTTTTGAGTTTACCATCTTCATCTCTATAGCCTCCTTGTGTGCTAAAATGAACTCCGTTCATCAGTCCAGACTTTTCCAATAATACTTCTAGCTGTATTTCGCCCCAATCCCCTTGTGTTTTGGAGTCACCCTTCAGTGCATTAGTAAGGTTAATTGCGTCCTGGCTAAGTTGTAAATTGAGCTTCTCCAAGCTTTCAATACGTTGGCTAAGCGCAGAGTTTCTTTGTATGTAGTCCTTGTTAGTATCTTCTACTTTTTGCTTGAATTTTTCTATTTCTTTCCCTAGAGGGTTGAGGATGAGGTCAAGTTGTTCTTTATTCTGTTGTTTGAATTTTTCAGAGTTCTGATCAAGAATTTTATTGGCTAAGTTTTCAAACTCTTTCGTTAATCTTTGTTCTTGCTCTTCCTTAGATTGTTCTACTTCCTTCAGCTTTTCTTGTAAATGGACAATCTCTTGCTCTTTAGCGCTGAGAGCTACTTTCAAATCAGTATTTTCTTCCTGTAGAGTATTAGAATTGCCATTAGAAGAGTCTCCTTTTCGTCTGAATTGATAAAAGGAAAAGCCAATGAGAGCTAGAAGTAATATAATGATGAGTACATCCATAATTCAAAGGGTTAAAGGTAGTTATTTATCAAGGATTAACACTTTGGTTCCGAGCGCTATTTTATTGTAGAGTTCTAGTACCTCAGTATTTTTCATTCGGATGCATCCGTGAGAGGCAGGTATTCCAAGTCGTCCTTCTTCGGAAGTGCCGTGAATATATATGTAGCGTCGGTAGGAATCTACATTTCCTCCTTTGTTAATGCCGTCTTCTTCTCCACTTAGCCATAAAACGCGTGTGGTTACATCATCCGCTTTAGATCGACTGCTGTCATTATGTATTGTAGCGATTTGTCCGTAAAAAACACGACCAATCATTCTGCCAAAGAGTGGAGTTTTATCTCCGTGCTTTTCCTTTACGCTATGCAGTCCTATAGGTGTTTGATGGCTGTTTTTATTGTTGCCAACTCCTTTTTCAGCAGAAGAAATGACATATGTTTTGACTATTTTATTGTTGATGATGTGATGCATTTTTTGTGTTTTTACCGATACATACAGTAGCTCTTTATAAATCGTGTTTTTTTTATTTTGAGTATAGGTATAGGCAGTTTGCACAGGGTTTTGCGCAAATAGTACATGCATTGATAGTAAAAGCGAAAAAATTATTTTACCCATTGTATAGTTGCTTTGTTCATGAGTCGTAATAATTCATTGGTTTTTGAAAAATGACCGCAACCAAAGAAGCCAGAATGAGCCGAAAAAGGAGAGGGATGAGGCGCTGTTAAAATATGGTGTTTGTTGCTGTCAATCAATGCTGCTTTGTTTTGAGCGAACCTGCCCCATAATAAAAAGATGATTCCTTCTCTTTTTTCTGATACTTTTCGAATGCAAACATCCGTAAATTGTTCCCATCCTTTTTTTTGATGAGAGCCCGCATTTCTAGCGCGCACCGTCAAGGTTGCATTTAATAAAAGAACACCTTGTTTGGCCCAATATTCTAGGTTTCCAGACGCTGGAATTTCAGCATTTAAATCGTGTTGAATCTCTTTGAAAATATTGACCAATGAGGGTGGTTTTTTTACACCATCTGCAACGGAGAAGCAGAGGCCGTTGGCCTGTCCAGGACCATGATAAGGGTCTTGTCCAATGATGACTACTTTCACTTTAGTAAAAGGAGTGTGATTAAATGCAGAAAAAATTTGATTTCCTGAAGGATAAACGCAATGTTTTTCTTTTTCTTTAATTAAAAAACGTTTGAGCTGGATGAAGTAGTCTTTCTGAAACTCATCAGCTATTTCTTTTTTCCAGCTTTCTGCTATTTTAGGATCGATTTTAGTCACATTTCAAAGATAGAATTTCGCTAGTGATTAAGCCAAATAAAATCCCTAAATTTGTACGGTAAATTAAGATAAATGAAAAAAGTATTTGTTGTAATTCTTGCTTTAGGTTTCATGGCTGTTTTTACCGCTTGCCAAACACAACATAATTGTCCCAATTACGGACAGTTAAAAGTAGAGCAAAAACATTCGTAAATGAACTGGTATCAACTGACTGACATGCAACAGCTAGAGGAGCTAAAAGAAGCTTCTTTCCTTGAGCCAGTTTTGTTTTTTAAACACAGTACACGTTGTTCAATTAGTGTGATGGCGCTAAATCGTTTTGAACGCGAATGGGATGATTTCAACTTTAAGGCATATTTACTTGATTTATTGAGCTACAGAGAAGTGTCAAATGCCATTGCAGATGTTTTCGAAGTAGAGCATCAATCACCGCAAATTTTATTGATAAAAAATGGCAACTGTGTTTTTCATCAATCCCATAACGCCATCAGCACTAAAAATTTAAATCAGTATCTATAGAGATGAGTGAAGTAGTACAAAGAAAACCGAAATGGTTACGTGTCAAACTACCAACGGGCAAAAACTATAAGCATGTGCGCAAGCTTGTGTCGGAACACAAATTACACACCATTTGCGAAAGCGGAAACTGCCCTAATATGGGTGAGTGCTGGGGCGAGGGAACCGCAACCTTTATGATTTTAGGAAATATTTGCACACGTTCCTGTGGTTTTTGTGCTGTCGCAACCGGTAGACCGCTCCCTGTTGATTGGGAAGAGCCAGAAAAAGTTGCTGAGTCGGTTCGCCTAATGGAGGTAAAACATTGTGTTATCACCTCTGTTGACAGAGATGAACTAAAAGATGGAGGCTCCATCGTATGGGCTGAAACAGTACAAGCCGTTCGTAGGAAAAGTCCAGGCACAACGATGGAAACCCTGATACCAGACTTCAAAGGAGACCAAGAGGCTGTGCAACGCATCATAGACGTAGCTCCTGAAATTGTTTCTCATAACATTGAGACCGTACGCAGGCTAACCCGACAAGTTCGTATTCAAGCACAATATGATCGCAGTTTAGAAGTGTTAAAATGGTTACATGAAGGGGGTATGCGTACCAAATCAGGTATTATGTTAGGTTTGGGGGAAACAGAAGATGAGGTTATTCAAACCATGGATGATTTACGTACGGTGGGGGTGCAAATTATGACCATAGGTCAGTACCTGCAGCCGACACCTAAGCACTTGCCAGTCAAAGAGTTTATAAAGCCTGAACAATTTAAAAAGTACGAGGAAATAGGTTTGGAAAAAGGTTTTCGATTCGTAGAAAGCGGCCCCTTAGTAAGGTCTTCATACAGAGCTGAAAAACACATGGCGTAAGAAAAGCCGAAAATTGACCTTGAATAAGAAGGAAAATAGTCGTAGATTTATCCTCAATTTTGAAAGAAACATTTACAGTTAATATGAAAAAGAGTTTTTTACCACTAGGAATTTTAGTAGCTGCTTGTACCTTAGTAATTACATTATTTAATTCACCTGTTCTAAACTATACTCCAATTGATAATCGTGTAGAGATGCAAAAAACGGGCATTGACGTTGCTCAATCATTTATGCAGGACAGAAAAGCAAATCAAAAGACTGGAAAAGTTGATTACCAGGATGTGCAAAAAGCCAGAGATCAAGTAGCATTGCATACTGCCATGCGATCCTCTGCTTCTGTATTAGAATGGGAAGAAATGGGTCCTGACAATGTAGGTGGTAGAACAAGAGCTGTATTAATTGACAAGGATAACCCTTCAAGAATTTATGCAGGAGCTGTTTCTGGTGGCCTTTGGATTTCTGAATCGGGTGGGAGAGCATGGAGAAAGTATTCGGATGAGTTAGAAAATATAAATATTTCCTGTATTACCCAAGCGCCAAATGGCGATATTTACTTTGGTACTGGAGAAGTATATTTTGTAAGATATGGTAGTGATGGTGATGGTGGATCTGGTTTTTTAGGAAATGGTGTTTGGAAAAAAGAGTCTACCTCTTCAGAATTTATTCACCTACCATCGACAGATATGGGTAATAATAACAATAGTCCATCAGCAGATTGGTCCAATGTTAACGAAATTTGTGTTCATCCCAACTTCTCGAATAAAATTTATGCTGCTACTTCTGACGGCTTAAAAATTTCTAATGATGCTGGCGTAAGCTGGGTATACGCGATGGAGTTAAATCAAAATCCACAACTACATCAAAACGCCATTGATGTAAAATGGGCACCTGACGGATCTTATGTAGTTGTTGTAGGTGGCACGATAGGTAATAATAAGATTTACATTTCCGAAAATGGAGAGCCAGGAACATATTTCTTAGCTCATAATTTTGATGCATCTGCAAATGTAGGATCACAAGTAGGAAGAATTGAAGTTGCTATATCTTCTAACCCTGATATTTTATACTGTGCCATTTCTGATAATGCTGGTAATGGCAATATGAAAGGTGTTTTTCGATCTGAAGATAGAGCACAATCTTGGGAAATGATCGCTTATCCAAATATGACAGAGCTGGACATATTTACAACCCAGGCTCGATATGCCATGTTACTGGCTGTACATCCAACCAATCCTGATAAGCTATATGCAGGTGGATTGGATCTATGGACTTGGGAGAAAGACAAAAACTGGGAAAAGCTAACCCAATGGTTTTATTCATTTTTTCCAACATTTACTGACTATTTACATGCCGATCAACATACAATGGTCTTTAATCCAACTAACCCTGATGTATTGTATGTAGGTAACGATGGGGGTGTTTTTCGTTCCGAAGACGGTGGGTCTTCTTTTAAAGCGATGAACAGAGGCTATAACGTAACTCAATTTTACGCTCTTGGATTTTCTCCTCATGGCGAAGTGATTGGAGGAACTCAGGATAATGGAACTCAAATGATGGGATGGAAATCAGAGTATTCTAATTCAGACATTGTACAAGGAGCAACGCCAACGGCTGGTATGAAAGTGAAAGGTGGCGACGGTGGTTTTGCCGAGTTTTCTCGCATTGATCCCGATATATTATTTGTAGAATCTCAGTATACAACTGGTACAAGCGTACACGGATGGTTGCAAAGATCGAGAGATAAGGGTCTTAGCTTAGAGTATCAAGATAACGACCGATTCTTTCTAGACGCTTTTATTGAGAATGATATTGAAGCAAACGGAGCTCCTTTTATAACATCATTTTCTTTATGGGAAGAACCCAATGATATGCACAGTAGGGATTCTGTTACTTTTGTTAACAGTATAACTTCTATGGGTGTGGGTGCTGGTGACGGTATCTCTACTTCATTTACAGGAACTTTAGAAACGGAGCAATCAGCTGCCGAAATTGATTACAATTCAGTACGTTATTACTCTGGAGAAATGGAGATTTTAGGTGCAAATGCTGCTTATTGGTCGCTAAGTTTTGATACTGCTGGAAATCCAATTGATTCGGTATTTGTGACTTCAACTACCAATACCACTACTGGTGAATTCACTATTGATTTTGGACAGCCAGCAGCATTAAACGTACCGGTACTAGCTGGTTTTGAAACAAATTACTCAGCTGGGGATGTCCTAAACGTTCAGTCGGCAACCCTTGATCTACCGCTTACACACACACTTACTCAGGATTTAGTTTCTGGTGATTCAGTAAAAATACAAGATCCAGTACAATCTAAATTCTTTTTAGGTGCTAATAGCGGAGTTTGGATGACAAGAGATCCCTTAGATCTTTCTGAGGCATCAACATGGATGCAAATAGAAGATACTCCAGGAACTAAAAGAGACATAGATTGGTCTTCTGATGGTAATTATTGTTTTATTGTTAACAATAACTCTGTATACAGGGTTTCTCGTTTACGCTATGCTGATGACAAAGCGCATGGTGACGTTGGAGGCGCTTATTATTTGCTTGATCAAAATCAATTAGCAGCAGCTAATGGTCTTCCTTCTGGTCAGACTGCAACGGGTGTTTATGTTGATAAGAGAGACGCCAATAGAGTAGTAGTTACTTACGGAAATTATGGAAACAGTACTTACGTCTATGCATCAACCAATGCACTTTCTAACAACCCAGACTTTATTTCAATACAGGGTGACTTACCAGCTATGCCTGTTTACGATGCGATTATAAACGCTGCTGACTCAAGTCAAATCTTTTTAGCCACTGAGTATGGAGTATGGAGTACATCACTTATTTATAATAATCTACCAAGTCCAATAACTCAGCAAGATCCTTTTGAATATATTCGAGAAAAACAAGTTGAGAAATACACTACTTTATCCTCAACCTTTTCAATCGATACAACGCAAGGTTATAACATATTTGATATAGATTTATCAAATATTACTGATATAGATACGTTTCTACAAACGCCACTTAACGTTCTTCAATATAATATTGATACAACTATCTTAGTGACTTTAACCGATACAATTGTATTTAATGGAAATGAGTTTGTTTGGTCTGTAGATACAAATGTGAACATAGTTGATTCCGTAGTGTCAGTTACTGGAACCATCCCAAGCTACTCTTTTAGTTGTTTTAAAGATACTACGCTTTTCCGAGTAGATACTTCAATGGTTCTAGATTGGGATACTCTTCAGATTGTTGACAATGTAACCATTACTCAAAACATAACAACACAAAACCCAACATGGATACCAGAAGACATGGGCCTAGGAAATGTACCTACTTTTGGTATTAAACAACAATACTATGCTGGAGAAAATTTTGGACAAATTTACGTTGCAACACACGGTAGAGGTATGTTCAAATCTGGTTCATTTGTTCCAAGAAATGATGACATTGTAGAAGAAGAGTCTGAAGAAACTGATTTGGAAGTTTTAGCTTCATCGATGAATATTTATCCGAATCCATTTTCAAACCAATTAACCATCGATTTTGTTTCTGATGTTAATGAAGAAAATATAAGAATTAGTATTTACGATTTAACTGGAAAGGTACTGCTTCAAACACAAACTGATGTTGTTGAAGGTTCTAACAAGATTCCGATGGATGTTAGTACCTTACCAAAAGGTACTTACTTGGTACGTTTTGATAACGAAAATGATAGTCAGTATGCTAAAATTATTAAAGCATATTAAAAACTAATACGGTATTTAAAAAGCCCTGCATTTGTAGGGCTTTTTTTATTTTTGATTTATGAAGATAAGAGTTGCTATCAACGGTTTTGGTCGTATAGGGAGGGTTTTCTTTCGATCTGTTTTCTATCATCCAAACATAGAAGTTATTGCAATTAACGATTTAGCTGATGTTGAAACCATGGCTCATTTGTTGAAATACGATTCTATTCATGGACAATTTAAAGCAGCTATAGAATACAAAGAGGGTAACATTCTTGTAGATAAAAAGCCCATCAATTACTATAACAGCCCAAAGCCCGAACACCTTCCATGGAAGGATTTAGGAGTAGATATAGTTATAGAGTCTACTGGCTTATTTAGAACTGCAGAATTAGCACAAAAACACTTAGTTGCAGGAGCAAAAAAAGTGATTGTTTCCGCCCCTCCCATAGACGATTCTATTCCTACAGTAGTAATGGGAATTAATGATCACACCTTGAGAGGTGATGAAAAAATTATTTCTAATGCTTCTTGTACAACAAACTGCTCAGCGCCTTTAGTAAAACTCATTGACGAACATTTTGGGATTGATAGTGCCTATATTACCACAGTACATTCGTACACTACCGATCAACAGCTACATGACTCTCCTCATAAAGATTTAAGAAGAGCTAGAGCAGGTGCTTCTTCTATTGTGCCCACGACCACTGGGGCTGCAAAAGCCATTACAAAGATTTTTCCAAATTTAGAGGGAAAAATAGGAGGATGTGGCATTCGTGTACCTGTCCCTGATGGATCACTTACAGATATTACTTACATCGTTAAGAAAAAAACTACTATAGAAGAAGTAAATCAACTCTTTAAAGATGCTGCAGAAAACTCTTTGGGAAATATTCTTAGTTACATCGAGGACCCTATTGTTTCAGTAGATATTATTGGAAATAAAAACTCTTGTGTTTTTGACTCAAAGCTTACTTCAGTAATAGGTAAAATGGTAAAAGTTGTTGGTTGGTATGATAATGAAGTAGGGTATTCAAACCGTCTTATCGATCTTATTGAAAAAATTAACTAAACTCTCTTAGTTCTAGCTTTTCTCCATCAAAAACTGCATAGGTATTGTAGTTTACCCACTCACCTAGGTTCATGTAGGTAGTGTTTTGGCCTAAGTCTATATTTAGCGGAAGGTGTCTATGACCAAAAATAAAATAATCTACCTCTATCGTTTTCATTTTTTGCTTGCAAAACTGTGTCAACCATTCCTTATCACCGTGATTCACTTCATCTTTCACACCATTGGCTATTCTACTTTTTTTAGACCAGTATTCAGCAATTGAAATTCCAAAGTTGGGATGTAGTCGTGCAAAAAGCCACTGACACAGTGAACTGGCAAAGATTTTTTTGATGATTTTATACCCTTTGTCACCAGGGCCCAGACCATCACCATGTCCCAAATAAAACTTTTTATTATTGATTTCTATGTGGATGTTACTTCTGTAAATTTCTTTTATTCCTACCTCTTCTTTTAAGTAGTCAAAAGCCCACATATCATGATTTCCTGTAAAAAAATAGATAGGAATACCACTATCAGCAATTTCCGATAACTTACCTAAAATTCGTGTATAACCCCTTGGAATGACTTTCTTGTATTCAAACCAAAAATCAAAAACATCTCCCAAAAGATATATAGCTGTGGCATCTTTTCGTATTTCTGTTAACCAACGCACAAAAAGTTTTTCTCGTTCTAAACTTGCGATTTTGTTTGGAACGCCTAAATGTAAATCTGATGCGAAATAAACTTTTGTCAACTTATTTTTCTAATGCTTCCCTTACTAATTGATTGGCTAATTTAGGATCTGCCTTTCCTTGGGAAAGTTTCATTACTTCTCCCATAAAGAGGCCAATCAATCCTTTTTTCCCGCCTTTATATTCTGCTACTTTTTCTGGATATTTAGTAACAGCTGTATCCACCCATTCCTGCAAGGCATCGCTATCAGATTCTTGAATCCAGTTATTTTCTTTTGCAATTTCTTCTGGTGTTTTGGTGTCACTTAACAATACTGGGAAGATTTTTTGTGTTGCAATAGTATTACTTACTTTTCCTTCATCAACAATCTTAATAAGTGCTGCCATTCGTTTTTCGTCAATACTAAAATCACTTATTTCAATAGCATTTTCATTAAGATATGATTTAATACTTCCTGTCACGAAGTTGGCTGCTGCTTTGTAGTTTTTTGTATAAGAACAAAGTGTATTAAAATAGAGCGCAATATCTTTATCTTCGATTAGCACATTGGTATCATACTCTGAAAGGCCAAAGCTAGAGGTGAATTTTTTAAATAGTTCATTAGGTAGTGGGGGCAGTGTTTTTTTAACTTGTTCTACGTATTTTTCAGTAACAATGATTGGTTGTAAGTCTGGTTCTGGAAAATAACGATAATCGTTAGCGTCCTCTTTACTACGCATTAGGATAGTGTCTCCATTGGCTGCATTGAATGAACGTGTTTGTTGTTCAACCAAACCGCCATTTTCAATAATCTCAATTTGTCGGTCAATTTCGTGCTCAATAGCTCTTTTTACATTGCGCAGTGAGTTCATGTTTTTTACTTCTACACGATTACCAAAAGTATCACTTCCCTTTAGCATAATAGAAATGTTGGCATCGCAACGTAAACTACCTTCTTCTAAATTTCCATCACAAATATCTAAGTAACGTACCAGTTTGCGTACTTCAACTAAGTATTGGTATGCCTCATCAGAACTTCTTAAATCGGGTTCTGATACTACTTCTATAAGTGCTACTCCAGCCCTGTTTAAATCGACTAGGGTATTAAACGGGTCTTGATCATGGATGCTTTTTCCGGCATCTTCTTCCATATGGATTCTTGTAACTCCAATATGCTTTATACTTCCATCCTCTTTTTTTATGGGAATGTAACCTCCATCACAGATAGGGGTAGTGTCTTGTGTAATTTGATATCCTTTTGGTAAATCTGCATAGAAATAATTTTTTCTAGCGTATTCGTTCCATTCACGAATTTCAGAATGACATGCAATTCCCATTTTTATAGCATATTCAATAACTTTTTTGTTACTTCTAGGAAGTGTTCCTGGATGTCCTAAAGAAACAGGGCTTGTCTGTGTATTTGAAGGAGATCCATACACAGTAGAATCGTTACAATACGCTTTTGTATTCGTGGAAAGCTGTGCATGCACTTCTAGTCCAATGACTACTTGATATTTATCTCGCAAATTATTCATCAATCAAATTTGAGTAAATATAGCTAAAGAATTTCTTCTAGTGAATGATCCATAGCTTCAATGGTTTTATCTAATAAACTTTGGGTGTGTGTTGATGAAATAAATAATGCTTCAAAAGCAGAAGGGGCTAAATAAACACCTCGTTTTAACATTGCGTGAAAAACTTTTTTGAATAAATCCGCATCAGCATTGCAGGCATCTTCAAAATTAGAAACCTTATCAATCCCAAAATGAAAACTCATCATCGATCCCACCCTATTCAAGGCATATTGTAAATGATATTTTTCAAAAGTTTTACGAAGTCCATTTTCTAAATAAGATGATTTTTCTTCTAACACCTGATAGATAGTTGACGATTCATGTAACTCTTTTAAAAGTGTATATCCACAACTCATGGCTACGGGATTTCCGCTTAGCGTACCTGCCTGATAAACAGGCCCTTCTGGAGCTACTATAGCCATAATTTCTTTTTTTCCGCCAAAAGCACCAACAGGCATTCCTCCACCAATAATTTTACCTAAAGTAACCATGTCGGGCATTACATTAAAACGCTCGCCAACTCCTCCTTTTGAGAGGCGAAAGCCAGTCATTACCTCGTCAAAAATTAAAACAATTTTATGTTTGTCACATAACAATCGAAGCGATTGTAAAAATATTTTAGTAGGAGGGATGCACCCCATATTACCTGCAACTGGCTCTAAAATAATTGCAGCAATTTCATCTTTATTTTCTGAAACTATTCTTTCAACAGCATCGATGTCGTTGTAGGGGGCAAGTAAGGTATCTTGTGCAGTTCCTTTTGTTACACCAGGGCTGTTTGGAACACCAAGCGTTACAGCGCCGCTACCTGCTTTTATCAGAAAGGCATCTGCATGGCCATGGTAACATCCTTCAAATTTTATAAACTTCTCTCTTCCTGTAAATCCTCTTGCCACTCGTATGGCCGACATACAGGCTTCTGTTCCAGAGTTAACCATCCGTACTTTTTCAACAGCTGGAACCATTTCGCAGATTAATTCAGCCATGTCTGTTTCTATAGCTGTTGGTGCACCAAAAGAGGTTGTATTATCTGTAGCAGCCTTTAACGCTTTTATTATTGGTGGATGGCAGTGTCCCATAATCATCGGTCCCCAAGAGCCTATGTAGTCTATGTAGTCTTTCCCATCAACATCAGTCATGATTGAGCCCTTAGCAGATTGAAAAAATACAGGTGTTCCTCCCACTGACCTAAAGGCTCGTACTGGAGAGTTTACTCCTCCAGGAATAAAGAGTTGTGCTCTTTCAAATAATTCTTTGCTTTTGTTCATTTTATTTCAAAAGTTTAGCGACTTCTTTAGCAAAATAGGTGGCAATCAGTGTAGCTCCTGCACGCTTAAATGCCAAAAGTGATTCTAGCATGATTTCATCGTGATTTAACCAACCTTTTTCAGAGGCTGCCTTTATCATTGCATACTCACCTGATACTTGATAGGCAGTAACGGGTACCTCAAAATTGTCATTTACTAAACGAACCATGTCTAAATAAGGCATGCCTGGTTTTACCATGACCATATCAGCTCCTTCTTCAATATCTCTTTCAACCTCAATTAATCCTACACTAGTATTTGCAGGATCCATTTGGTATGTTTTTTTGTCTCCAAAGCCAGGAGCAGAGTCTAAAGCATCTCTAAAAGGGCCGTAAAATGAAGAGGCGTACTTCACACTGTATGACATGATTCCAGTATTGCTAAAACCCTCTTCCTCTAATCGTTCACGAATGTATCCAATACGACCATCCATCATATCAGAAGGGGCAACCATATCGGCACCTGCATCCGCATGACTTATAGCCATTTCTCCTAAAACCTCTACCGTAGCATCATTAATGATTACATTATTTTCAACGATTCCATCATGTCCATAAGAGGAGTAGGGGTCCAGTGCTACATCACTCATCACATACATTTCAGGAACTGCTTCTTTTATTGCGCGAATTCCTCTTTGCATCAATCCATTTGGATTAATTGCTTCTGTACCCTTATTGTCTTTTAAGTGCTCTTCAACTTTAGCAAATAGTAAAACAGATCGTATGCCTAGCTCATAACTTTCTTTTACCTCTTTAATTAAAAGATCGATTGTATATCGATAATAATCTGGCATGGATGCTATTTCTTCTTTCTTATTTTCTCCTTCCATAAAAAATAATGGCAGGATAAAGTCTGTAGTTTGCAATTGACATTCTCGAACTAAGTCTCGTATTGCAGGAGTAGCTCGCAGTCTTCTATTTCTTTGATATGGAAAAGCCATGGTGAATGTTATATAGCCCACTCTCGTGGATTTTTTAATACTTCAATAAGTCGTTCTTCTGCACTTCCTTTTACCGCTTGATGGTTGTATTCCCAGCGTACTGTTGCTGGTAAGCTCATCAAAATTGACTCTGTACGTCCTTTGGTTTTAATGCCAAAATGTGTTCCTCTATCATGTAAAAGATTGAACTCTACATAACGCCCTCTTCTTATCTCTTGCCATTCTTTTTCTTCTTGTGTGAAGGCTTCATTTTTATGTTTTTCTACAATTGGAAGATAGGCTTTAGTGAAAGCATTACCTGACGCGATACTAAAAGCTAATCGATCTTCCATACTAATACCATCTTCAGCTTTCAAATAATCGTAGAAGATTCCTCCAATCCCTCTTCCTTCTCCTCGATGGCTGTTGTAAAAATATTCGTCACATTCTTTTTTGAAAGTCGGGTAGTATTTAGGGTTATACTTATCACATACGGTTTTGTTAACCGAATGAAAATGTTCTGCATCTTTTTCATCAAGATAATAAGGTGTTAAATCTGATCCCCCACCAAACCATGAGGTTTGAATTTCTCCTTTTCCATTATACATCTCAAAATAGCGCCAGTTAGCGTGTACAGTTGGTACTTTAGGGCTATAGGGGTGAATAACTAAGGACAGTCCGCATGCATAAAAAGTAGCTTCTTTCACCTTGAATTTTTCTTTGAAGATTGTAGGGAGCTCGCCATGAACAACGGATACATTTACGCCTCCTTTTTCTACTACATTACCCTTGTTTAGGATACGCGTTCTTCCGCCTCCACCACCGGGTCTTTCCCATTTATCTTCTTCAAAACGACCCATGCCATCAGATTTTTCCAAAGCCGCACAAATACGGTTTTGTAAATCAAAAATATGAGCTTCAAATCGTTCTTTAATAGTCATTAGGTGGTATAATTTTTAATAGCGTTGATAAATGCCTTTGCATTATCAACAGGTACGGTAGGTAAAATACCATGTCCGAGGTTTGCAATGTATTTATCTTTTCCAAAACCATCAACCATTTCTTTTGCTAAACGCTCAATTTTAGGGATGGGTGCAAATAGCCAAGATGGATCAAAGTTTCCTTGTAAAGTGATGTTTGGTCCAGCTAATTCCCTTGCTTTTTGTGGTGTTAATGCCCAATCTACTCCTAAAGCATTGCATTCCATTTGAGCCATTTCGTCTATGGCATGCCATGCTCCTTTGGCAAAAACAATAGAAGGAGCTCCTTTTACTTGATCAATGATTTGCTTGATGTAAGGCAAAGCAAACTCACGGAAATCAGAAGGAGATAAAAGCCCTGCCCAAGAGTCAAATACTTGAAATGCTTGAGCACCTGCTTTTATTTGCGCATTCAAGTATGCGATGGTTGTTTCGGTGATGGTTTGAAGTAATGTGTGTGCTGCTTCTTGATGTTGATGGCAAAAAGCTTTGGCTTGCGAAAAATCTTTAGATCCTTGTCCTTGTACCATATAGCATAAAATCGTGAAAGGAGCACCTGCAAAACCAATAAGGGGAACTCTTCCATTCAGGTCTTTTCTAGTCAGTGTAATGGCATCCATCACATATCCAAGTTTTTCATGTACGTCAGGTACCTGGATGGCTTTTGCATCTGCCAAGTTTTGTATTGTATTAGGTAAAAAAGGGCCTTTACCGGGTATCATTTGTACCTCATAACCCAAAGCTTGTGGTACCACTAAAATATCAGAAAACAAAATGGCTGCATCCGTACCGACCTGCTCAATTGGCATAATGGTAATTTCAGATACTAATTCTGGTGTTTCACATCTTTCGAAAAAGGAATATTTTTCTCTTAACACCCGATAATCAGGTAAAAAACGACCTGCTTGACGCATCATCCATACAGGAGGCCTTTCTACTTCTTCACCACGCAATGCACGTAGTAATAAATCATTTTTTAATTCTGGAAAATCGTGTTTCATTAATTAAAGTATGCTTTAGCGGCTTGCACAATGCTTTCCGCATTTGATTTTTTACTAACAATGGGCTCTTGCCCATGTTCTATGAGTTTTTGTGCCGTTGTTGGACCAATAGCAAAACAAGGAAGATTATTAAAGCCTCCGTTCTGCGTTATGCTTATAACTGAGCTTGGACTCATAAAAGCTAAGCCATCAATGCATTGCAAATTTAAGTTTTTCTGAAGGAATTCGGTTCTATAAACTACTGCTTCCTTTAACTTTATATTTGCTTTTTTTAAAAGCTGAGGTAATTCATCTCTTCTTTGCTCCCCACAGATAAAAAGAACTTCTTTTTCATCTTTATCAATAATAAGCTTTGCCAAAGCTTTTGCTGTAGCAGTTGTAGGATAAATGGCACTTGGGAACTTTTGTGCTGTTTTAGAACCGATGGCATACATCACCTTAGGCAATTCCTCGCATGATATTAAGTCAGCAGCTGTTTTACTCGTGATTATCCAAGGGATGTTCTTGTTCAATAGATGACTATTCAGTTCTAAAGGGATGGTTTTGATGAGTGGCTCGCAAGAAACCTTTAGCTCTTTTGTGGAAAGGTTTATACTATCTACCTTGTTAAGGAATAATATGTGTTTTTTATTAGTCATTTTTTGCAGAAGCGATAAGTTTATCTGCCCCTTGTGCAATGGCTAATTGTGCAGCCTCTCTGCCTACACTATCCGCTTCCTGTAAAGACTTTTTGAGCACGATTTCTATTTTTTCTTTTCCTTCTGCATCTAGCACTACGCCATGAAATAGCATTTCTCCTTCTTCTATCGACACTTCAGCACCTACAGGGGCAGAGCAACCCCCACTTAGTTCGTTCAAAAAATCTCTTTCGGCTAAAGTACAAGCAGCTGTTTCTTCGTGGTGAAGGTTTTGTAAGGCTGAGAAGATAGCTTTGTTTCCATCAAGGTAAACTACTGCTACTGCTCCTTGTCCGGGAGCGTGTATCATCCAATCCAATGATTGCCCTATTTCGTGTTCTAGCTGTAGGCGTATTAGGCCAGCAGCAGCAAAGATGGCTGCATCCCAATTGCTATCTTTTAATTTTTGGATACGTGTTCCTACATTGCCTCGAATATCCACCATTTGATGCTTAGGATAGCGTTGTAACCACTGTGATTTTCTTCTATTACTACTAGTAGCAACAATAGCTTTTTCTTTGTTTAAAAAGTCGATTCCTTTTCGGCAAACAATAACATCAGCTGGGTTTTCCCTTTCTAAAACTGCCCCTAAAGCGATTCCTACTGGCAATTCTGTTGGGATGTCTTTAAGGGAATGTACTGCAATGT
>CBFIDX010000012.1:0-43905 GCA_965661505.1 Flavobacteriales bacterium | reverse complement strand
CAAGTTGGAATCGTGAAACTCTCCGTAGAGCTAAAGGGTGAACTGTTACTGCCACTGGCATCACATACCGCTTGTACTCGGTAACGGAACTCCGAACCCTGTGAAGCAAACAAAGTCGTAATATCAACACTATTGGTATAGGAGGTATCGTTAACCCAGCCCGTAACACCAATGATACGTGTGCTGTAAATGTAGTACTGTGCACCAGACACCGCATCCCAACTAAGAGTAGCTGAAGAGGGGGTGATATTACTGGCTGTTACATTGGTAGGTGTTGTACAAGCAACAACCGTAGTAAAGGTAGCTGATACCCAAGAAGAGGCAAAACCACCACCACAAGTGCTGCGCACCTCAAACTCATAATCTGTACCGTCAGAAAGACCCGTCATCGTATAAGACGTACCTACAAAGTTGGTCAAAGTAGTCCAAGAAGATGCCCCAACAGCTCTAAAGCGTAAATCGTATTTACCCGTAATGGATACCGCATCCCATGAAGCAGATGCTGAACTTAAACCTACATTGGAGATAGTTAGTCCTGTAACTAGTGGGATAGGTATGACACTAATCGATATAGTATCTGAAATAGTTGAACAACTATTTAGTGTTACTTCAACATAGTAAGAACCAGCATTGTAAACGGTAATGTTTTGACTAGTAGCAATGGGCATGGATTGTCCAACAAGATACCAATGGTATGTGTCCATATTTGGAGATGAAGTTATGAGAGCAGAATCTCCAGAACAGAGGTTTGAATTTGAACTCACAACATTAACATATGGTGAATTATTAATCGTTAAATTCAAAGTAGCTGTGCTATCACATCCAGCTGTGTTTGTAGTGTTAAATGTATAAGTGCCTGAAGTCGTATATGTAGTACCATTCCAATCGTAACTATCACAGGCTGTAATATCAGTTGATGATGTGCTAGAACTATTAATCGTTAAATTCAAAGTAGCTGTACTATCACAACCAGAAGAATTAGTAGTTGTAAATGTGTACACTCCACTAGCATCGTATGTAGTACCGTTCCAATCGTAACTATCACAGGCTGTGATATCAGTTGATGATGTGCTAGAACTATTAATCGTTAAATTCAAAGTAGCTGTACTATCACAACCAGAAGAATTAGTAGTTGTAAATGTGTACACTCCACTAGCATCGTATGTAGTACCGTTCCAATCGTAACTATCACAGGCTGTGATATCAGTTGATGATGTGCTAGAACTATTAATCGTTAAATTCAAAGTAGCTGTACTATCACAACCAGAAGAATTAGTAGTTGTAAATGTGTACACTCCACTAGCATCGTATGTAGTACCGTTCCAATCGTAACTATCACAGGCTGTGATATCAGTTGATGAAGCTGTATCTATACAAGGACAAGAAATCATTTCTTGTATTGTTTGATTATCGGTATCGGATAGTTCAGAATTAATACTAGAGTAAAAATTCATTAGCCCATCATCGGAGGGGGTAACAAAGAGGTTGTTAAAAAATACCGTAGATACATTTCCTCCTGTTACATTGTTACCATCGTTGTACGAAGGGTTGGCAACAATGGCTATTCCTGGATTGTTATTACTAATTGTGAAAGACCCCATTACCGTTCCATCACTCTGATTAATTGCACTAACTATTATTTGATTAGCAGAAGGCTGAGATACAACAATGAGATTAGCATTAAAATTTAAATCTCCACCAGCAGCACTTAATGATGCTTGACCTATATTTTGTCCAACTGAAATAGCAGATAAATCGAAGGCTCCAGCATCAGAACTAAAAAACGAACCTGCCATGTCTGGCTCGTTTGCTTCTTGCGTAACAAGGATAGTTAAGTCTGTAATTACTGAACATGAAGAGTCAGCAAGAATTACCTCAACTGAGGGTGAAAATGGCACACACTCAATCGCTCCTGTATTTCCTCCTACACAGTTACCACAATTATCTAGAAAAGCGGTGCCACCAAAAACGCCATTACAATCAGTCACATCAATTTGAATAGTAGCGTTTTGAACTTCTAAATCACCACCTTCGGAATTTATTGATGAATTAAAATTTAACGTTGTTGCTGTGCTCGGGTTATTAAAGATTTGGTTTAACGTTACCGTTTGGCTATTACCAGCAGTAATGTTGTTATTGTCAGCAGGTGCTATCGACAGTATTTTTACTCCGTTTGATGTATTTTCAAGCTCAAGCGTTCCACCCAGAACATCTGAAGTGGCATTATCCACGGCTCGAAGTATAACTCGATCAGAAGAAATGATAAAATCAACATACAAAGTAAAAGTTGAATTGAAAAAGCCACCACCAGCTATTCCCGATCCTACACCTACAAGATCGTTAACATTTAAAGAAGATAAGTTAAATGATCCTCCATCAGAATTAACCAAGGCAGAAGTCATATCTGGCTCATTGGGGTCTTGAGAAATTGTAAACGTTAGGTCTGCAACCGCCCCCACTTCTTGGGAGTTCAAACTAACGATTATAGAAGGCGAGAAAGGAATACAAGCATCGGCTCCTGTATTTCCTTCTACACAGTTACCACAAGAATCAACAAAAGCTGTTCCGTTTTGATCCCCATTACAGTCAAGAGGTGAGCTAGAAAGAGTTGTAAATACTTGGGTACCTGTCCATGCTGACGAAGACCCATCTTGACACCAAGAGCGTATCCTCCATTCATAAGAAGTATATTCCTCCAAAGCTGTTAGGTTAATGGAGGTTGTAGACGGATCAATATTTACAGGGTTGGTAGCAAACTGCCACACGTTTGTTCCCAACTCACGTGTAGATAATCGATAATAATCCGCATTACCAATGCCCTCCCAACTAACTGTAGCAGAACTCACAGTTAAATTTGAAGATGTCAAGTTTGCTGGAGTTGGGCATTGTGCA
The DNA here is from genome assembly GCA_965661505.1 of Flavobacteriales bacterium. Taxonomy (GTDB): domain Bacteria; phylum Bacteroidota; class Bacteroidia; order Flavobacteriales; family UBA7312; genus UBA7312. The sequence continues at coordinate 41,013 of CBFIDX010000012.1, read as the reverse complement.
AATGTTTTTCCTGAATAAGAAAAAAACAGGACAATCAACGCAAGTAGACTAGCTCTTGAAAACAAAAAAAATAAATTGCGTTTATCAGAATACAATTTCTCCATAGTACTTGTTTTTGGTTATTTCTAAAGATGATTAACAAAACTACCATTTTTCTTTCAAAAATAAAAACGATGACTCATCAATACAAAGACATAAAAAAAAGTTCAACAATGTTTTGTTGAACTTTTTTGTTGCCCGACTAGGGCTCGAACCTAGACTCTTCTGAACCAAAATCAGACGTGTTGCCAGTTACACCATCGGGCAATGGGTGCGCAAAAATAGCAATTCTGTTAGTAGATACAAAAAAAGTGTAGATAAATAATTTATTCGTTTTTACTTCGTTCATTTTAAGGGCTTAATTTAGATTATTTATTAAATTCGCCTCAGCCAATACAGAAAGAAGATGAATTATACAAAAATGAACAATTTAGTGGGATGGCTAGCATTCGCCTGTGCCATGATAACCTATTACTTGACTCTTGAACCCACCGTAAGTTTTTGGGATTGTGGGGAATACATCAGCACTGCGTACAAGCTTGAAGTAGGCCACCCGCCAGGAGCTCCTTTATTTCAGCTAATTGGCCGATTCTTTACCCTTTTCGCAAGCGATATAACTCAAGTGGCTTTCATGATTAACTTCATGTCTGCTATGTGCAGTGCGTTAACTATTTTGTTTCTTTTTTGGACCATCACTGCTTTTGGAAAAAAAATTGCATTGAAGTCTGGAAAGCTAAGCACTGAAAACACCATAGCAATAATGGGTAGCGGACTTGTTGGCGCCTTGGCCTACACTTTTTCTGATTCGTTTTGGTTTTCCGCTGTTGAAGGAGAAGTTTATGCAATGTCTTCTTTTTTTACAGCCCTAACTTTTTGGGCCATTTTAAAGTGGGAAAACGAAGCAGAGAGCAAATATGCCAGCAGGTGGATTATTTTTATTGCCTACCTTCTTGGTCTGTCAGTAGGAGTTCACTTACTCAATCTCCTTGCAATTCCTGCAGTTGCCTTCATTTATTACTTTAAAAATTATGAGGTAAGTAAAAGTGGTATCATCAAAACATTTTTAGTAGCAGTAGTGCTTACTGGAGGTATTCAGGCAGTAATTATTCCGGGTATTGTAAGTCTCGCAGGAAAATTTGAGCTATTCTTCATCAACACTGTGGGCCTTCCATTTCACGCTGGAACAATCATCTATTTTGTATTGATGATTGCCGCAATCGTTTTGGGACTGAAGTATTGCAAAAAACACAACAAAGCGGTATGGTCAACCGCAATCATGTCTTTTACCGTTCTACTTATTGGGTATTCTACTTTTTTAACATTGGTTATCAGATCAAACGCAAACACACCCATCGATGAAAACAATCCAGAAGAAGCAGTTAGTTTGTTAGCCTACCTTAATAGAGAACAATATGGTGACTGGCCAATTTTAAAAGGTCAGTACTACAATGCTAAAGTTACTGATTTCGAGGATGGGAATCCGGTTTATAAAAAAGATGAAAAATCAGGTAAATACGTCATTACCGACAGTCGAAAAAAATCAAAATACGTTTACGACGAAAAGTTCTCAGGAATCTTTCCACGAATGTGGAGCGGTCAAGCACATCATGCCAAAGAATATCGAAAATGGAGTGGACAGAAAAATTCAAAACGCGCCCCTACATTTTCAGAAAATATAAAATACTTATTTAGCTATCAAATCGGACACATGTATCTGCGCTATTTTATGTGGAATTTTGCAGGAAGACAAAACGATATCCAAGGTCATGGCGAAATTAATAAAGGAAATTGGTTAAGTGGAATTCCATTTATCGATAATGCAAGACTAGGTCCTCAAGATAGTTTACCCAAAAACATGGCGAATAACAAAGGAAGAAATACCTATTACCTGCTTCCACTTTTGTTAGGCTTGATAGGATTACTTTATCATTTCAATAAAAATAATAAAGATGCTTTTGTTGTAATGCTATTGTTTTTATTTACGGGGCTAGCCATTGTGGCTTACTTGAATCAATACCCACTTCAGCCAAGAGAAAGAGATTATGCTTATGTTGGATCTTTTTATGCATTTGCGATTTGGATAGGGCTTGGGGTGATGGCTATTTTCGATTTCATCGGAAAGCGTTTTCCACAGAAAATTAGCGCGATTGGAATAAGCGCGCTTTGTCTTCTATTAGTCCCTACAATAATGGCTAAAGAAAATTGGGATGATCATGACCGATCCAATCGATACACAGCAAGAGATGTCGCTGCAAATTATCTCAACACATGTGCACCAAATGCCATTATTTTTACAAACGGTGATAATGACACTTTTCCGCTTTGGTACGCACAAGAAGTAGAAGGAGTCCGTACAGACATTCGAGTTGTCAATCTGAGCCTTTTCAACACTGATTGGTACATTGATCAAATGAAAAGAGCTGCTTACGAAGCAGCACCAATCCCTAGCTCCTTAGATTGGGATAAATACAAACAAGGAACGCGAGATTATATTCCCATTTACGACCGTGATTTAGGACATGTAGAATTAGCTGATATAATGTCATTTATTGCCGATGACAGTCAAAACTCAAAAATCCCAACTAGTAGAGGCAAAACAGATTATTGCCCATCTAATAAAGTAAAACTTACTGTAGATAAAGAAAAAGTGCTTTCGATGGGGGTTGTTGAAGCTGCAGACTCGGCCAGAATAGTCAGTGAAATCAAATGGAAGCTGAAAGGTCAGGGCTTTGCTAAAAATCAATTAATGGTGCTGGATATATTAGCAAATTTTGCTTGGGAAAGACCTATCTATTTTGCAATTACTGTAGGTAATGACAATTTTATGGGATTAGAGGATTACTTTCAGCTGGAAGGATTAGCTTATCGTTTTGTTCCTGTCAAAACAAGCAGCTTGGATGGACAAACAGGCATTGTTGCTACCAAGCAAATGTACGACAACCTCATTCATAAGTTTAAGTGGGGAAACATGGGAGATTCTGCTGTTTATCTTGATGAGACAAACATGCGTATGACCATGAATTTTCGAAATAATTTTGCACGGCTTGCAGATGCCCTTATTGCAGAAGGAGAATTTGATAAAGCAGAAGTTGTGCTAGATAGATGCATCGAAATAATGCCAGATGAAACGATTCCTTTTAACTACTTTAATTTACCCATTGCTGATGCATATTACCGCATCAACAAAAAAGACAAAGGAAGTGAGATAATAATGAAGTTAGCTGAAAATTATTTTGACGAACTGAGCTATTTTAGTTCCGTTGACGAGAGAATATTAAGCAATATGCAACGAGAGTATGGCCTTGCTAGTGAGGTTGTTAATAATCTATTCCGTTTATCTCAAACTTATCAGGACTCTTCAGCTATTGTAATTCTCAACGAAAAAGCGGCCGCAATTCAATAACAAAAACCAAGGAGATGCTTCACCTCGTAAAACCACTATTCATCTTGAAGCATCTCTTTAATGACTTTCTTTGGGATATTCCTTCCAAAGAAAAAAAATTGTACCTCACTTTTGATGATGGTCCGCACGGCGAACTAACCCCTTGGATCATTGATCTACTGAGTAAGTACCATGCAAAAGCTACCTTTTTTTTAGTTGGTAAAAATGCCCTAAAACATCCCAATCTTCATCAGTTATATTTAAAAAATGGACATCGTTTAGGGAACCATACTTTTCAGCACCTTAAAGCTTGGAGTAATAAAAAAACAGACCACTTAGATGACATTGCAAAATGTGCCAAGATTGTTGAAAGTGATTTGTTTAGGCCTCCTCATGGTCAAGTAAAGCTGAGTGCAATCAAAGAAATTAAAAAAAAGTACCGCATTGTGATGTGGGATGTCCTTTCATGGGATTTTGATGAAAAAATTGAAGCAGAGGAATGTCTTTTAAATGTAACGGAAAATGCAAAAGAAGGCTCTATTATTGTTTTTCATGAAAATGAAAAAGCAAAAAAAAATCTTCAATATGCCCTTCCTAAAATATTAGAGTATTTCTCTAAATTGGGTTACACCTTTGAAGCTATTCCTAAGCGTTAATTAGGGCGTTTAAATCAAGCCAACCTCCACCATTCCAAACCATGGAAATCCCCTTCTCTTTTAAATAATGCATGACTTGCTCTGATCTTGCCCCAGATCTACAAAAAACAATAATTGGTTGTGATTTTTGGAATTCATCAAACCGATCAACTACCTCATTCATTGGTATATTCACGGCGTTTTCAACACTTCCACCCTGAAACTCAGCAGGAGTTCTAACATCTATTAAAACTGGATTTTTCTGTTCGAGTACTTCTTTTATTGTCATTGTTTTGTGCAATTTTCTCCTTCGCTTATTTTAAGTGCTTGATCTTTTAGTTTGTTAAAACCCCCTTGTATATTGGTTATATGCTTAAATTCTTGCTTTTTTAAAATAGAGGCTGCAATCATTGAACGATAGCCCCCTGCACAATAGATAGCAATCGGTTGCTCTTTATCTAACTCTGATAATCGATCGCTCAATTCTTGTAATCGAATGTGTTTAGAGTCTAAAACATGAGCTGCTTCAACTTCTCCAGGCTTGCGGACATCAAGTATCTGATGGGTATGATTATTAATGATTGTAGTAGCTGTCTTTGGACTTACATCCTCAACACTTGCTGTTTCTCCTTCCCAGGCAGGCATTCCTCCAGCTAAAAAACCAATTACATCGTCATAACCGATGCGTGCTAAACGAATGATGGCTTCTTCAACTTTTTCTTCATCAGCTACTAAAACAATGGTTGAATGGGGTGGTACAATTGCCCCAACCCAAGGAGCAAACTGCCCATTTAGTCCAATATTTATGGCTCCTTTAATGTGTTTCTGAGCAAACACAGATGGATTCCTTGTATCAAGTAGAAAAGCTCCTTCTTGGACCTTCATGGAAAGCGTTGCAGCATCTAATGCTTGTGTACTGTTAGTAAGCACCACATCTAAGGACTCATAGCCTTGCTTGTTCATCATCACATCTTTGAAAAAATAAGGGGGTGGCGCCAAGAGCCCTTCTGTAACCTCCTTTATAAACGCTTCTTTACTGATTGATTGTAATGCATAATTAGTTGCTTTTTGCTGACCTATTGTTGAGCTTGTTTCGCTACCAATATTTTTTCCACAGGAAGAACCTGCGCCATGCGCTGGATAAACAACAACATCATCTGGTAAAACCATCAACTTGTTTCGCAAAGAATCGTACAACATTGATGCTAAGTCCTCTTGTGTTATTTCATCTGACTTAACAGCTAGGTCAGGCCTTCCTACATCTCCCACAAACAAAGTATCTCCTGTAAAAACAGCCTTTGGAGCTGCGTAGCTATCTTTTAAAAGAAAGCAAGACGATTCCATGGTATGGCCGGGAGTATGTAATAATGTGAGGGTAAGATCACCGATTGCAAATACTTCCCCATCATACCCTTGATGAATAGCATAGGCCGAGTTAGCATTAGGGCCAAAAACAATGGTGGCTCCTGTTTTGTTTGCTAAGTCAATATGGCCAGAAACAAAATCAGCATGAAAATGAGTTTCAAAAACATACTTTATAGTAGCTCCTCTTTCTTTGGCTTTAGCTATGTAAGGGTCAACTTCTCTGAGGGGATCTATAATGGCTGCCTCTCCGTTGGACTCAATGTAATAAGCTGCCTCTGATAAGCATTTGGTATAAATTTGTTCTACGTACATTTTAATAGGATCATTATCATTAAAACACTTCTACAAAAATAATTGTTATTGACATTAGCAAGACAAATATTGCGAAGGATTTTTTTAGCGCATGACCATTTAATGATTTTCCTAAATATATACCGAGAAAGATACCGGAAATAGAAAGTGCAGTAAAAGGAAAGAGGATGGACCAATCAATTGAGGATTGCCATGCTCCTAAAAAACCAAATAACGATTTTATAGCAATGATCATGAGAGATGTACCAATTGCTTTTTTCATTTCTAAACCTGAAAAAAGAATGAGTGCAGGTACAATAAGGAATCCTCCACCAGCACCAACAAGACCCGTTACTATTCCAACTATAAAGCCATCAAGTGTAATTTTTAAAATATTTATCTGATTTATTGGTTTTTGATTCAGCACTTTTCTGCTGAGCATAGAGTATGCTGCAAAGAGCATAAGTATCGCAAACAAAATCATTAGAAAAGAATCTTTGAATAAGATAAATGAGTTTAGTTCTAACAATTTGTGTGGAATGGCTGGCAACAACCATTTTCGACTTAAAAATACACCAATAAATGAGGGGGCGGCAAAGAGAATGCCTATTTTAAAGTTTATATTACCTAATTGATAATGCTTTCGGGCACCTATTAAAGCGGATAAACCCACAATAAAAAGTGAATAAGCGGTTGCCTGTATTGGGTTTACTCCAAGTATATACACTAAAATTGGGACTGCTAAAATAGATCCACCGCCCCCTATTAAACCCAAAACAACTCCGATGACTATTGCCAATATATATCCCATCTAATAGCTAATTTCATACAAATATCAACTAATTATATGATAGTGGAAGGAGTTAGTCATTTTCATCCAAAAAAACAGCTAGATAGAATAAAGAAAAAGGCGTCTATTTAAATGCGTTGTGTTACTTTCCACAACTCATGAAGGCTACTAACAACATAGTGTTAACAAGTTAGAAATGTGAAAGATACGATAGAAGACATAAAACAATACTTTTGGAAGGCCGTAACACTTGTTTTTGGTTAGCACTTTTTTGTTAAGGCACAAAAAAAGCCCTCCTATGGAGGGCTTTCCCATTTTAGACTAGCTTTTATTCTGGTTTGGAAAAACGCATTCCTATTTTAAATTCATTTGTACCTGAACTCACTTTATTCAAATCGGATGTAATAAAATCATGACCGTATGCAATATAAAACTGATCACTTAAATTGTAACCAAGGAAAAGTAAGGCAGATTCGTCTTGCCTATACCCCAAGGCAGTCCATAACATCTTCTTGTAGGTAGCCTTTGCAGTAAGCTCTAATTGTACAGGTACCTGAGGGATCATTTTAACTAATAGGGAGGGTTCTAACTCCCATTGTTGGTTCAGTTGGTGAATGTAACCACCACCAAAATAATAATGATTTACTAGTGAGCCTGACAATAACTCTACGTCAAAATCATTGGTAGCTGAAAAGCTACTTGTTAATAGTTGTGGAACGGCAAGAGATACGTAGTATTTTTCGCTGTATAGGTAAGCACCAAAAGAAGCATTAGGGACTACGTCCATTAGTCCTGGAACATTAAAAACAGGGTCGCCTGAATCAAAGGGATTGATTACCGTATTGTCGAGTTTGTATTGCATTAAGCCACCAGAAATACCCAAAGATAGACTAAGGTCATCTTTTAGCCTTAGGTGATAGGCGTATGACAATTGGAATCCGTTTTTACTTTCAGCACCAAGTTTATCGCTAATAACCATTCCTCCAAGGGCCATTTTGGTATTTCTTAATGGCCCAAACATTGAAAGGGATTTTGTTTCAGGGGCTTTATCAATACCTGACCACTGCTCCCTCACAACAGCATTTAGTTGGGTGTGTCCATCTACACCAGCGTAAGCAGGATTATATAAGAATGGGCTAAGCTGATAACTAGTGAATTGTGGTAATTGCTGAGCTTGTATGTAAGCTGCTGAACAAAAAGCGAACACTAAAAAGAGATACTTCTTCATCTGTTTAATTATCTAACAATAGTTACTGGTCCACTCAATGGATCGCGATTTTCGCTATCATCAAATGAAATAATGTAATAATATGTACCCGTGGGTAAGTCAACACCTTCATGTGTACCATCCCAGTTTACAATGTTAGGAGCAATTGATTCCCAAAGTTTACTTCCCCACCTGTTAAAGACTTCAACTTTTAGGGATGGGTATTGATTCAAATAAGTGAGTTCCCAGCTATCGTTGTAGCCATCTGCATTTGGAGAAAACCCTTCATTCATCCCAACAAAAACCCTTACACTATCCATTCCCAGACATCCGTTTAATGGATCTACAGCATAAGCAGTATAATAGGTTGTAAGTAATGGATTAACCATTATATTCTGGGTATTTTCTAACGTACTCCAAAAATAGGGAGCAACTCCAGAAACACTTAACATTGCTTCTTCGCCCCTCATGATCCCAACATCTTCACCTGCATCAATAATGGGTATGTTAACCGTTATGGGAATGGTATCTGTAAAAGGTTGAATAGCGTAACAACCATTGTCCCATGCAGAAACTAGATAAGATGTTGTTTCTTCTGGATAGACTGTAATAGAAGATTCGGAAGATATAAAAGCTGAATCTTGCCAAGTAAAAGTTTGGAAAGAATCAAAATTGACGAGTGCATCCATAAAAACGGAATCTCCCAAACATATTGTCTCATTATTAAACGCTATAATGTTAGGGTCGGAAATGATAACTGAGGAATCAACCGAACATCCGTTTACATCCTGAATAGAAACATTGAATTGTCCAATTGTTAAGCCATTGATCTCGTAATCTGGAGAGGGATTATTGTTTGCAAAATAACTTAAGGCATCTGTTCCTCCATGTGAATATACCGTAATGACTGCTTCAGAGACTTGTGCACAGTAATTGTCAATCACTATTGAATCCACTACTATCTGTGTGGGCTCTTCTATGGAAAACGATTGTGAAATGTCACAGCCATTAGCATCCGTAACTAAAACTAATTGCGGGCCAGCACTGAATCCGTTGGCTGTTGCGCTTGTTTGACTGTTTGACCATGAGTAGCTCAAAGACCCTGTACCTCCTGATGCTGTAACGGTTGCGCTACCGTCATTAAATCCAAAACAACTGATGTCAGTAACGTCTAAATCATCAATTACAACTTGTGAAGGTTGTGAATCAATAATAATGTTTTCTTGTTCTACAATACATCCGTTTGCATCTGTAACACAAACAGCATAGATTCCAGGGTTTAGGCCGCCTAAAGTACTATTGTTATTGTAATTGTTGCAGTCAATAGAATACCCATAAGGACTTACTCCACCCTGCGCAACAAGTTCTATAGAACCGTCATCAGCATTATAACAACTTACTTCAGTTACATTAGCAGAAGTGATTTCCAACAAAGAAGGTTGTTCAATTTCTATCGAAGCGATGATTTCACACCCTTCTGAGTCATACATTATATTCGTGTATATTCCAGGAGATAAGGAAATAGCTGTAGCTGTTTGTTGATTCAATGGATCCGACCAGCTATGAGAATAAGGAGGAGTTCCATTTATGGGGTTTAGGTTTGCAGAACCATCATTATAACCAAAACAAGACACATTCGATAAAGTGGGTACGCCTAGAGTAAAGGCGTCATCATCATTAATGGTCACATTTGCAGTATTAAAGCAACCGTTTAAATCCGTTACTAAGACTTGATATGTTCCAATTGGAACATCTGAAAGTGTCTCAGTTAAGCTTAGTGGATTGGATAAATCATTAAGTGCTGACCAAAAATAAGTATAGCCATTAAATGAAGGTGTACCTCCAATCGCGTCGGCAATAGCAATACCCGTGCTAGCCTCCGCACACTTAATGTGAGTAACATTAGGAATGGTAACGGATACTTCGGTGGGTTGCGTAATTTCTACGGTAGCAGTGTGAACACATGAGTTAAAATCTGTCACTTCAATGGTATAGGTACCTGCACATAAATCTTGATCAATGTCGGTCTGAGACCCTGATGACCATTGGAATGTGTATGGCGCAACTCCTCCGAAAGGGGCAACTTGCGCTGAAGCATCGCAAATTCCAAAACAACTAATATCTTGGTTATTATAGGATGATGTTACAAAAGAAGTAGAAGAAAGAACCAAGGGTTCAGTTACCTCAGCTGTTGTCGTAAAACTGCAGCCATTATCATCCGAAACGTTTAAGGTGTAGATGCCTGCTGACAAATCAGTAAGGGTTTGTGTGATTCCAGTAGGGTTGGCTGGATAGGCTGGGCCTCCATTTGGATTATACCATTGATAAGAATATGCATTTGCAACTGTTCCACCACTTATAAATGCTGTGATTTCACCATTAGAATCTCCATTACAGTTGGTAGGAGTAACCTCCATACTATCCGCAAGTACTGCATCAGGCTGAATGATTTCTATTATAGCCGTATCGATACAACCCAAAGAGTCGCGAACAGTAAAAATGTGCGTGCCATCGGCTAGTCCAGTAAACACTTGGACAATATCATAATTAAATCCATTATAAGCAAACTCATAATCCGGATTTCCGTTAATTGCAGACACAGAAACCTGACCGGTAGAATCGCCATAACAAAGGGGATAAATAGGTTGACTTGCGATGATCTCTGGGCTAGAGTCTAAACCAATTAAAACACTATCTTTTTCGATACAACTGTTAGTGTCGGTTACGGTTACATAATACCAACCGTTGTAAACATCGGTTAAATTCGGACTCGACGCCGTTGGGTTAGGGTCATTTAAAGAGGTGAATATTGGTTGAAGTTGGTCGTAATCATAGGTCCAATTGTAGGAATAACCAGCTGTTCCACCTTGAACAGATACCGAAGCTGTTCCGTCTTCGTTTCTGCATGTTTCGTTGCTGTAACTAACGGCAAGATCTAAAGGAAAGTCAGGCTGGGTGAGTACAATTGATGCTGTATCTGTACATCCGTTATTGTCGGTAACAACTAGGGTGTAAGTGTTTACTACTAGATCGGAAATGGTGCTGGAACCTGAAGTTGTCTCTTGAGTTCCTTGAGACCAATCAAAAAGATAATCAGGAGTACCACCAGTAGTCACTGCCGTTACAGCTCCATCAGAACCACCAAAACAACTAATACTACTTTGGGACAAGTCAGTTTCTATGTCATCCGGTTCTACAACTTGGAAACTTAGCATGTCTTCACAACCATTATTATCGTGCACGATTAGGTCGTAGTCACCCGCCTCAAGTCCTGAAAAAATACCGGAAATCTGTGATTGCAAAACACCGTTAAGTGTGTACTGATAATGCGGGCCTGGGAAGGGCGTCCCTCCCGTCACATTTGTTACAAGCAAACCGTCCACATCTCCAAAACAAGCAAGCGAAAAAACTGACTGATTGGTGTTGATGGATACCTCGAGCGAAGCTGTTTGTCTTTCTGAAACAATAAATGCTGGAAGGATTGTATTACAACCACTGGCATCTGTAATGGATAAATAATAGGATCCTGCATTTAAATCAACAAGGGTGAAATCGTTTAAAATATTTGCAGAAGGAACTGGGTTTGTTAAAGTGACATTTGAAAACCACTGGTATGAATAAGGCGTTACCCCTCCCACTACATCAACTTCTATTTGACCATCAGCTCCTTGAAAACAAGACACATCTGTAATAACTGATCCAGCTAAAGAGATAGGCAATGCTTCCTGAACGGTAATTTGATCGATAACCGAACAACCTTTTGCATCTGTAATTGTAATAATTTCTGGAATAAAGGTACCTCCATCAAGGCCTGTTAAAGTATTTGCATTAAGGCCAGGATTAGAATTCCAAGCATAAGTGTAAGGAGTAGTCCCTCCAGTAGGGCTTGCAATGACTTGACCATCTAACTGGTTACAGTTTTCCGGTACTTGAATAAGGTTTACTAACAATAGATCGGGCTGCTCCACCTCGGCAGAATCTGTAAATAAACATCCTTTTGCATCCTCAAGCAGTAAAGTATAAGTACCAGCAATAAGATCAATTGCTGTTTGAACATTTTGACCATCCGACCAGCTATAGAAATAAGGACCTGTTCCTCCAAATGGAGTGGCTGAAATGATTCCGTTACCTTCGCCAAAACAGTTTACAGAATCAACAAACAACGAGGCTGTTAAATAATCTATAGGCTGAGATATTACCTGAGTTGCAAGTGATTCTACACAACCATTATCGTCTGTAACGTCAATATCATACTGACCTATATCAAGGTTTGTTCCTATTGAATCAGTGTTGGTGTATCCATTAGGGCCATTCCATAAAAAAGTATATGGAGATGTTCCTCCAGAAGCTGTGACAGCAAGGATGGCATCAGCAGAATCTCTACAACTCACATCTATTAAACTATCTACATTAATGGAAAGAGCAGAAGGGACCGTCACGTTTTGAACAAACGTTTGAGTACAAGTTGTTACATCAGTAACAGTGAGGGTATAAAGTCCGGCTGATATAGAAGTTATATCTTCAGAGGGACAGGTATTACAACTTGGACCTGACCATGAGTATCCATATCCACCTGCTCCACCAGAAACCGTCACATAAATCTCTGCATCACCACTACCCAGGCAACTCACATTATTAACAGAATCCAAGGCTATAATAATTTCTGTAGGTTGATCTACTACCACATTAGATATAGTAGTTTGACAACCCTTGTCATCTTCAATAACAAAAGTATAGGTGCCTGCTCCTGGAACAGGATAGTTGATTAAGCCAGTTGAAACAGTTGTCACTCCAAGCAGATTTGATAGGTCGTCGTAAAGAGATAGGGTATAGTCGAGTGTGCCACCATCAATCCGTATTTCAACTGATCCATCAGGAGAGCCAAAGCAGCTTGCATCCGTAATACTTTGAACACTCGCTTCTAGTATAGCAGGTTGGTTTAAAGAAACATTAAAGTTTCCAATACAGGTATTAGAATCGTTAACGACAAGCGTGTAATTATTAGAGGGAACACCCGTTAAATCCTCTGTATTAAATACTCCATTCCAATCATAGTCGTATCCAGATGAAGCTGGGGTACCACCAGAAACTGTCACATAAATTTCACCATCAGTAGACCCAAAACAACTGGGCAGAATAAGACTGTCTAACACAATGTTTATGGGAGAGGGACAAGGGATGTTGTGATTGAATGATGCACTACACCCAAGAAGATCTGTAACATTTAAATCGTATGATCCACACTCAAGAGCGTTGATGTCTTGTTGCGTAGAAGAAAATCCAGCTGGTCCAGTCCAAGTATAATTAGGATTACCGTTACCACCCGTAACATCTACATCGATGGCTCCATCAAAAACTCCAAAACAGCTAACATTGGCAGAGTCTAACAAACTAACCTCCAATACTAAAGGCTCTAAAATTGTTTGTGTAACGGTATCTGAGCAATTAGCATTCGAAACAATTAATGAATAATCACCCCCACCAACAGAAACTAAATCTTCAGCAGTGCTAACCGTTGAGCTTGTCACATCCTGCCAATCAAAAGCAAGTGGACCTGGTCCAGTTGTGGTAACATTTATGGAACCATCTCCATCACCAAAGCAAGTCACATCCGTTACATTATCTACTGTGATGAGGATTGGATCTGGCTCAAGCATAAAGACCGGAAAAGTATCAATACATGAATTATCGATGTCATTTAACTCGACATAATATGCGCCTGCACATGCATTGGGTAGAGTCCCTCCTGTTCCTATAATATTGCTTAGTGAGGGATCGTCAGACCAGGTGTATGTATAATTTCCACCAAAGGGTTGAGCAAACACATTAAATTCTCCATCACATAGCCCATTACAGGAAATCGGAACAGATGTAAAGGTTGAAAGAGAGGCTGCTGTATTTAAAATGGTCACCGTATTTGTGGTACAAACAACGCTATTTGCATCGGTAATTACACAGTAGTAATCTCCTTCAGGTAAGTTACACTTTTGATTGGTGATAGAAATCGAGGTGGTTGGAGGAAAAGAGTTTGTTAAATCGTGCCAAACATAAGTATAAGGTCCTGCGCCACCAGTTATTGTTGCTGATGCACAACCGTTATTTCCGCAATTTGCATCATTCTCTACTGCAGCTATGCATATTTGCGCTTGTGCTTGATAGGAGAAAAACACACCTAAAACTAGTAGTGTAGTCTTCAAGAACACTTTATAAAAATTTTCCAAAGTGTATGTTTTTATGATTAGTCTTAAAATTCAATTTGCTAAGGTACAAAAATTACAAAAGATACACCCCTTTCTAATCTAAGAAACAAAAGAAATAAACAACAGAATGTTAATCAAGGCCCTCTTCTACTTCTTCGCTAGTAAAATCGGTACATGTATTTTACGCCTGCTAAACTAAAAGAAAAAAACTAAAGATTAGATTATCGGACTAACATTATCTTCCGAAAAACCGAACCATCACGAGCGTCAATCATTAAAAAGTACACTCCATCCTTGAGTGTTGTTAAGGCAAATTGTTGGCTGTAATCATTTACAACTTGTTCTTTTACAACCCTCAAGGAGAAATCCAATAACTGTATGCGATTTATATAGGTTTTTGCTTCTATAGTAATGTAATCTTTCGCTGGGTTTGGATAAAGTTCTATTCCCCAATCCTGCTCCTTTATTTCTGAAAGCTCATAACAGTCTAAAGTAGTATATAAAAAGTCAGAAACGACAGGAATAGACACAGTTGCTAACTGTAAAATAGGAGCTGAATGACCTCCAGTGTTGAAAACATACAATGAATCATAAATACCCATTAAATCCGTTTTTTCGTGGATTTCACCTGAGCCACAAATCTTCAAAATGGCAGAATTCGACAAGGCGTGATCACAATCAAATGGAACTGTTGTATCATCCAATGCGTGCACGCTAACTATAGGAACTTCATTGGAATTGATGTACGAGCTTTTGTAAACTGCCCCTGCAATATTCACAACCCCTTTGATATTGGATGAATATCCTGGGTTTCCACTATTTCCTTCAAAACCGCCACTGGCATTAATAATGGATAAAAAATGAGCAGGAATACCAGTGGTATCATTCATAAAGGCCAAGTTAGTAGCCAAAACAGCTCCTGCAGAATATCCTCCAACATAAATTTGATCAACATCGATACCAAAGGTATTACCGTTTTGTAGTGCATCTTTTCTAAAATAACGAATAGCAGCCTTAAAATCAGAAATACCGTTTGCAACCGTTTGTAGCATTTGCATGGAATCTGTTAAACTTGAAAAATTGGTCAAGCGATATTGTATAGAAGCAGTAACATATCCTCTTTTAGCAAATGCTTGGCATAGCTCAACCATTGCAGTATTGTTCTTGTTTCCGGTTATAAAAACACCCCCATGAGCAAAAATAATCAACGGTCTTTCGGAATAACTATCCCCATCAGGGGTATATACGTCCATATCTAAACCTGAATTTAAAGGACTCCAGTCGTATACATTGGTGTATTCTACTTCAACATCCGTCACCGTAGGGAATATTTCGGTTAAATAGCGACCATCACATTGTGCAAAAGCAATGGTTGAGGACATAGCCAGCACCAAAAATGCTATTTTCTTCATGTAAAAATTAATTTAGTGTTAAAGATAGGCAAAAATAAATGCTACTTACCAAGCTTTTTCAATTGAGCTTCAATATGCTCATCTTCAATTCTCGAAAATAGCAAGGTAGGCTTTTCAATTTGATGATCTGTAGGTAATAATTGCGCTCCTGCTTGCGCCCACTCTTCTGAATCAATATTGAGCATGGCTGCTAATTTAGCTGCTGTAAATGGCAAAAAAGGCTTCGAAAGTATTGATAAAGACGCGGTAATCTGTAAGGCAATGTTCATAATTGTTTGCGTACGTTCCTCATCCGTTTTCTTTAGCTTCCAAGGCTCAGAATCTGCTAGGTACTTATTTCCTAAACGAGCTAAATTCATCATTTCTGCCTGGGCATCTCTGAACTTGTATTTCTGTATGTGGGAACCTACCTTATCAGGTGCATTTTTGAGAGCTCGCAAAACTTCTTTGTCATCCTCTGTTAGCTCCCCTTGGCTAGGCACCTTTCCTTGCCAGTACTTGTTTGTTAATACAACTACTCTATTGACAAAATTTCCTAAAATAGCAACCAACTCGCTGTTATTGCGGGTTTGAAAATCTTTCCAAGTAAAGTCAGTATCTTTACTTTCTGGAGCCGTTGCACACAAAACGTATCGGAGTACATCTTGCTGATTTTTAAAATCCTGAATGTATTCATGCAACCAAATGGCCCACTTTCTAGAGGTAGAAAGTTTTTCGCCTTCTAAATTTAAAAACTCATTGGCCGGTACTTGAGTAGGCAAGACATAGTCTCCGTGTGCTCGCAAAATGATTGGAAAAATGATGCAATGAAAAACAATGTTGTCTTTGCCAATAAAGTGAATAAGCTCAACGTCTTCACCTTGCCAAAATGATTTCCAGTCTTTTCCGTTTTTAGCAGCCCATTTTTTGGTTGCGGAAATATAACCAATGGGCGCATCTAACCAAACGTATAATACTTTTCCATCTGCTCCCTCAATCGGCACTTTAACACCCCACTCTAAATCGCGTGTCATCGCACGCTCTTGCAAACCGCCATCAATCCAAGACTTACACTGACCCAACACCTGCGACCTCCATGTTTTAGGATCGTGATGTTGCTTCCCGTCTAGTGTTCCTTTTTCAATCCATTCCTTCAACCACTTCTCATGTTTCTGCATTGGCAAGTACCAATGCGAAGTAGATTTCATAATAGGAATGTTTCCACTTAAGGTTGAACTTGGGTTATTTAACTCTGAAGGACTCAGTGCACTTCCACACTTCTCGCATTGATCTCCATAAGCTCCAGCAGCATTGCATTTAGGACAATCCCCTACGATGTACCTATCTGCTAAAAATTGTTGGTGTTCTTCATCGTAAAACTGCTCGGATGTTTTTTGAACAAAAACTCCTTTCTTTTCCAATGTTTTAAAATATTCTGCAGCTGTTTCATGATGTAGATCATCTGATGTTCTATGATAAACATCAAAAGCAATGCCAAAATCTGAAAATGATTGCTGGTTCATCTGGTGATACTTATCCACAATTTCTTGCGGACTCACCCCATCTTTTTTAGCACCTAAGGTAATTGCCGCACCGTGCTCATCCGAACCACATACAAACAATACCTCATCCCCTTTTGCCTTACGGTAGCGCACATAAATATCGGCAGGTAAGTAGGCCCCTGCTATATGGCCAATATGCAAGGGTCCATTGGCATAGGGCAAAGCGGATGTTACTGTATATTTCTTGCTCATCTAACTGCTAAAATTTAACTTCGCAAAGATATTAAAAGCAAGCAGAGAATAGTGAATGTACCTACCCAATCTACCCAACGCCCTCTGAGCCTACAAAAAGGAGATCAAATTGGCCTCATTTCTACCGCTAGAAAAATCAGTGAAGAGGAATTAGAGTATGCCAAAAGCCTTTTTTCTAGTTGGGGATTAAACGTTGTTTTTGGAGATCATTTATTTCGTAAGTTTCATCAATTTGCTGGAACTGACACTCAGAGAGCTGCCGATCTGCAAAGCATGATTGATGATCCTGATATTAAAGCAATAATGTGTGCAAGAGGTGGGTATGGTACAGTTCGTATATTGGATCGCATCAATTTTACTGCCCTTCAAAAAAATCCAAAATGGATTGGTGGATACAGCGATGTAACGGCATTACACTCTAGTGTGCACACTATTGGAATACCCTCGTTGCACTGCAGTATGCCCATCAATTTTTCAAACAATAGTGAGGATAGTCTCGAAAGTTTAAGAAAGGCTTTATTCGGACAAAAACTCTCCTACCAATTTCCAAAACACCCCCTAAACAGAAAAGGTAAAACGGAAGGAAAAGTTGTTGGGGGAAACCTTTCCATCCTTTATAGTCTAATTGGCTCTAAATCTGATATTAACACAGAAGGTAAAATCTTATTCTTAGAAGATTTAGATGAATACCTGTATCACATTGACAGGATGATGCTGAATCTAAAACGAAATGGAAAGCTATCTAAGCTTGCTGGTTTAGTAGTGGGCAGCATGAGTGAAATGAATGATAACGCCATTCCTTTTGGAAAAACTGCGGTAGAAATTATTGCAGAAGCTGTTGCTGAATACGACTACCCTGTGGCTTTTAACTTCCCTGCAGGTCATTTGGACAATAACAACACCCTTGTTTTAGGAGAATATGCTAACTTAGTGGTAGAAAACACCTCTAACTTACGCTATGGCAAAACATCATGACATTGGAAAAAAAGGTGAATTAATCGCTTTTTCATTTTTAATGCAGCACAAGCATCAGATTTTAGAAACGAATTGGCGATATCAAAAGGCAGAAGTTGACCTCATTTCTATAGATCAAGGCATTCTTGTTTTTACAGAAGTAAAAACAAGAAGTTCTGCTAAATTTGGGAATCCTTATGAATTTGTAAGCGCCAAAAAACAACTTCTCTACCAAGATGCAGCAGAAGCCTTTTTATCAGAAAAGCAATTGGATTTAGAAATCCGATTTGATATCATTAGTATTCTTTTACTAGACCAACCAAAAATTGAGCACTTCAAAAATGCTTTTTAAGGGCTTGCTTTCATTACCTTTGTAAAAAATAAGGAAGCATGAGTAAATTCCAAAAAAAACTAAGCAACCGAACCAACCGTTCAGAAAACAGGGGTTCTAGCAGCCCTTTTAAAAAGCGCATTTCTAAAGGGCCAAAAACCCAAGCTAAAAAGGAAGGAATGCGCTTGAATCAGTTCATTGCTCATGCTGGTATTTGTTCTAGAAGAGAAGCCGATCAGTTTATTGCTGCTGGAGTTGTGAGTGTTAATGACGAGGTAGTGGTAGAAATGGGCTATCGCCTTAAGCCTACTGATTCCGTAAAATTTAACAATGCAGTCATCAAATCGGAAAAGAAAAGATACCTACTTCTAAACAAACCCAAAGGTTTTATATGTACCTCTGAAGATCCTAAAAACAGAAAAACAGTGATGGAACTGGTAAGCGGAGCCTGCAAAGAAAGGCTTTATCCTGTTGGCCGTTTACACAGACAAACCACGGGTCTATTGCTTTTTACCAATGATGGAGAAATGGCTAAAAAACTGACTAATCCCAAACATGGTATTAAGAAGATTTACCACGTCTTGTTAGATAAAAACCTAAAATCTCTGGACTTAAAAAAAATTGTGGAAGGAGTAAAATTAGAAGAGGGCACTGCTTATGTTGAAGCTGCTACCTACATTAAAGATGCTCCAAAAAGAGAGGTGGGCATCGAAATTCATAAGGGGAAAAATAGTACCGTTCGTAAAATTTTTGAACAGCTGGGCTATAGTGTGCTTAGACTTGATAGGGTTTATTTTGCTGGACTTACTAAAAAAGACATTCCAAGAGGGCGGCATCGTTTCCTTTCCGAACAAGAAGTGTCAATGCTAAAAATGGTTTAAATTAGCCACACAACAGCTTGTTTATTTATGCGTTGTAATTGGTAATGCGCTCACTTAAAAAACTCATTCTATTCTTTTTTGTATTGCTTCTGACAGCAGTTGTTTCAGCTATTGTAATTACGCACTTTTATCAAGATGAAATAGAGCAACTAGCTCTTCAAGAAATCAATCAACAAATGCGGGCGCCCATTCAAGTTGATGACATCGATTTTTCCGTCATCAAAAAATTCCCGTATGCTAGTATAGAGCTAAAAAACCTTTTGGTGATGGATGTTTATGATACAGACACCTTATTGAAAGTCGAAAAATTATTTTTAAAACTGAACGCTGTTGATGTATTTAATAAAAGTTATGCATTGCAAGAGTTGGAGTTACAAAATGGATTTACTCGCATTGTTATGGGTCAAGATGGAGAACCCAATTACCAGATTTGGAAAAGCTCTAAAGATAGCACACAAAACAGCACCATCAATCTAAATAGGGTTCAGATCAACAATGTGCAACTTCAATATACAGATCACAAAAGAAACATTGACATTAACACTTTAGCAGAAGAAACGGAACTCAAAGGCACAATAGAAAAGGGTGTTTTCATGGCACAAATCAATGGCCTATTCCAAACAGGTGATTTATCGGTAAGAAAAGAAAATTACATTAAGGATCAATCTCTTTCGATATGGCTCACCCTAGAAGCTTCAAAAAAGAGAACAAATTTTAACGGCTCGGTGATTGTTGATGGGACAGCCCTTTCTTATGAAGGAAAAGTAGAGAATGGGTACAGGGTAAATGTAAGCGGAAAAGACATTGCTATTGAGAAGGGTCTTTCCTATGTTCCGAAACGATATTTAAAACCCATTGAGGATTACCTTATGGACGGAGCACTCGACTTTGAGCTACAAGTAGAAAATCAAAAAAATTCAATGAAAAAGGCCGCGATAAATGCCGATTTCGTTATAGAAAATGGAAGCTTTGAGTCTGATTTACCATGGAAACTAAAAAACGCAACTATTTCAGGCTTTTATCATAACGGAAAAAACAGAACAAACGCCAGCAGCGATGTTGTGCTTCAATCCATCGACTGCTCTGTTAATGGAGAGCCATTTACAGGCTCTTTAATGTATTCTAATTTTAACGACCCAAGCATAGAAACCCAGATAAACACCAAAATCTCTTTATCAGAAATTGAAAGATGGGGTTATAATATTCCCCTTCAAGATATAGCAGGAAAAGCACAAATTTGGGGAAGCTACAAAGGAAAAATTGGCCAGAAAGGCAAATTGAAATCAGCCTTTTTAGAGGCAGAAAAATCTTTTAATATCCAGCTCACCAATGCTTCCCTGCTGTACAAACCCTTTGCTTTTTTTCAAAAAATAAATGGAAAGCTACGTTTAATAGGTAACGATTTAGAAATAGATAGCATAAGCGCACAAATCGGCGAGGAAAGTTCATTCAAATTTACAGGTGCAATAGAACATTTGCTTCATCCACAAAAAAACCTAAAAATCGCAGGTTTTATGAGTAGTAATTGGTTAAAAATACAAGAGCTAATGCGTAGCGATACCAGTGCTCAAAAGAATGCTTTTGAGTTGCCAAAAAACATCAATGCCAATGTGTCCGCGATAATTAAAGATGCATCCTATAACAAATTTCATATGTCAGATTTTAGCGCTCAGTTGCACCTCAACCAAGGAGTGTTAAAAGTTAACAATGTGAAATTAAACAGTATGTCTGGTGAAATTACTGGAGAAGTAGTTTTAAACCAACCTTCTTCAGACAAGTTACGCATGATTAGCACTGCCAAGCTAAATCAAATAAATGTGCGGCAACTATTTTATGCCTTTGAAAACTTCGGACAAACAACCATGAGGTACAAACACTTGCGCGGAAAAACATCTTCCGAAATCTACATCCGTTCTGAATGGGATTTGTTTCTGAATCCAATCACCGATCAACTGTATGCTTTTATGGATATACAAATTAATGACGGTGAGTTGATCGATTTTGAACCCATGCTTCTTATGTCAGACTATATCAGCGTTGAAGAGTTGAAGCGAATTCGTTTTAACACACTAGAAAACCAAATAGAAGTGAAAAATAGAAGTGTAGAAATTCCATTTATGGAGATCCGTTCTTCTGCTATGGACATTGCGGGCTCTGGAACTCATTTTTTTGACAATTCCGTAGATTATGAAATCGAATTTTCATTAAACGAGGTAATGGGCAAGCGATGGCGGAAAAACAACAAAAAGCAAATTTCAGAATTTGGAGATATCGAAAGTGATGGGGTAAAAGGAGCTGTAATCCCCCTAAAAATGACTGGACTTATTCAAGATCCTAAAATTTCATTTAATTTTAAACGAGCTAAAAAGAACATTGACCAAAGTTTACAGCAACAAAAACAAGAAGTTAATGATGCTTTCAAGCAAGAGTTTAACAAGGAAGAAAATAGCAATCCTGATTTAGAGAAAACACCTGATTACAACAACATTATTGAATGGGAGGAAGATGATGAGCATTTATTCTAAAAAACAACAATGGAAACTAATTCTTTTTTTTGTTGCTGTACTGATCGGAGGATCATCGCTTCTTTATACTAATTTTTTAGTAAACAAGCTTGACTTAGAGGAGCGTAAAAAGATTGAGCTATGGGCAGAAGCGACCGATCAATTGGCAAACTCAGGAATGGGGCCCATCAACAATGTGTTGGCCACCCGAATCATACAAGAAAATAGCACCATTCCCATCATACTAACCAATGAAGTTGGTGAGATTATTGGTAGCCGAAACATTGTAAAGTCAAAGAATGCCAGCTCTAAATACCTACAATCTGATTTAGAGCGAATGAAAAAAATACACGAGCCTATTCAAATTGAAGTGAAAATGGGTGATAAGGTAATCCTAACACAATACCTGTATTACGATGATTCATACCTTTTAAAACAATTACGCTATTATCCTGCTTTGCAATTATTGGTTATCTTTTTGTTTATCATGGTTTCTTACATTGCATTTAGCAGATCTAGAAAGTCAGAACAAAACCAAGTATGGGCAGGCATGGCGAAAGAAACCGCCCATCAGATAGGAACACCACTTTCTTCTATGATGGCTTGGTTAGAAATTTTAAAAAACAAAAAAGAGCTGAACGACATTACTAAAGAGCTGGATAAAGACGTTCATAGACTAACCACCATCACCGAACGCTTTTCAAAAATTGGCTCCAAGCCCAAACTAGATTTAACGAATATCTACGACTGTTTCAAAGAAACACTTGCTTATCTTAAAAACAGGATTTCTGAAAAGATAAGCATTCGGCTTTCTTCTAACAATGAAAACCTGTTGATCCCTATCAATCGGGCTTTGTTTGAATGGGTCATCGAAAATACCTGCAAAAATGCTGTTGATGCCATGAAAGGAGAAGGGCAAATAGACATCCAACTAATGGAAGAAGCAGAGTACCTAAAAATCTACATCATTGATAGTGGAAAAGGACTGAATAAAAGTGACTTTCGATCTATTTTTAAGCCTGGATACAGTAGCAAAAAACGAGGATGGGGATTAGGCTTGTCATTGAGCAAACGCATTATTGAAGAATACCACGGAGGGAAAATCTATGTGAAATCATCCGAACTCAATAAAGGAACAACTTTCTGCATTTCTTTAAAAAAATCTTAATAGGAACAGCTGCCCATGCCTCTTTTGTATAAGTACTTTTGATGGTACTCTTCCGCCCTGTAAAAGGTGGACGCTTCAACAATCTCTGTCACAACAGGCTTGGACCATTTACCACTTTCGTCAAGTTGTTCTTTGGATAATTGAGCAAAAGATTTTTGTTCATCGGTATGGTAAAAAATAGCGGATCGATATTGTGATCCTACATCCGGCCCTTGACGGTTTAAATTAGTAGGATTGTGGTTTTCCCAAAATAGATTCATCAATGTTTCAAAGCTAACTTCTTCGGGGTCATAGTGAATTTGAACCGCCTCAGCATGGCCCGTAACATCGGCACATACCTCTTTGTAGCTTGGCTTGTCTGTTTGTCCTCCAATATAACCAACAGCTGTAGCATAAACTCCATCAAGTTTACGATACAATTCTTCTACACCCCAGAAACATCCTGCCGCAAAAGTAGCCACAGCCATTTTTTCTTTGGCGATAAAACGCACACTAATGCTGTTTACGCAATGACGCGTATTTTCTGGGGTAAAGTTTTCTCCTTCAAAAACATGACCCAGATGCCCTTCACAGCGAGCACACGTTATCTCAGTTCGCTCATACCCCAAAGACATGTCACTGTGACGATTTACTGCCCCCTCTTTTTCTTTGTCAAAGGCAGGCCAGCCACAACCGGCATCAAACTTATCAGATGATTCGTACAAAGGGCTGTTGCAAGCACGACACACAAAAACACCGGGCTCATAAAAATCGTTATACTCACCCGTGTAGGGTGCTTCTGTTCCTTTATTTACAATAACACTTCGCTCTTCAGGAGTTAAATTTTCAAAATAGTGTTCACTCATGTTTTTTTGATTTTGACAGGCCAAAACAGTACTTAATATGATCCAAAAATATTTCATCCTACGTTGGGTACAAAGATACAGCCTTTTGTGGTATTTTCGCTGTATGGCAGGCCTGTACATACACATCCCCTACTGCAAACAAAAATGCCATTATTGCGATTTTCATTTCTCTACATTTCTACATACTAAAAGCGATTTTTTACAAGCTCTGCATAAAGAAATAGTCTTCCAAAAAGACTACCTACTGGGGGAGAGTATTCAAACCATTTACTTTGGAGGAGGTACCCCTTCCTTATTGGATAAGGAAGCTATCAATAAGGTAATGGATTCCATAGACAGGAATTTTAATATTGCGTCGAAGGCTGAAATTACCCTAGAGGCCAACCCAGATGATTTAACCTCCTTAAAAGTGAAAGACCTCAAGCAAACAGCCATCAATCGTTTCAGTATAGGGGTGCAATCCTTTCAGGATGCTGATTTACAGTTTATGAATCGTGCCCATAGTGCTTCGGAGGCAATGAGTAGCATTAAGCGAGTGCAAGATGCAGGCTGGGAAAACATCAGCATGGACCTCATTTACGGAACGCCCACTCTTTCTGACAGCGCTTGGAATGAAAACCTAACTACATTTACGGCATTACAAGTACCTCACTTATCAGCCTACGCCCTTACGGTTGAAGAAAATACAGCTCTTCACCACTTTATTGAACACAAAAAATGCCCTCCTGTGGAGGAAGAAAAAAGTGCCAGACATTTTCTACAACTCATGGAAACACTGCCAAAATCCAATTTTATTCAATACGAAATTTCCAACTTTGGGAAAGAAAACTATTTTTCTCAGCACAACAGCAACTACTGGAAAAGAGAAAAATACCTTGGATTAGGGCCATCCGCACATTCTTACAATGGAATAGAACGCCATTGGAACGTATCCAACAATGCCAAGTATATCATCGAAATAGACAAAGGAATCGTCCCTGCCGAAAAAGAAACCCTGCACCCACAGCAAAACTACAATGACTACCTCCTCACCAACTTACGTACTATTTGGGGTGTAAATACTGATTTTGTAAAAAGTGCTTTTTTAGGTCATTTTTATGATTTTTTAATCGATAATTGCCAAAAATGGATTAAATCGGGTCATATTTTACAAGAAAACGAACTGTTGACCTTGAGCCAGAAAGGGAAATTTATGGCTGATGGCATTGCACAAGATTTATTTTGGGTAGATTAAGTATCTTTGATTGTTATGTTAGCAAGCATTGAACACAAAGGAAAACACTTTCGGGTAGATTTAAACAAACCCATTGACCTCTCTATACCCTTAAAAGAAGGAGAAAATAATCCTATGGCTTGGTATGTGCCAGCCGTAAAGATGGAGCCTGTTGTAATGGGCGATTGGGTAGGCGAGGTAAGGCAAGGCGGATCCGTTAATTTTTTTAACATCGCTTTTAACCCTCATGGACACGGAACCCATACCGAATGTGTAGGGCACATCTCTAAAGAAAAACATTCTGTCAATGAGTGTATCAAACAATTCTTCTTTACTGCTGAGTTAAAAAGTATAAGCCCCAGTGTCTTAGAAAACGACCAGGTCATTACGCTAAAAGACCTTCAGGAAGATTGGAAGGATACCGAAGCACTGATTATACGAACACTTCCCAATGACACCAACAAACGCAAGCGACAGTACTCCAATACCAACCCCCCCTATTTACAGAAAGAAGCTGCTGCCTTCTTAAGGCAAAAAGGGGTTCAACACCTACTCATCGACCTACCCTCTATTGATAAGGAGGTTGATGGAGGAGTTTTAGCTGCTCATCATGCCTTTTGGAACCATCCTGAAAATACACGCCTGGCCTGTAGTGTTACCGAGTTAATTTACGTTCCTAACACTATAGAAGATGGCAGTTACTTATTAAACCTCAGCTTTGCCCCCTTTGAGAACGATGCCAGCCCAAGCAGACCAACGCTTTACCAACTATGTTAGAAGAACTAAGAGCCTACTGCCTAAGTAAACCTTTTGTCAGCGAAAGCTTCCCTTTTGATGATACCACTCTTGTTTTTAAGGTACACCATAAAATGTTTGCTCCAGGTATGCTGCGTTGCGATTCTTTATCTAGCACAGTGCCACGGATGTTTTGAGTAGGTTGTTGGGCTTGTGATTGTAGAAAAAACACCACAAAAAGAAACAGGGAACAAGTTGTTTTCACTAATTCAAGCTATTCGTTAATCTGTCCAAAGAGAAAAACAAAATTTCACTTTTCAAAACAAAAAAGAAACTATCGATTGTACCTACAACTAATTTTTGATGACGAAAACTTCAGATTCTACTCTAGGAATGAGCGGATGCAACTGTAATCTTAAGCTTGAAAATAGTGCAAAAACTAGAAAAAATTCCTGTCTAATAAAGGTAATGATTGTATGGAAAACGTTTGGCGTGTATTTTCTTTACCTCCTCATAGAGCATTTTTCTAAAGTCGGCCCAGTTTTCTTTTTGTAAAGTAGAAATAAAAATGCTGTGGGTGGCTTTACCCATCCATGTTTTTTTCCAGTCTTCTAAGGAATTGTTGGCCGTAGTTCTTGGAGTTAAATCGTCTTCTTCTTTGGCTTCGAAAGTATATGCGTCTATTTTATTAAACACCATGATGGTGGGCTTGTCTAAGCCATCTATTTCTGCCAAGGTATTGTTTACGATCGCTATTTGCTCTTCAAAATTAGCATGAGAAATATCTACCACATGCAGCAAAATATCGGCTTCACGAACCTCATCTAAGGTCGATTTAAAACTTTCTACTAATTGATGCGGAAGCTTTCGAATAAAGCCTACCGTATCAGACAAAAGGAAAGGTACGTTTTCTACTACTATTTTACGAACCGTAGTATCTAAGGTAGCGAACAATTTATTTTCTGCCAATACCTTTGTTTTAGCTAGCGTATTCATGATGGTGGACTTCCCCACATTGGTGTAACCTACTAAGGCCACTCTAACCAGAGCGCCCCTGTTTCCTCTCTGTATGGCTTTTTGCTTATCAATCTTTTTCAGCTTCTCCTTTAGTAAGGCTATCTTCTGCTGAATAATCCTTCTATCTGTTTCTATCTGCGTTTCACCTGGTCCGCGCATACCGATGCCCCCTTTTTGCCTTTCTAAGTGAGTCCACATTCGTGTTAAGCGAGGAAGTAAGTATTGATATTGAGCTAGCTCTACCTGTGTGCGGGCATGGGCTGTTTGTGCTCTGGCAGCAAAAATATCGAGTATCAAATTGCTGCGATCTAATATTTTAACTTCCAACGCTTTCTCAATATTTCGCAGTTGAGATGGCCCTAATTCATCGTCAAAAATGACCAGGCCAATATCGTTTTCATCAATGAAGGTTTTTACTTCTATTAACTTCCCTTTACCCACAAAAGTTTTTGGGTCGGCATAGGATAGTTTTTGCAGAAAGTGCTTAACGGGTACCGCACCTGCAGTATGAGCCAAAAAATCGAGCTCTTCGATGTATTCTTGGGCTTGCTCTTCTGTTTGTTGAGGAGTGATAATGCCAATGAGAACGGCACGCTCTACTTTGCTGTCTTTGGTTAAATAGCCACCCATATTATGCCAACCACTGATCCCAAGGCATACGCGAAAGAATCGCTACGGATGCTAAGACGAAGAATAAAAGGTTCTTTTTGTGAGCACTCGTATCGGATAGTTTCTTGGTCTTAGAACGGGCAACAGTAAGTAAAACTACAGCAATAATCATCATAATAGGATGTTCCAAAGCATACAATCGACTCGTTGCATTTTGCATGGCATCTCCTATGGGAAGCACCAAGGGACTAATAAAATACAGAACAATCCCCACTGTCAATTGGATATGAGCGATAATCATGGCAAAAAGACCCAACTTTTTATCGCTATCAGAATAGGCTTCTTTTTTTAACACTCCTTTGATTGATTTTAAAAGAACCAATGCCATTAGAAAGAACAAAACGTAAGGCAGATAATGGTGTAAATGTGATAATCCAGTGTACATGCTGTAAAATTTTGAGCAAAGGTACGCAATATGCTTTACTAATTGGAACTGATTTTTTGTATTTTCACGCTTTCAATTGAAGCAAAGTATGTACAAAATATTCCCTTTCTTTTTGGTTGTGTTTATAATAAGCAACACCGCCTCTTCTCAAGAAACTTTTCCTCAAAATGGTGTGCAGAGTAAGTTTGAACCCATACATGCATTTACAAATGCATACATCATTAAAGCGCCGGGAGATGCCATTCCTAATGGTACGATGCTTATTCAAGGAGATCGCATCTTGAGCGTGGATAGTCAGCTAACCATTCCCAAAGGGGCTATCGTGCACGAGATGGATGGCGATTACATTTACCCCTCCTTTATAGAATTGTATAGCGAATATGGAATACCCACCAAAGAAAGAGCACCCTGGAAACCACAACCTCAATACAATAGCAAAAAGAAGGGGGCTTTTGCTTGGAATGAAGCCATTCATCCTGAAGTAAATGCCCATCAACTTTTTCAGCACGATGAAAAAGCAGCCAAAAATTTAAGGAATGCAGGCTTTGGTACAGTTCTTACGCACCAAAAAGACGGTATTGCCAGAGGAAGTGGCTTACTCACAACGCTAGCTGATGACATTGAACACCGTACCATATTAAATGGAAAAGCAAGCGCACATTACTCTTTTAATAAGGGCAGTTCTAGACAAAATTATCCCAGCTCACTCATGGGAAGCATTGCCCTACTAAAACAAACCTACCTCGACGCAGAATGGTACAAGCAGCTTCCTGATAATGAATACAATCGTTCTCTAGAAGCCTGGAACATGCTACAGGATTTACCACAGTTTTTTGAAACAAGAAATAAAACAGACATACTACGGGCCTACTTAATAGCAGAGGAGTTTGAAGTAGATTATATTTTTTACGGCTCAGGAAACGAATACCAGCGTTTAAAGGATATTAAAGCAACGGGATTCCCATTGGTCATTCCTTTAAATTTTCCGAAAGCTTATGATGTAAGCAATCCGTATGCTGCAGAAATGATTTCTTTACAAAAGATGAAGAATTGGGAATTGGCTCCTGCTAACCCACGAATGCTTGCTGAGGAAGGAATCGATTTTGCTTTTACAAGTCGAAAGTTGAAAAAAGAAACGGCTCTTTTATCAGCAGTCAAAACCGCAATTTCGCACGGACTTAGTCAAAAAGAAGCCTTGGCTGCACTGACTACACAACCCGCAGCAATGATGCACGTTTTGGATGATCTAGGGAGTTTAGAAAATGGAAAAATAGCCAACTTCCTAGTCTGTTCTGGCAATCTTTTTGAAGAAGGTGAAATTTATAGCAACTGGATACAAGGGCAAGAATACCTTGTCCAACAAAAAAACAGTTACGATGCTCGTGGCACCTACTTAATTAATGGTGAAGATACCTTAGTCATCAACGGTTCTCTGGCAAAACACAATGCTAAAATTTTAAAAGACAGCACATCTATAAAGTTGAAGTTAACACAAGAAGGACCACATTTTACCTTGGAATACGAAACCGAAGGAGTACACCGCATCAGCGCAAGTTTTATAAAAGGTAGCTTGCAAGGAAAGTTAAACCTACCAGACGGAAGCTGGGAAGAGTGGAACGCTCAATTTTTGAGCCAAAAAGAAACAGAAGAAAATAGGGAGGAAGCAAAAGAAATAGAAGTTGGCGAGGTATGGTATCCAAACTTAGCTTACGGGTGGACGGAAAAACCCAAACAGGAAAACATCCTGTTTAGAAACGCCACCATCTGGACCAACGAAACAGAAGGAATACTTGCCGCTGCTGATGTCGCCATCAGTAATGGAAAAATCATCGCTATAGGCGAGGCACTTTTAGGCCAAGAAATTTTTGATAAAAACCCTTTTCAAGAAATAGATGCATTCGGAAAGCACATTACCAGTGGCATCATAGATGAGCATTCTCACATAGCCATCGAAAGAGGAGTGAATGAAGGGACACAAGCCAGCAGTGCTGAAGTGAGCATTGCGGATGTGGTAAAAGCCAATGACATTAATATTTACAGACAGCTTTCTGGAGGGGTAACAACCGCACAACTGCTGCATGGCTCAGCAAATCCAATCGGCGGACAGTCTGGAATCATTAAGTTTCGTTGGGGAAGTAAACCGGAAGAAATGAAGTTTGAAAATGCGCCTGGCTTTATCAAGTTTGCTCTAGGTGAAAATGTAAAACAATCCAATTGGGGCGATTTTGAAAGCATCCGATTTCCTCAAACCAGAATGGGTGTGGAGCAGGTCTTTTACGATCATTTTCATAAAGCACGGGCATATGAAAAAGCTTGGGAAAAATACAATTCATTATCCTTGTCAGAAAGACGTAAAACCACTGCGCCCAGAGAAGATTTAGAGATGAATGCACTGGTAGAAATACTTAATAGTGAACGTTTTGTTACCTGTCACTCTTACGTACAATCTGAAATTAATATGTTGATGAAAGTAGCTGACTCAATGGGTTTTACGCTCAATACTTTTACACATATATTAGAGGGATATAAAGTAGCAGATAAAATGAAAGAACACGGTGCAGGAGGCTCTACCTTTTCTGATTGGTGGGCTTATAAGTTTGAGGTAAATGATGCCATCCCTTACAATGCAGCGTTATTACAAGATATGGGAGTTTTAACCGCCATCAATTCAGATGATGCGGAAATGGCAAGAAGATTAAATCAAGAAGCTGCCAAAGCCGTAAAGTATGGTGGCTCTTCGGAAGAAGATGCTTGGAAAATGGTTACTCTTAACCCTGCTAAATTATTGCACATAGACGACCGAGTAGGGAGCATTAAAATTGGGAAAGATGCCGATATTGTCGTTTGGTCAGACAACCCACTTTCGGTCTATGCCCAAGTAGAGCAAACCTATGTGGATGGTCGTTGCTATTTTAGTCAAGAAAAAGACAACGAATTGCAAGCTAGAAACAAAGCGGAGCGCCAACGATTGATTCAAAAAATGTTAGGAGAAAAAGAGGCAGGTAATCCTACCCAAAAAGTAAAACCAGAAAGACACATTCTTTATCATTGTAACAGCATGGAAGAAAAAGGTCATCATCACGATCATAATCACTAAACACAAAATAATGAGAACTATACTCGTCCTTTTCTGTTTGTTCGGCACGCTGAGCAGCGGCGCACAAACAATCCTTTTTTTAGGTGGTACCGCACACATTGGTGATGGAAGCAAAATAGCTACCTCGGCCATTGCAATAAAAGATGGGAAATTTGAAATGGTGGCCGACGCTAGGGTCATTCGCATCGACCCATCATTATATGACACCATCATTCATGTGTATGACCAACATGTGTATCCAGGCTTTATCGCTACCAACACCACATTAGGAATTACTGAAATTAGTGCTGTCAGGGCAACAAATGATTACCGTGAGGTAGGAACATTTAAACCTCATATTCGGTCACTAATCGCCTATAATGCAGAAAGTAAAATCATCCCTACCATTCGAAGCAATGGGGTTTTAATGGCCCAAATAGCACCTAAAGGAGGGCGTATTACTGGAACCTCTTCTGTAATGAAGATGAACGGATGGAACTGGGAAGATGCTGCTCAAAAAGTAGATGATGGGATTCACCTTAATTGGCCGGCCTATTTTGTACAGCACGGATGGTGGGCAGAACCTGGCGATATCGAAAAAACAGATCGGTATTCCCAACAAACAGAAAGCATCAATCATTACTTTCAAAAAGCTCGATCATATCATCAATCAACTACAAAAACCATTGACCTAGAACTCGCTGCCATGAGCGGCTTGTTTGATGCCAGCAAACAGCTCTATGTTCATGCTAATTTAGTTCGAGAAATGACTGATGCCATTCTTTTTGCCGAAAAATTCCAACTTAAGAACATGGTGATAGTAGGAGGAAGAGAAGCGCATTTAATGACTGATATGCTAGTAAAATACGATGTTCCTGTTCTTTTAGATCGCATTCATCGATTGCCAAACACTGCAGATCAAGATGTCTATTTACCATATAAACAAGCTGGCATATTACAACAAGCAGGCGTACAGATAGCGTTTTGTTATCAGGGAGACATGGAAGCTATGGGGCAAAGAAATTTGCCTTTCTCTGCAGGAACAGCGGTGGCCTACGGCTTACCCTATGAAGAAGCAGTAGCTGCCCTAACGCTAAACACAGCCAAGATGCTTGGTATTGATGAGCAAACGGGTTCTTTAGAATTAGGCAAAGAAGCTACCTTTTTTATCTCGAAAGGAGATGCGCTAGACATGCGTGGAAACGATGTTCGTCATGCCTTTATACAAGGCAAACGGATTGATCTTAACAATCATCAAAAGGATCTAGATAGAAAGTACAGGAATAAGTACGGATTAAAAGCAAACTAATTAATAACCCGCTTTTTGACGCACTCTCTGTAGTACAGCTTTTGCTATGTGGCGCGCTTTTTCTGCTCCTTTTTGCAGTTCTTTTTCTATCTCCTCTTTGTTTTCCATTAGGTAATTGAAACGCTCACGCTGTATGGCAAACTTTTCTAAAATAAGCTCATACAAGGCTTGCTTGGCATGGCCATAACCGAAGTTTCCTGCCTCGTATTTTGTGCGTAATGCTGCTGTTTGGTCTTCTGTTCCTAAAAGCTTGTAAAGCTTAAACACGTTGCATACATCCGCATCTTTTGGTTCTTCTAATGGAGTACTGTCTGTTACAATGCCCATAACTATTTTACGTAATTTTTTCTCTGGCAAAAAAATGTCAATAAAGTTATTGTAACTCTTGCTCATCTTTTGTCCGTCTGTTCCGGGAATAATCATTACACGCTCATCAATCTTAGCTTCTGGCAATACCAAAGTATCTCCATAGGAATGGTTGAAAGAACCGGCAATATCGCGAGTCATTTCTAAATGTTGCTGTTGGTCTTTTCCTACTGGAACAAGCTCTGCGTCATACAATAAAATATCAGCTGCCATTAGTACCGGATAAGTAAATAAACCTGCATTAACATCCGACAAACGACTTGCTTTATCTTTAAAGGAATGGGCGTTTGCCAACATGGGATAAGGCGTAAAACAATTTAGATACCATGTGAGTTCACACACCTCTGGCACGTCCGATTGACGATAAAAAAGATTGTTATCGGTATCAAAACCAAAAGCTAACCAGGTAGCTGCTGTAGCATAGGTGTTTTTGCGCAGGGTTTCTGTATCTCTAACAGTGGTTAAGGAATGTAAATCAGCAATAAAGAATAGGCTTTCATTGGCGGGATTTTTCGAAAGTTCAATAGCCGGCACAATGGCACCTAAAATATTTCCTAAATGAGGGACTCCTGTACTTTGTATTCCTGTTAAAACTCGTGCCATACTGTAGTAAATAAGTGGTAAAAATAAGCAATACACCCCTATTTTGCACCTAAATCTTTTGTCTATTTTTGCGCTCTATGAAAGTTGTAAAAGCTCTTTTTAGTTTAGTCTGGCGTTTTTGGTTTTTACTTGCTTATGTCGTGCCATTCATCCTTTTGATGCCCATCACAATCATTTTTACTTTTCATCAAAAACTATATCCTTATTTATATTGGTTTTTACACCGCATTGCCTGGCTAATGCTTTATGCAAGTGGTATTTTTCCAAAGATAAAAAGAGAAGAAATAATAGACCGCAGCAAACAGTACATATTTTGTTCAAATCATCCATCTACGCTAGACATTGTGTTGATGTTTGCGTTAAGTAAAAAGCCCATTTCGTTCATTGGAAAGTCCTCTTTAGCCAAAGTACCCGTCTTTGGTTACTATTACAAGACCTTTAATGTATTGGTAGATCGAAGTAATTTACGCAACACTTATCACGCTTATCAGCAAGCTGGAAAAAAACTGAAGGAAGGTAAAAATCTAGTGATTTATCCAGAGGGTGGAATTCCAAAAGAAGAAATTCGGCTGTTTCGTTTTAAGAACGGACCTTTTCGATTAGCGGTAGAAGAGCAAGTTTCCATTATTCCTATTACCTTTGCAGATAATAAGCGTTTATTTCCTATCAGCTATTTTCGAGGAAAACCAGGTGTGGCGCGCATCACAATACATCAAGAAATTAGCACCAAAGGAATGAATGAAAAAAACATTGAAGGACTCAAAATGAAGGTATATCAAATCATAGAATCTGAATTAATTTCTTATGAAAATGAAAGTTGACAATCAGTTAGTTGATAAAGTTGCTGAATTAGCAAAGCTAGAGTTTGATGCCCAAGCAAAACAAAAGATGATTTCGGACATGGATAAAATCCTATCTTTTGTCGGAAAAATTGAGGAATTAGATACGGAAGGTGTTGAACCCCTCATTTACATGACACAAGAAACCAATGTGCTTCGTAATGATGAAGTAGGCCAGCACAACACAAAAGAAGAGGCCTTGAAAAATGCTCCGGAAAAAGATTCTGACTATTTTAAAGTCCCTAAAGTATTGAATAAATAACCAAACTAAATTACTTATATCATGAAAGCAATCAAAATTTTAATCTTAATTGTAGCTGTTTTTTGCGGCATCGCTTATCTCTTACCAAAAGTTTTTGAAGTAAACAGAACCATTGAAATTGAATCCTCTGTGTCAGATGTTTTTTATCAGGCAAGTAACTTAAGTAATTGGGCAAATTGGTCAGCATGGCACGAAATGGACCCTGATGCAGCTCATGTTTACTCTAGCCCTGACTATGGCGTAGGTGCAAGCTACAGCTGGAACGGAGATCCTAAAAAAATTGCCGAGGGAGAACTAACCATCATTGAAATAGAGGAAAATAAAAGCATGCGAACAAACATCGTTTTCTTTAACGAAGGAGAAGAAACGGGTCGAGGCAACGGTCAATGGGTTTTCTCTGAAAAAAATGGCAAGACACACATCAGCTGGTCTTTCATGGGAGACATGGGCTACAATCCATTAGCGCGCTGGATGGGGCTCTTAATGGATGGAATGCTAGGACCTCAACTAGAAACCGGCCTTAGTAATATGAAAATATTTCTTGAAAGTAAGGACGATAATGGCTCCGAGGAGGTAGCTGTTTAAGGTCCTATTTTTTGTAATGAAAAAATAAATTGGCCCAAACTATTTTGGAGAGGTGATACAGGTATGGGGTAGCTAAGACAATGACCCCAGAGATGATTAAAAATAAATCGAAAAGGTCTATTTCTATGCCTAGAATTAAGGTAATCAACCATATGCTTACGAAAATCGCCACCCCTAGACTGTAGGCTACGTACATGGCTCCATAGTAAAACCCTGGCTCCTTAGCGTATTTGACTCCACATGATGAGCATTTTTCATGCAAGTCTCCTATCCTTTTAAGGTTGTAGGCGCTAGAAACAAAAAAATCACCCTCGTGACAAACAGGACATTTGGCATTAAAAATGCTGTATAACTTAGTACCTTTATTGAGCATAGACTTGAAGGCTTTGAGTTAAGCTTTCTTCGGTTTGCACTCCCATCTTACGCCATTTTTCTTCTCCTCTTTCAAATAAAACAAAAGTAGGGACCGATTTCACTTTATAGTGTTGAGCTAGTTCAGTACTGGCATCAACGTCAATTTTAATAATTTTTTGTTCCGGAAACTGCTCCCTTAACCGATCAATAATAGGAGCCATTTTCTGGCAAGGAACACACCATTCAGCATGAAAATCTATTAAAACAATGGGTGAATCATTAACTAAATCTGTAAAGTCTGCTAAACTTAGTCCTGCTTTCTTTTTTTGTTTTTGATTCTTAGGTAATTCAATGGGTTTGCCTGCTTTCTTCCAAGTGCTAAAACCTCCACTAAGGTTATATACCTTTGCTTGCCCTTGTTTGCTCAGCACTCGAGCAGCACTTTTACTTCTTCCTCCACTTCTGCAATACACATAAACCGGCTGGTCTTTTTGTATCATCGAAACTTTTTGGGCAAAATCTGCATCGTAATAATTGATGATCGTAGCATTGGGAATGTATCCTTGAGCTACTTCTTGTGGAGTACGAACGTCTAAGATTATACCTCCCTCTTCCATTATGTTTTCAAACTCCTCGACAGAAAGGTTAACTACCTGTGATATTTGTCCGTTACAAGCGTGCAGTACTACTGCCAAACTGATGCCAAGTATTATTTTTAATTTTTGCATTACACTATAATTTTTTGAATAAGTTTCCCAATTTCATCGGATAACAATCCACCCAAGAACATTCCATACAAAGTGCTTCTCCACCAAACAGAAATGATGCCACAAGTACCAGAAGCACAGCCGATAAACTTCCAATACAAATATCCAACTAATCCTCCTATTAGCGAACTAACGACTATGTATACCATCTTATTTTTCATTTTCAAGTTTTCCTATTAACGAACTCCAACCGCCTCCATTGTACGCATCTATACCATTCGCTTTTAACACACTAGTAGCTTGCCCACTACGCATTCCAGTAGCGCAACACAAAATAACTGGTTTGTTTAGCTTTTTGATTTTTTCTGCCTTTTTTTTGATTTGACCTAAAGGCATATTCGAGCTTCCTTGTATGTGCCCTTGTTTATATTCGGCAGATGTACGTACATCAATGATAACAGCGCCTTGTTCTTTAAGGGCTGCATAATCCGTTCCTCTAAAGAAGTTTAATATTGAGTTGATCATTTTTCTACTTTTAAAATTTCTACAATTACTTTTTCTAGTTCATTCTTTGGCAATAAGCCTGCTACCATTTGTGGCTGTCCATCGACAGGAACGAATAGAATGGATGGAATGCTTCTGATTCCAAAAGCTGCTGACAAATCCCTTTCTTGCTCTGTATCTATTTTATAAATGTCTACTTTCCCTTCATAATCTCTAGAGAGCTCATCCAAGATTGGCCCCAACATTTTACATGGTCCACACCAATCGGCATAAAAATCGATAATGCAAGGCTTGTCTCCTTTGAAATTCCAGTTGGATGCGTCTTTTTCAAAATCATATACTCGATCCTGAAAAGACTCTTTGTTTAAGTGCTTTACCATTTTCTATAATTTTTGTGCAAATATCCACAAAGCAGCAGGAATACACAGCAACAAATGTTACACTTACTATTGCAGCACTTCTATTTTGCTTCTGTGCAGTTGGATAATTTTGTCTTGTTCCATTTTTTTCAAAACACGAGAAACGACTACTCTAGAAGTGTTTAATTCTTCGGCAATTTCTTGATGGGTGAGTGGAAGTATAGAGGTTTTGTTAATGAGCACTTTATCTTTGAGATATTTTAAAATGCGACCATCCAAATTCATAAATGCTAAGCTATCTATTGCTTCTAGCATTTCCGTAAGACGTGTATTGTAACTTTCAAAAACAAAGCTTCTCCAACTTCTATGGGTCATCCATTCTTCCATCTTTTGAATGGGGACCATTAATAGCTCTGTTTCCATTTCGGCTATGGCTTTTATTTGGCTTTTTGACTGACCCAGACAGCAGTTTAGAGTCATGGCACAGGTATCTCCTTTTTCTAAAAAATAAAGAATGTATTCATCTCCTTGTTCATCTTGTCGAAACACCTTAATGGCCCCACTGAGTAATAATGGCATAAATTTTACATGCTGCCCTATCTCAATCAATGTATCCGCAGCAGCTACTTTTTTGTAAGTGCCTGCAGATTCTATTTCTTTTAAAAGTGTTTCCTCAAAAAGTAAGCCAAAATTTTCTCTGACAACTGATTTCATTCTTTCTATTTTACTTTTAGTAAAACAAAGAAAAAAGCCCGCTTTTCGCGGGCTTCAAATTCTTGTTTTTTATGCTAGCAAAACTCATCAAAAGCAGCCATTAGGTTGTCTGCAATCATTTGTGCAGGACGACCTTCAATGTGATGTCTTTCAATAAAGTGTGCTACTTCACCATCTTTAAACAATACAATAGATGGAGATGACGGAGGATAAGGCAGGGCATACTCACGCACTTTGGCTACCGCTTCTTTATCTTGTCCGGCAAAAACGGTAGTCAGCTTATTGGGCAACTTACTGTGCTTGGCAGCAGCCTTGGCCGCTGGGCGGGCATTACCTGCAGCACAACCACAAACAGAATTGATCATCACCAATACCGTTCCTTGTCCTTTTCCTACAATTGACTCTACCGCTTCAGCCGTACGCATTTCTTCATAACCTGCATCGGTTAAGTCTGCTCGCATAGGAGTACATATTTCTTCTGGATACATATCTTTTTTATTTTTTACAAAATTACTTTAGTTCGCGCTTTCTTGCAAAGAAATCAGTCAACAATTGTGCACAGTCCTTTGCTAAAATCCCTTCTGTATAAATCGTTTTAGGATGAAGCACATTGCCAGCCATTTTACGAAAACCTCTTTTTTCATCCGATGCCCCTACAACAACTTTTTTAAGTTGAGTCCAATAACTAGCACCAGCACACATGGTACAGGGCTCTAGTGTTACATATAAAGTACATTCGTTCAAATATTTTCCTCCTAAATAATCGGCAGCAGCTGTGAAAGCTTGCATTTCTGCATGTGCTGTAACATCATTTAAACGTTCGGTGAAATTATGTGCCCGAGCAATAATTTGATCCTCGCAAACAATAATAGCACCAACCGGCACTTCGTCAAGATCAAAAGCTTTCTGAGCTTCTTTCAACGCTTCCTGCATAAAATATTGGTCTGTTTTGGGCGCTAATATCATCCTACAAATATAAATTCTAATTTCTCATTTTTGATAGGGTATTTTGTAATTTCGCACTTCAATACAAAAGACGATGTTAAGAACACACCATTGCGGAGCACTTCGCATAGAGCATACAGGAGCACAAGTAACCCTTAGCGGATGGGTACAACGCACAAGAGATTTAGGTGGCATGACCTTTGTTGACCTTCGTGATCGTTATGGCATTACGCAGTTAGCTTTCAATGCTGATACGGATACAGACTTGTGTGAGCAGGCTCGTAAATTAGGTAGAGAATTTGTGATACAGATTCAAGGTAAAGTAATTGAGCGTACAAGCAAAAACAAGAACATCCCTACTGGCGAAGTTGAAATTGAAGTAAGTCATTTAAGGATTTTGAACGCTGCCAAGCTACCCCCGTTTACCATAGAAGATGAAACCGATGGAGGCGATGAACTACGCATGCAATACCGTTACTTAGACATCAGAAGAAAACCTGTTCGTGAAAACCTAATGTTGCGCCATCGCATGTCTTCCGAAACCCGCAAATACCTCGACAGCAAAGATTTTATTGAGGTGGAAACGCCTTACCTCATCAAGTCTACCCCGGAAGGAGCACGTGACTTTATTGTTCCTTCAAGGATGAATCAGGGGCAATTTTACGCTCTTCCGCAATCGCCACAAACCTTTAAACAGTTATTGATGGTAGGTGGTATGGATAAATACTATCAAATCGTAAAATGCTTTCGTGACGAAGATTTACGTGCCGACAGACAGCCTGAATTTACTCAGATAGATTGTGA
Source organism: Flavobacteriales bacterium (assembly GCA_965661505.1). Lineage (GTDB taxonomy): Bacteria > Bacteroidota > Bacteroidia > Flavobacteriales > UBA7312 > UBA7312. Next base: position 1,830 of record CBFIDX010000012.1, on the reverse strand, counting down.
AATGGCATTCGTTGAGCAAGAAGACATTCTGAATACATTTGAAGGACTGACTCGCCATCTTTTAAAAGAGTTGAAAGGAGTTGAAGTCGATGAATTTCCACGAATGACCTATGACAATGCCATGCGTTTGTATGGATCGGATAAACCCGATATTCGTTTTGGAATGACCTTTGTGGAGATGAATGACCTTACCCAACAAAACAACTTCGTGGTTTTTGACAGTGCTGAATTAGTAGTTGGAATCTGCGCCAAAGGATGTGCTGATTTTAGTCGAAAAAAACTAGACAAACTAACTGATTTTGTGAAAAGACCACAGCTTGGTGCTAAAGGGTTAGTATATTGTAAGTACAATACTGATGGCTCTTTCAAATCCTCAGTCGATAAGTTCTTCTCTCAAGATGATTTGGCAAAATGGGCCGAGAAGATGGGAGCTGAAGCAGGAGACCTAATGCTCATCATGGCCGGTGAAACAGACAAAGTACGTAAGCAATTGAACGAACTTCGTTTAGAGCTAGCCCAACAGTTGGGCTTAAGGGATCCTAAAACTTTTGCACCGCTTTGGGTAGTAGACTTCCCTCTATTGGAATGGGATGAAGAAACGGAGCGTTACCACGCCATGCACCACCCATTCACCTCTCCAAAAACTGAGGATATTGACAAATTAGAAACAGAGCCAGGAGCAGTACGCGCCAATGCCTATGATTTGGTGTTAAATGGCAGCGAGATAGGCGGTGGCTCCATTCGTATTCATGACAAAGAATTACAACGCTTAATGTTCCAACACCTTGGCTTTACCGAAAAAGAAGCGCAAGAACAATTTGGCTTTCTCATGAACGCTTTTGAGTACGGTGCACCGCCGCACGGTGGAATCGCCTTTGGTTTTGACCGGTTATGCTCCTTGTTTGGCGGACAAGAAAGCATCCGTGATTTCATTGCTTTTCCAAAAAATAACTCGGGAAGGGATGTAATGATTGATGCGCCTGCCACTATTGACAATGCACAATTAAACGAGTTAAATATTACGTTGAAGTAATCTCATCAAAAAAAAGCCTCACAAATGTGAGGCTTTCTATATTCTAAAGCTAAGGGATTTATAAAGTTCCTCTATTCTCTTGCTCTCTTTCAATGGCTTCAAACAACGCTTTGAAATTTCCTTTACCGAAAGACTGGGCCCCTTTGCGTTGAATAATTTCGAAAAACATAGTAGGACGATCCAAAACAGGTTTCGTAAAAAGCTGTAAAAGATAACCTTCATCATCACGGTCAATTAAAATGCCGTGTTTTTTTAAGACCTCTACGTCTTCATCGATATCTCCTACGCGTTCTAACAAATCATCGTAATAATTTTCGGGTACATATAAAAATTCTACTCCTCTGTCGCGCATGGCTGAGACGGTAGATACAATATCATCTGTTGCAACTGCAATGTGCTGCACTCCTGCCCCATTATAAAACTGGATATATTCTTCTATCTGTGATTTTTTCTTCCCCTCCGCAGGCTCGTTAATTGGAAATTTAATTCGACCATTTCCATTACTCATTACCTTACTCATTAGAGCCGTATAATCAGTAGATATATCGTTGTCATCAAAGGAGATGATTTGGGCAAAACCCATTACTTTGGCATAAAACTCACACCATTTATTCATCTCATTCCAATCGACATTTCCTACCATGTGATCAATGAATTTTAATCCTACTGAAGCTGGGTTGTAATGGCTTTCCCATTTTTTGTATCCTGGCAGAAACACCCCTTTATAATCCTTACGTTCTACAAAAATATGAACTGTTTCTCCGTAAGTATATATTCCTGAACGAACAACTCTTCCG
>CBFIDX010000011.1:37483-44518 GCA_965661505.1 Flavobacteriales bacterium | reverse complement strand
GCTCTAGTATGTACCACATCATATGTGTTCAAGCCTGTTGGAGCTGAACATACAGCTGCATAAACACAACTGCCATCGTCTTGTGTGGCTGAAGCGTCGTAGTTGTTAGCTGTAGGATCGGTGCAGCCACTGATAGGTTGGCTTGCAATAATAATTCCTTTCATACCAATAAAAGCATGAGGCTGACAAACATAGTAGTAAGTTTGAGCTTGAGGTACAACCCACTGAAAAATACCTTCACCAAAACTAAAACCACCATTGGCTGTGGCTCCATTTGCTACATAAGTTGATGAATCTACCTCAACAGCATTATGAAAGTCTCCAATGTTAAAAGTGATGGTATCCCCTACCAACACATTTAAGGTATCTGGAGAAAATAACATACCCACTGTTTGAATAGTATGGTTTTGAGGATTTGTCACAAAGAAACAACTACCATCATCAATTGTTGCATTTGCATTGAAATTAAAAGCAGTAGAATCAGTACAACCATTAATGTTTGGGTTAACGGTAAAAAATAAGGTGTCAGAAATGGGTGGATTAAATGATTGATGATTATTATCAACTAATTCGATTATAAAAGTGTGAGGGCCATTCGGAAGATTGATCAGTTCAATAGCACTGGTATCATACTGCATGGTCATTACACCATCTAAAAAATAATGAATATGTCCATTTACAAGGGGGTCTGGTGTACCAACTCTAAAATGATTTACCAAATACTGAACTGTGATTGCATTAAGACTTGTTACTGTTGAATTGGATGGATTATTTATTTCAACTGAAGGAACAATGCAACTTCCGTCATCAGAATTTGCTGAAGGGTTGTAATTGTTTGCCTGTGGATTGGTACATCCTAAGACAGTGGGCAGTGTATTTAAACAGCCAGAATGTTCTCCAATGTTTGCCCAACTATCTACTGCTTGCACTTCCCACTGAGTATTTCCAATACTCCAATCTATCTCTGGGTTGCAAACATTATTTGACCTAATAAGTGTGTGATCTTTGGTTGCATTAAGCTCTAAGCCTACATCCCAAGCAGTACCAGGGTCAACTCCCTCTGTCCCTACTGCGTCAATTAATAAAAAGACATTTCCATCGTATTTTGCTAAACCCATAGCGTCGTCTCCATTAAAACTACATATACTGGAAGTAAAATCTGCAGAGGAAAGAATAAGGGAGTCTGTGGCACTGTGTGCGATCACAAAGGTCTCACCACTCTCAATGACACCATTAAGCGCTTGGGTTTGTTCTGGCCATGTTCCACCGTTTGTAATTTTCCATAACTCGTAGGAAGATAAATCAACGTCATAAGCGGTACCGTTATAAATTTCGATGTATTTATTGTATGAAGTTCCTTCTGCATACTCAGAAATAATTAAGTCGTTTACTTGAGGAGTCCAATCGTTAACTAAAGTAGTTAATGTGGCTTCAATGGTACTAGGCCCGGTTGTATAGTCGCAAGATTGATAGCAAACTGGTGTATATGTATAGTCAGGATAAACAACATAGTAAGTTGGTGTGTAAGTAACTGAATACCCTAACCCAAAAGATGAGGCATTATCTATTAATGGGTGTGTGATGTTGTAGTTGTTAATGTAGTTTTGACAATCTGCAGAGTCGGAAGCTGCATTAATCTCCATGCCAAGAACCATTACTTGATCCGTGCCGTTAGGCCCCAAATTATCCCAAAAATCTTCGGTTGGTTGTGCATGCATACCACAAGCCCCACAAAAGACACTCATGAATTTTAAAACAACCGTTTTACCACTATCAAGGTAAGTATACAATTGGTGTGAATCACCCTGCATATCTGTGAGAGTGAAATTTGGCGCTGTTCCTGTTCCATTAAAATTGGCAGATTGAGCCAGCGAAATGTTGGCGCTTACGACAGCAGTTAGAACAAAAAGAAAAAATTTAGATTTCATAGATCAAGATTGTTAGACACCCAAAATTACGTAAATAAACTTCAGAATGTCAAGTACATTGCAATATATTTGCAATCAATATGCGTAGCTTTGTCAATAAATTGAAATCTAAGTGGAACATTGAGTCCAACCTGCAACTCTTTGTTATTTTGGTTGTTTTTGCGATAACAGGCTCCCTATCGCTCGTTGTTGCCAAACCGCTTTTAAGTATACTTAATATTTCTTCTGATACATTGAACCCATGGGTTTATCGCCCTCTTCGAATCCTTGTTATTTTTCCAGTATATCAAATCTTAATCCTTATCATCGGGACATTATTCGGTCAGTTTAAATTTTTCTGGAATTTTGAAAAAAAGATGTTGGCACGAATGGGGTTTAAACGTTTTAAAAAGTAATAGAAAGACATGAAAATCATTATTAGTATCGTTACTCGACTTATTCCAAGGCATTATCTTCATCATGTAAGTCATTTTTTTTTAAAACTCATCTCTTTATTTATGCGAGGCAATAAATTTGAAGACCCCATAAATGGAAAAACATATAGAAAACTTCTTCCGTATGGAAGGTTAAGGAGTCGCGAAAACGCACTAGCCCCAGATAGTATGTCATTGGAAAGGCATCGATTAATGTGGCTTTACATGAAAGAAAAAACAAATTTTTTCGAGGATAATTTACGATTCTTACACATTGCACCAGAGTATTGTTTTATCAACATTTTTAAAAAAATGAAAAATATTGATTACGTAACTGGAGACCTTATTTCTCCTTGGGCTGATGTGAAAATGGATGTCCACGACATTCCATTTGAAGAAAATACTTTTGATGTTGTAATTTGCAATCATGTACTAGAGCATGTACAAGATTCGCATAAAGTAATGACAGAATTTTTTAGAGTAATGAAACCGGGTGGATGGGGAATTTTTCAAGTCCCTATCGATAGTAACAATCCAAATACAGAAGAGGATCTTTCTATCACTGATCCTAAAGAAAGAGAACGTTTGTACTGGCAGGATGATCACTTGAGGCTATTTGGACTCGATTATGGCAAACGCCTCGAAGCCGCTGGATTTAAGGTTACTGAAGACGATTTTGTAAACAGATTAGACAGCTCCTTAGTTAAACGTTTCGCTTTACCTAAAGGAGAAATAGTCTATTTCTGCCAAAAGATCTAAACTACTTTAACATACACCACTTTCTTCGTTTCAAAAAAGTGCTCCTTAAAAAAATCTGACAACGCAAACTCTTCGAATTTATGATTTATCGAAGACATTTCCTCAGTTAAATCACCCCCTTTAAGGTAAAGAATACCGTTGGATAAAGTATTAAAACAGTTAGCATGAAAATGATCTCGAACCCAATCGATAAAGACAGGCATTTTAGTAACTGCTCGACTAATTACGAAATCAAATTTTTCACTTACCTGCTCTGCGCGCTTGTGCTCTACCAATACATTTTTTAAACCTAACGCATTTGCAATTTTCTTAACAACTTTGGTTTTCTTACCAATACTATCTACTAAATGAAAATGTACATCAGGAAACATAATGGCTAAAGGAATACCTGGAAAGCCGCCACCTGTACCTACATCTAAAACTGTTGTTCCTTTTTTGAAGGCAACAACCTTAGCGATTGCCAAAGAATGCAATACATGTCTTTCTAAAATGAAATCAATATCTTTTCTGCTGATAACATTAATTTGCGCATTCCAAAATCGGTACAACTCTGGTAATTGGCTAAATTTCTGTAATTGATTTGTTGTTAAGTTTGGAAAATAATGAAGAATTTGTTCCATTAAATTTTCTCTTTATAACCAGAAAGGATCTTAAATAATTGCTCTCTAGAACGATGCAACCTCGCTTTAACAGTTCCTAGAGGTAATTCCAACTCCTGTGCAATTTCTTCGTAGGAATACTCTTTAAAATAACGCAATTTGACCAGTGCTCTGTAATTAGGGTTTAACTGCTCAACAATTTTTCTTAAAATCTTAATACGTTGTTTTTTTTCTAGCTGAGCTTGCGGATCAAGTATGTTTGCACGAATCTGAAAAATATGAGATTCTTCAGAATCATATTCATTTTGAATAGAAATTGTTTTTAGTTTTTTCTTGCGCATATAATCAATTAAATTATTGCGTGCAATGGAATGAAGCCAAGTACTAAAGGCATACTTAGGAACATACAAATGAATCTTGTTAAAAGCCTTTCCAAAAGCTTCAATTGTGAGCTCTTTAGCTAGTTCTTTATCTCCATTTACCATTTCTAAAATTCTAAAATAAATAGGATCTCTGTGGCGTGCCATTAACTCGTTAAATGCTCGGGGGTTTCCTGTCTTTACTGCATCTTTAACCAATGAGTGATCTTCTTTTGCTTGCTTAGAAAAATTTCTCATTACCAACTTTTTTTGCGTTTGAATACATTCGAAAATAAGAAAATAAGCTGAAAAAATAACTGTAGAATTTCAAGAAATGGAAACCACCAAATAAGGTCATCTTCACGTAATCGACGCATTAGTTTGCTATAGATTACTACTTGGAGCAAAAGTCTAAGAGACATTAATAATATAACTTCCTGAACATAAAAATTAAAATAGATCAGTAGTGAACCTAAGAGCCAAAAAGCGGCCTGTGTTAGCCCCCAAAGCGCTAATAGAAATTGATGCTTTAAGGAATAATGTCCGCCTGTACTAAGGTGCCTTGTTTTTTGTTTTACCCAAGCTAGCCATGTTTCTTTTGGTTCTGACAAGGTTTGAGCGGAAGGACTAAGAGCGATGGATACATTATTTTTTGTTGATACCTCTCGAATAAAAAGATCATCATCACCCGAGGGCAAATGCAGATGTGATGCAAATCCTTTGTTATCAAAAAAGAGCGATTTTTTGTATGCTAAATTACGACCTACTCCCATGTAGGTATGTCCAATTAAGGAATAAGAAAGGTATTGCATAGCTATCTGAAAAGTATCAAATCTTAATAATTTGTTAAGAACGCCAGCTTGTCTTTCATGAGCTCCATACCCCAATACAATTTCTGTCTTTTCAGAAAAATGTTGAACCATAGTTGAAATCCAATTAGCATCCTTTGGATAACAGTCAGCGTCAGTAAGTAAAAGGTAGTCGTGACTAGCTGCTTTTATCCCAAGTGTTAAGGCAAACTTCTTACCAATTGTTTTTTTTACATGCTCATCAATACTAACTACTTTTATTTTGGGATGCCAGTCCCATTCCTTAAAAATAAAGTGAGTATTATCATTGGATTGATCATTAACAATCACCACTTCATAACTCGGATAGTCTTGTTCTATTAGTAAGGGGATTAATCGTTTCCAATTATCGGCTTCATTGTATCCACAAACAACTACTGAAACAGCTTGTTTAAAATTGCCTTTCGTCTCTTTAAAATAGGCCAATCTGCTATAAACCAACAAAAAATAAAGCAACTGTATGCAGAGCACTACTACAAAAAAGACAAATACAATTGAACTAAGATCCATGCTTGCAATGATAATGAATTCAGATAGAACAAGCCATTCAATTGGCTATATTTGAAAAAAAATAAGTGAAATGAAATTCACGCTAAAAAAGACCGATAAGACAACCAAAGCAAGACTAGGAGAACTTGAAACCGCACATGGAAAAATACAAACTCCTATATTTATGCCTGTTGGTACAGCTGCTACAGTAAAAGGTGTTCATCAGCATGAAATTGAAAAGGATACGCAAGCACATATCATTCTTGGAAATACCTATCACCTATACCTTAGGCCAGGCTTAGATATTATCGAAAAGGCAGGTGGTTTACACAATTTTATGAATTGGAAAAAACCCATCCTGACTGATAGTGGTGGATACCAAGTATATTCACTCTCTGGAAGAAGAAAAATTAAGGAAGAAGGGGTGAAATTTCAATCCCATATCGATGGATCCTATCATTGGTTTACTCCCGAAAATGTGATGGATATTCAACGAACCATAGGGGCCGATATCATTATGGCTTTTGATGAATGCACCCCCTACCCTTGCGATTACAAATATGCTAAGCGATCCATGCATATGACGCACCGCTGGCTCAAAAGATGTTGTGATCGATTTGACAGCACGGAAGGAAAATACGGATATGATCAAACACTTTTCCCTATTGTTCAAGGAAGTGTATACAAAGACCTCAGAAAACAATCAGCTGAACAAATTGCTTCATTCGAAAGGGAAGGAAATGCTATTGGGGGGCTTTCAGTAGGTGAGCCACATGATTTGATGTATGAAATGACAGAAGTAGTTTGTGAAGTTTTACCACAAGACAAACCCCGATATTTGATGGGAGTAGGAACGCCAACCAATTTATTAGAAAATATTGCACTTGGAATAGATATGTTTGACTGTGTAATGCCCACCAGAAATGCTAGAAACGGAATGCTATTTACAAGTGAAGGAACAATAAATATCAAAAATAAAAAATGGGCAAATGATTATTCCCCCATTGATCCCAACGGCACTTCTTATGTTGACAATTACTATAGCAAGGCCTACTTACGCCACTTATTTAGTGTTGGTGAGCTTTTAGGAAAACAAATTGCAACACTACATAATATTCGTTTTTATCTTTGGTTAATGGAACAAAGCCGTAAACATCTTGAGGAAGGCACCTTTGATAAATGGAAAAATCAGATGGTTAAAAAACTGGATATACGACTGTAATGCAGAAGCTAGACTGGTATATTATTAAAAAGTTTTTGGGAACCTTTTTCTTCTCAATCACTTTAATTTTATTAATTGTCGTTGTATTTGATATTTCTGAAAAAATTGATGACTTCATAGAAAAAGAGGCTCCATTAAATGCCATTTTGTTTAAATACTACCTCAACTTTATTCCTTATTTCGGAAATTTATTTAGTCCACTTTTCACCTTTATTGCTGTCATATTTTTCACTTCAAAAATGGCTAGTAATACTGAAATCATTTCTATCCTTAGCAGTGGTGTAAGTTTTCAGCGGATGTTACTTCCTTTCATCATCGCTTCAACCCTCATCGGTGCTTTATCCTTTACACTAGGAAATTTTATTATCCCGCCAGCTAATGAGGTTCGTTTAGATTTTGAAAATACCTATTTAAAAAA
>CBFIDX010000011.1:0-37473 GCA_965661505.1 Flavobacteriales bacterium | reverse complement strand
TGCAAATTAACCCAGGTAGTTTTATATACATAGAAAGTTACAACAGCAATAAAAATATCGGCTACAAGTTTTCAATGGAACAGTTTAAGCAGGGTGAGTTACAACAAAAACTCTTTTCTAATTATGTAGAATGGGATAGTACTTCTGGAAAATGGAATATTCATCACTATTTTATTCGCACCATAGATGGAATGAGTGAAAGCCTGAGCGAAGGAAAAAAAATGGACACATTAATTAACCTTCATCCAGATGATTTTAACGTGCGTTTAAATAACGTTGAAACCATGAACTTTTTTGAGTTAAATGAGTACATACAGGAAGAGCGCATGAAAGGATCCAAAAATCTGGTGTTTCATCTGATAGAAAAGCACAAACGAATTGCCTTTCCTTTTGCGACAATTATTTTAACGCTAATTGCGGTTGGGGTCGCTTCCCGAAAGGTAAGAGGTGGCGTCGGCTTACATCTAGGGATTGGATTACTTATAAGTTTTTCCTATATCATGTTTATGCAAGTATCAACAACCTTTGCTACTAATGGAGATTTAGCTCCTGGACTTGCGAGTTGGATTCCAAATATTTTATATTTGTTTTTGGCTGTATACCTACTCAAAAAAGCACCTAAATAGTTTTCTTAGCTTCTTCCCAATATACATCCATTTCAGCTAATGTCATTTCAGAAAGGTCTTTCCCTTCTTTTTTAAGAACAGCTTCCATTTGCTGAAAACGAAGAATAAATTTTTTATTAGTACGCTCTAAAGCATCTTCAGGGTTTAGCCCTACAAATCGAGAATAATTAATCATTGAAAAAAGTAAATCACCAAATTCTTGCTCGGTCTTTTCTTTATCTCCTTGGCTCAATTCTTCTTTAAACTCTTCTAACTCTTCCTCTACTTTTTCCCAAACCTGCTCACTATTATCCCAATCAAAACCTACTCCTCGAGCTTTTTCCTGAATACGTACTGCTTTAACCATAGCTGGCAAAGAACGAGGCACTCCTTCTAAAACTGATTTTTTTCCTTCTTTTAGCTTCAGCTTTTCCCAATTATGCTTTACCTCTTCTTCCGTCGTGACTTTTACATCACCATAAATATGAGGGTGACGATGCACTAACTTATCACAGATTCCATTTAATACATCGGTAATGTCAAACTGATTTGTTTCAGAAGCAATCTTAGCGTAAAAGACGAGGTGGAGCATTAAATCTCCCAACTCTTTCTTAACTTCTTGCAAGTCATTAGTTAAGATAGCATCAGAAAGCTCATACATTTCTTCAATACTTAAATAACGTAACGATTCCAGTGTTTGCTTTTTATCCCATGGGCATTTTTCACGAAGATCATCCATAATGGTTAAAAGGCGTTCAAAAGCTTGTAGGCGTGCATCCATCTGTAAAGGTTTTTCACAAAAGTAGTATAACATTTCATACCTTTGCAACAACTATTACCATTATGAAAGTAATCTTGTTAGCAGTGGCTTTTTTAGCCTTGGCTTTTGCGGGTATCGCAATTAAAATTCTGATTAAAAAAGACGGAGAATTTGCAGGCACATGTGCCTCTCAAAGTCCTTTTTTAAATAAAGAAGGGGAAGCCTGTGGTTTCTGTGGCGCCAGTGCTGATGAGAAGTGTAAAAAAGAAGAAATAGAAGCTTCTAGTTTACCTGAAGTTGTGAAAAGCCAGGCGTAGCCCACGTTTCCCACTCCCCTTTTCTATTTGTATAAATAAGGTATGCATCTAAGGATGAATGCTTTTTTAAATAGTTTTTTGTTTTCAGCACCCCCATTACCATAAACGCAGTAGCATAGGCATCGGCAAGCATGGTGTTTTCTGTTACTACTGTTACACTCAATAACTTATGTTTTACTGGATATCCTGTATGCGGATCAATAGTATGAGCATATTTTTCACCATTTTCCATATAAAATTTACGATAGCTACCGGAAGTTGCTAAAGCTTTGTTAGGAAGCTCTACCACTGTTTGAAAACGATTGTTTTCATCTATTTCTGGACTTGGTTTTTCAATTCCAATGCGCCAAATTTTACCATTTGCATTTCTTCCTCTAGCCTTTAACTCACCACCTACTTCTACCATATAGTTTTTTATGCCTCTATCAGTTAAAAAGGCAGCGATTACATCTACTGTATATCCTTGTGCCAAAGCATTAAAGTCAAGTTGCAGTAAAGATGGATTGTGCAATAGGCTATCCCCTTTCATACTAATTTTTTTGTATCCTACTTTTTTCAATAGTGATAGAATGGTTGAAGAATCTATTTTTATTTTTTCGGTAAAGCCAAAACCCCAAGCATTAATAACTGGTGCTAGGGTACAATCAAACTTTCCTTTTGTAGAGTCAGCTACCGCGTGGAAAGCTTTAAAAACTTCTACAAAATGTTCATCTAAAAATACATTCGTATCACCTTGATTGATTTGAGTAATTAAAGAATAGTCTAGATAAGTAGATAAGGAGGAGTCTATTTCGGCCAATATACTGTCAACTTGCCATTGATAATCTACTTCCTCTGGACTCATGTATTGGATATTGTACGTACTGCCCTGAGCAAACCCTATGTTACGCACTAAAATTTCATTTTGATCCTGACTCACACAGGCTGCCAACAAACAAAGTATGATTAACCAAATCTTATTCATGACACAAAAATATAATTTATAGTTTTGTGTTATGAGAATTAAAGCAAATAACGTAGAAGAATACTATTCTAACATTCCTGAAGAAAGGAAAACAGCTATGAATAAGCTGCGCCAAACCATTAGTCAAAATATGCCAAAGGGTTTTGAAGAAACTTTAAGCTATGGCATGCCAGCTTGGGTAGTTCCGCATAGCATTTATCCAGGGGGATACCATTGCAAACCAGAAGAACCATTGCCTTTTATAAACATAGCTTCTCAGAAAAATTCAATTAATTTTTATCACATGGGGGTATATGCCAACCCTTCTCTTTTAGAGTGGGTTGTAAACGAATACCCCAAACATAGTAAGCGTAAGTTGGATATGGGGAAAAGTTGTGTGCGCTTTAAAAAAATTGAAGAAATACCTTACGATTTAATTGCTGAACTTTGTCATAAAATGACTCCACAAGAGTGGATAGAAATTTATGAACGAGAGATTAAAAAATAAAAAAACCGAGCATTCATTGCTCGGTTTTTTTATAATGGCTGTTTTTTAGCCTCCAAAATCATCAAAACGAACGTTTTCATCAGGAATACCCCAATCGTCAGCCATTTTAAGAACTGCTTGATTCATTAATGGAGGGCCACAGAAATACAATTCTATATCTTCTGGAGCATCGTGTTTTGTTAAGTATTGATCAATAACTGCTTGGTGTACAAAACCTAAGAAACCGTCACCATCCTTGTCATTAATGTCTTTTTTCTCTGTCCAATTGTCTTCTTCTAATGGTTCAGAAAGAACAATATGGAACTTAAAATTTGAAAATTCTTTCTCCAAAGAGTAAAAATGATCTAAATAAAATAACTCACGCTTAGAACGACCTCCATACCAATAAGATACTTTACGACCTGTTTTTAATGTCTTAAACAATTCGTATAAGTGTGAACGCATTGGCGCCATACCTGCACCACCTCCAATGTAAAGCATTTCTGCTTCTGAGTTATTGATGAAGAACTCACCATAAGGGCCAGAAATTGTCACTTTGTCTCCTGGCTTGCGACTAAAAATATATGAGGAAGCTACACCAGGGTTAACATCAGCCCAATCATTCTTAGCACGATCCCATGGTGGGGTTGCTACACGAACATTGAGCATAATCTTTCGTCCCTCGGCTGGATAGGAAGCCATAGAATAAGCGCGGGTAACATCATCCTCATTCTTCATGCTAAGTGGCCATAAACCAAACTTATCCCATTCCATTTTAAACTTTTCTGGCTCTCCAGGGTGCTCGTCTGGATGTGCCGTTATATCAATATCTTGGTAAGGAACTTCGCAATCAGGTATTTCAATCTGTATATATCCACCAGCTTCATAGGGCATATCTTCTGGAACCTCAACAATAAACTCTTTGATAAAAGAGGCTACGTTATAATTGGATACTACTGTTGCCTCCCATTTTTTTACCCCAAAAACTTCTTCAGGGATATCTATTTGCATATCCTCCTTGACCTTTACCTGGCAGCCCAAACGATAGTTTTGATCTACCTCTTTTCTAGAGAAATGCGGCTCTTCTGTAGGTAAAATACTACCTCCACCACTGTGTACTTGACAAGTACATTGAATACAGGTACCCCCACCACCACAAGCTGATGGTAAGAAAATCCCATTATCACTTAAAGTAGTCAGGAGGGTACTTCCTCCATTTACTTCAATTTCCTTTTCTCCATTAATGGTAATCTTTACCGTTCCTGCGGGCATCAATTTTGCTTTTGCAAACAAAAGGATACCCACTAAAGCCATAATTACCATTAAGAAAATAGCAATACTCGAAATAATTGTTGTTGAACTTAATAATACCATTTTGTACTTATAATTTAATTCCCATAAAACTCATAAATGCAATTCCCATCAAGCCCGTTATGATAAAGGTGATGCCCAAACCTCGAAGCGGTGCTGGAACATGAGAATAGCGAATTTTCTCTCGGATGGCAGCGATTCCTACAATGGCTAAAAACCAACCAATGCCCGAGCCTAAACCGAATACAGTTGCTTCTGTGATGTTAGCGTAGCTTCTTTCTTGCATAAATAATGAACCTCCTAGAATAGCACAGTTTACAGCAATCAGCGGTAAAAAGATACCCAGTGATCCATACAATGCTGGAGAAAATTTTTCTATGATCATCTCTACTAATTGCACCATAGAGGCTATAACAGCTATGAACATGATGAAACTCAAAAAGCTTAAATCTACATTTTCGAAACCTTCACCCAACCAGCTCAGAGCACCTTCTCTCAAAACGTAGTTTTCTAAAAGGTAATTGGTAGGAACAGTAACACACAAAACAAAGATTACTGCTGCACCCATACCTACGGATGTTTTGACTGTTTTTGATACCGCTAAATAGGAACACATTCCTAAAAAGTAAGCGAATACCATGTTGTCAATGAAAATTGACTTTATAAATATATTTACTAAATCTTGCATCTCATGTTTTTATTAAAGGATTAAGATTCGATTAGATCTCGATTCTTCATTCGTTGTATCCAAATGATAATTCCTACCGTTACTAATGCCATCGGAGGTAGTATCATCATACCGTTATTTTCATAACCCATTTCGTACAAACCTAATTTTTCTAGCACAGGATAGCCAAACAAAGTTCCTGCTCCTAAAAGCTCTCTGAAAAATGCTACAGCAATCAGAATCCATCCGTAACCAAAGGCATTACCAAGGCCATCTAAAAATGATTTCCATGGAGTGTTTCCTAATGCAAATGCCTCAAGTCGTCCCATAATAATACAGTTGGTAATAATTAAACCTACAAATACCGACAACTCTTTACTTACATCGTAAACAAAGGCTTTCAAAACCTGATCTACTAAAATTACAAGTGCAGCAATCACTACTAACTGAACAATAATTCGGATTCTAGAAGGGATCAGTTTACGCATTAAAGACACCACAACATTGGCAACTGAAAGCACTACTAATACAGATAAAGCCATTACAATAGCGGGCTTTAACTGAACAGTGATGGCAAGTGCAGAACATATTCCTAACACCTGTGTTGTAACAGGGTTGTTGTCATTTAGCGGATCGCTAATGAGCTTTCTATTCTTCTTAGAAAATAAAGCTTCCTTTTGTTGACTCATTATTGAATAGTATTTAATGTATTGATGGCTAAATCTTCAGTATCTAAGCTATCTAATACGGATTCTACTTCTAATTCTTTTCGCATGCTTTCAAAGAAAGGAACATAGTTCCCCAGCCTTTCTTCTAACATAGCGGTAACACCATCGGCTGTAATGGTTCCACCAGAAATACCATCAACAGCATGCATGTCATCTTCTTTGGCTCCGCCTTTTACAACGGTAACAGAAACAAATTCATCGCCTTCGAAAATGGTTTTGCCTTGAAAAGGCTCTTGAAACCAGTCAAGAGATATTTCTGCTCCCAAACCAGGAGTTTCTCCTTTATGATCAAAAACAGCTCCCAATATGGTGTTTAAATCTTCTTTTAGTGCAATGTAGCCCCAAATAGGACCCCAAAGTCCAGTCCCCCTTACAGGAAGGATATAGGATTTAACATTTTCTTTCTGACTAACAAAAATCGGGAAAAGTTGATCCTCAATATCTTTTTTCAATTCTACAGCAAGATCTACCTTAAAGGCATCGCCATCGGTTTGATCTCCTTTACTGTTAACAACATAAGATTCTGTAATGAACTTTGCATAGGCTTCAGAGGCTGCTTCTCGCTCAACTTGAATACCAACAGAGTTTAGTATGTTTTGCTTTTTTTCAAGCTCAATATTTTTGTCCTGAAAAGGCTTTAAATTGATAGCAGCTAAAGAGAGTAGAGATGCTACCACAACAACCATAACAGTTGCAAAACCAAAGGTGTAACTATTTTTATTGACGTTCATAATAACTAAGCTTTTAAACGTTTTAATCTTCTTTTAACATTGGCTTCTATCACATAATGATCAACCAGAGGAGCAAATACATTCATCAACAAAACCGCAAGCATCATTCCTTCAGGATAGGCAGGGTTAAATACACGAATAACTATTGCGAATACACCTATTAGAAGGCCATATATAATTTTTCCTCTATTAGTTTGAGCAGCAGTTACGGGGTCTGTTGCCATAAAAACAGCACCGAAAGCAAAACTACCAATGGTCAAATGAAGCAAGGCTGGAGTATCCATTAATGAAAATAACTTTGTTTCTATGAACATCGGCGCTAACCAATTAAACATACTTGCCATGAATAGTCCACCAATAAAAGTAGATAGTATAATACGAGTGCTTCCGATACCTGTAATCATGAGAAAAGCAGCACCTATTAAAATGGCCAATAGAGACGTTTCTCCTACCGATCCAGGAATGGTTCCTATAAACATATCCATTTGACTCCAGTTTAAATTGGACCAAGGAGTTGAGGAAGCTAAATCGCCAAGGATGGTTGCACCAGAGTGTCCATCTACACCTGCACCATGAACCCAAACTTTATCACCAGACATCCAAGAGGGGTAGGCAAAAAATAAGAAAGCTCTTGCTGTTAAGGCTGGGTTTAAAATATTCATACCTGTACCACCAAAAACCTCTTTGCCTATAACAACTGCAAAAACAACTGAAACAGCTAGCATCCAGAGAGGCACATCAATAGGCATTGTTAGTGGAATAAGAAGTCCCGTAACGAGGTATCCCTCATTAACTTGATGCCCTCTGTAAACTGCAAATGCAAATTCAACAGTTAAACCAACCACATAGGAAACAATAATAAGTGGAAGAAACTTCCAAAAACCAAGCATAAATTTATCAAAAAATAATGCTTCTTCTCCAGTAGCAAGGTAGTACTGATGACCAACATTCCACATACCAAACAAAAGACAGGGGATTAATGCGATAATCACCATGAACATTGTTCTTTTTAGATCAATAGCATCTCTAATATGAGCACCTTTATTTGTTGTATGATTAGGAACGAAAAGGAAGGTTTCAAAAGCATCGTATGCTGGATACATTTTTTCTAGCTTTCCTCCTTTTTCAAAGTGTGGCTTTACCGATTCTAATAGATTCTTAAATAACTTCATACTGTATTATAATTAGCTACATTCTTTTTTTATCAAATCTAATCCTTCACGAATAATTTGTTGCACCTCAATTTTTGAAGTACAGATGAACTCACATAATGCAAAATCTTCTGTAGAAACTTCATAAATACCCAAGTTTTCCATCAACTCAATATCCTCAATCATACAAGCTTTGATTAGTTGCATCGGAAATACATCCATGGGAAGAACTTTTTCATAATTACCCGTGATTACATAAGCTCTTTCTTCACCATGATAATTTGTATCAAGATTGTATTTTTTTGATGGGCTTAGCCAAGAGAAAAAAGTTTTGGACATTGAAAATTTGTCAAAACCAGGCGCTAACCAACCTAAAAATTCTTGATGATTTCCTTCAGGGATGATACTCACCTGAGTATCATAAAAACCAAGGGAGCCGTCTTGTTTTATTTGAGTACCTGTTAAAACATCTCCACTAATAAAACGACTATCTCCAGACTTTAAATTTTGCGAAAGCATATTGGATATGGAAGCACCTAAAAGCGTTCGGTAATAACGAGGTTTTTCGATTTGAGAACCCGTGAGAGCAACAATTCTTGAGGCATCGTATTTTCCTTCAGAAAATAAGCGTGCTATAGCAATGATGTCTTGTGGGTATAAGTACCATACAACATCTCCTTTATTAACAGGATCGATATGATGGATTTGAACACCAACATTTCCTGCAGGGTGTGGTCCAGAGACCTTATTAATCTGAACTCCTTTTGCTCCTGTAAAAACCTTTGAAGGATTGGTATTTCCATCTAAATTTAGATGAACAACACCTTCTGTTAATTTCTTTACAAAATCAAGACCATTTTGAAACTCCTTTTCCAAACCATGAAGCACAAAATCATTGTCTGCTGCTAGTGGAGCAGTATTGAATGTGGAAATATGAATGGCCTTTGGCATATCATCAGGATTGGCAATTACATCAAAAGGTTTTTGACGAATAAACGGCCAAGTTCCACTTTTTAATAGTGCTTCAATAATTTGCTCCCTACTTAAATCAGCTGCTACTGCTTTATCAAAAGATTCGTATTGAATCTCAGCATCTGACTTTAGAACAACTTCCAGAATTCTTCGTTTGGCACCTCTGTTAATAGACACTACCTCTCCACTAGTTGGCGAAGTAAAATTTATGCGGTCATTGTACTTATCAAAAAAAAGTACAGAGCCTGCTTTTACTCGATCACCTTCTTTAACGCTCATCTTAGGCGTCATTCCATGAAAATCGGGGGGTCTTATAACAAACGTTTCAGATTGAGGAATACTGGCGTAAACCTTATCAGCCTCTCCATCTAAATGGATGTTTAGGCCTTTCTTTAACCTGATATCTTTGGACATCTTAACAAGATTGAAATTATCGAGCCCAAAATTAAAACTTTGACACAAATCAGCTTTATTAAAATTAAAGAAGTATTGGCAATATTCTTAATTTATAATGATTCTAAATAATAAAAACGAAAGTCAGAGAGATATATATTATTAATTACTAATTTTACGGATATAATTTCAAAATGAAAATTCTATATACAATAACTTCATTTATACTGATTTTGTGGGGATGCGGCAGTCAGAAAGTTAACTTAGATTACGCTTATTTGTACGATGATGATTTGGAAGTATTAACCGACTCAGTTGTAGAGACTAATAAACTAGAGCAAAAACTCATTTACAACAACCACATTTATCAGAAAAACATTCATACCGTTTTACTTCACCCAATAAGATCAGAGCTGGAAGAACCAATTATTCACATCAACAGAAGCGACAGCTTACTTCTATCTTTTGATGATTTAGATGGAAATTTTAAAAACTTTTATTTCACGCTCATACACTGTAATGCCGACTGGACTCCCTCCGGTTTGCTCGAAAGTGAATATTTAGAGGGATTCACCAAAGCACCTATTTACAACTACGAATCCTCTTTTAACACCTTACAAAGTTATTCCCATTATAAAGCCATTATTCCGGCTGAAAACATGAAACCTATATTATCTGGAAATTATTTGTTAATTGTATTTGAAGAAGATAAAAGAGAACACCCCATATTTAGTAAACGAATGATGATCCTGGATAGAAAAGTCAGTGTGGAAGCATCGGTTAAAAGAGCTACCTTACTAGATCAGCGAGATTATAAACACGAAGTGGATTTTAAAGTTTTACATCCAGCTTACGAGATAGACAATCCTTTTGGTGATGTTTACACAGTAATCACACAAAATAATAGATGGGACAACGCCATCAAAAACCTATCGCCAATTTTTGTGAAAAACAATGAGTTAATTTACAATTACGAAGAGGAAAATCTTTTTGATGGAGGTAATGAATATCGATTTTTCGACAGCAAGAGTTTACGGTATTTTTCTGAACGAATTAAAAACATTGTTTTTGAAAATGATACTAACAAAATTACTCTTTATACCGATAAAAAACGCTCTTTTCAACGGTACTCTAACTTATGGAAAGACATCAACGGTAAGCGCCTAATACAAGTACAAGAAGGCAATCATAATGGAATAGAAGCAGACTATGCTTTAACTCATTTCTCTCTTCCTTTTGAACACAAAATAACGCATGGCGATTTATACGTTTTTGGGCAAATTAGTGATTATGGATTTCCAAGTACTCATCGAATGAAGTACGATAGTGAAGCAGGACTATATGAGGCTGACATTTATCTGAAACAAGGATACTATAATTACGAATACATATTACTCAAAAATGATGGAAATGCCATCAGTAGTTTTATTGAAGGCACACATTTTGAAACACTAAACGATTACATCGTATACATATACCACCGACCAAGCGGAGAGCAATACGACCAATTAATAGGAATGGAGAGAATCAAATCAAAAGGTTTATTTTAAGCTACTTGTATCCTATCGATTAACTATATTTACCGACGAATTTCAAGAACAATAAAATAAAGAATATGTCAAAAGGAGTTTTTAACGTACCCATAGCCACCAACGAGCCCGTGCTTTCTTATGCACCAGGGACAGCTGAAAGAGAAGAAGTTTTAGCCACCTACAACAGCATGTATAATAGTAAAATTGATGTGCCAATGTACATTGGTTCGGAAAAAATCATGACTGATAACACGTCAAACATAAACCCGCCACATGATCATCAACATGTAATTGGGCAATTTAGCTATGCAGAAGAGTCTCATGTGAAAAAGGCCATAGATACTGCTCTCGAATCAAGAGAAGCTTGGGCAAATATGCCATGGGAACAAAGAGTTTCTATCTTTTTAAAAGCTGCTGAACTATTAGCAGGACCATTTCGAGCTAGAATCAATGCAGCTACTATGTTGGCACAATCAAAAAATGTATTTCAAGCTGAAATTGATGCTGCTTGCGAACTCATCGATTTCTTTAAATTTAATGCAGAATACGTAACTCAGTTATATCAAGAACAACCCGAATCAGCTCCAGGTATGTGGAATCGTTTAGAACACCGACCGCTAGAGGGTTTTGTTTTCGCTATCACTCCTTTCAACTTTACTTCTATCTGTGCTAATTTATGTGCAGCCCCTGCAATGATGGGTAATGTTGTGGTTTGGAAACCTGCAAATACACAAGTATACTCTGCCAAAGTAATTATGGAGTTATTCCAAGCAGCTGGCTTACCAGATGGCGTGATCAATATGATAACAGTGAAGGGTCCAGTCGCAGGGGATGTTATTTTTAAACATAAAGATTTTGCTGGCCTTCATTTCACTGGATCTACTGGTGTATTTCGTCATCTTTGGAAAGAAATTGGAAATAACATAGCCAATTACAGAACATACCCCAGAATTGTGGGAGAAACAGGTGGCAAAGATTTTATCATCGCACACAAATCAGCAGTAGCCGCAGAAGTTGCAACAGGAATATCTAGAGGAGCATTTGAATACCAAGGACAAAAATGTTCTGCTGCTTCTAGGGCTTATGTTCCATCCAATATTTGGCCAGAAGTGAAAAAACAAATTACAGAAGATGTTAACTCATTTAAAATGGGAAGCCCAGAAGACCCTGCAAACTTTATCAATGCTGTTATTTCAGAAACATCTTTTGATAAGATAGCTTCCTACATTGATTACGCCAAACAAGCAAAAGATGCAGAAATAATTGCAGGAGGAGCATATGATAAATCAAAGGGTTACTTCATACAACCAACCATAATCGTAACTACTAATCCGAAATTCAAATCTATGTGCGAAGAGATTTTCGGCCCTGTCATAACCATCTATGTTTATGATGAGAGAAATTGGGAAGAAACACTTGAATTGGTTGACACTACTAGTGAATACGCCCTTACAGGCGCTATTTTCTCTGTTGATCGGTACGCCATCGATCATGCAATGAAAGCATTGGAAAATGCTGCTGGCAACTTTTATATAAATGACAAACCAACGGGAGCTGTTGTAGGGCAACAACCATTTGGTGGCGCAAGAGGTTCTGGAACAAATGACAAAGCAGGTTCCATCTTGAACTTACTACGCTGGGTATCCCCCAGAACTATTAAGGAAACTTTTGTTCCTCCAACCGACTATCGCTATCCGTTCTTAGGATAAGACAAAAAGCCCTACTTTATAAGTGGGGCTTTTTATTATTTTTGTTTGATGGAGTTCTTCAAAAATTATTACGAGAAAATACCTGCTATTCTAAAAAATAAATACATCCTTGTAGGGGGTGGTATTTTTTTATGGATCGCTTTTTTCGATTCTCATAACCTAGTAAAGCAAGCAAAACTAAAATCAGAAATGAAAGAACTTGAAGATAAACGAGATTTTTATAAAACTGAGATAAGAAACGACAGCATTGCTTTGCATGAACTCACTACAAATCCAGAAACACAAGAAAAATTTGCCCGAGAAAAGTATTTTATGAAAAAGGGAAATGAAGATGTGATTGTAATAGTAAAGGAAGATGAATAAACTATTTGAAGAATTTTCCCCTGTTTCAAAAGTAGAATGGAAAGAAAAAATTCAAACTGACTTAAAAGGAGCAGATTACAACGAAAAACTGATAGCTAAGTTTGAGGGAATAGAAATTGATGCCATTTGTCATCATGACAATAGCCCACAAAACAACCCCATCAACTCAACAAAAGATTGGGACATTTATCAACTCATAGATGGTACTGATGCTAAAAAAGCAAATCAACTAGCGTTAAAAGCATTAAACAACGGAGCCACAGCTCTTTGCATAGAAAATCCGAATGATTTACCCTTACTTTTTAAAGACATCCTAATAGAGCATATCCGAGTAGATTTCAAAAATTATTCAGCCGATACACCTACAGAGTTTAAAGAATTTATTGCCAACAGAAACCTACATAAAGAACTTGTGCAAGGTGCCTTTCATGGAAATGAAAGCGGATCACTCCCTAACTTTTATTATCAAAGCATTGAGGCAAACGGAAATACTGCCGAAGCACAAATAAAGAATGCGTTACTAAAAGGGAAAAACACTAAGAATAAAAACATACAATTCATCTTCGAGATTGGAAGCAACTATTTTTTAGAAATAGCTAAACTTAGGGCGTTTCGTATTTTATGGAATAATGAGAGCAATGTAAACCCCTATATCTTTGCACAAACGACACTTAGCAATAAAGAGGATGACTTTCCCTATAACAATTTATTAAGAAGCACTACGGAAGGAATGGCTGCTATTTTTGGGGGATGTGATGGATTATTAGTCCATCCATACAATAAATCATTCGAAGCTGCCAATGATTTTTCTAACAGAATTGCCAGAAATCAACAAAACTTATTAAAAGAAGAGAGCCATCTCAATAAAGTACAAGACCCTGCTGCAGGAGCTTATTACATAGAAACGTTAACGAACGAATTACTCAAAAAATGCAATGGTAAAGCAATTGTCAGAGCGTCAAAATCATCCGAAGAAAGCTGGCTAACACCAGAAAAAATAGAAGTAAAGTCGGTATATACAAAAGAGGACATAGAAGCCACTGAACACACTAATTTCGTAGCTGGCATTGCACCTAACTTAAGAGGCCCTTACTCCACCATGTATGTTATGCGCCCATGGACCATTCGACAATACGCAGGCTTTTCTACTGCCGAAAAATCCAACGCTTTTTATAGAAGAAATTTAGCTGCTGGACAGAAAGGTCTTTCTGTAGCCTTTGACCTTGCTACACATAGAGGATACGATTCTGATCATAAACGCGTAGTAGGTGATGTAGGGAAAGCTGGTGTTGCTATTGATTCTGTTGAGGATATGAAAATTCTTTTCGACCAAATACCGCTAGATAAGATGTCTGTTTCCATGACTATGAATGGGGCTGTTCTTCCTATCATGGCTTTTTACATTGTAGCTGCTGAACAACAAGGCGTAAATCCAGAACAGTTAGCCGGAACCATACAGAATGATATCCTCAAAGAGTTCATGGTTCGTAATACTTACATCTACCCCCCTGCACATTCCATGCGCATCATTTCAGATATTTTCGAATACACTTCTAAAAACATGCCTAAATTCAACAGCATTAGCATCTCTGGCTATCATATGCAAGAGGCCGGTGCAACTGCTGATATTGAACTCGCCTACACACTGGCAGATGGCTTGGAGTATATTCGAACTGGACTAAAAGCAGGAATGGACATTGATACCTTCGCTCCTCGTCTTTCCTTTTTTTGGGGAATCGGCATGAACCATTTTATGGAAATTGCCAAAATGCGTGCCGCTCGTATGCTTTGGGCTAAATTGGTCAATCAATTTAATCCAAAAAATCCAAAATCTTTAGCTTTAAGAACACACTGTCAAACAAGTGGCTGGAGCTTGACCGAACAAGACCCTTTCAATAATGTAACGCGCACCTGTGTAGAAGCCATGGCTGCTGCAATGGGAGGCACACAATCTTTGCACACTAATGCGCTAGACGAGGCTATTGCATTGCCAACAGATTTTTCCGCTAAAATTGCTAGAGACACACAAATATATCTTCAAAAAGAAACGGGAATATGCGCAGCAGTAGACCCTTGGGGAGGATCTTATTATCTTGAAAAACTGACCCATGACATTACTCAGAGAGCCTGGCAACACATACAAGAAATTGAAGATTTAGGCGGAATGGCCAAAGCCATAGAAACAGGGATACCAAAGATGAGAATAGAAGAAGCTGCGGCTAGAAAACAAGCTCGCATAGACAGCGGAAAAGATGTGATTGTTGGTGTAAATGCTTATAAATTAGACAACAAAGAACAAGAACTTGACATTCTGGAAGTTGATAATACTGCCGTGAGAGAAGCTCAAATCGATCGACTAAAAAAATTAAAAACTCAACGAAACCAAGAGGCAGTTAATGATTCATTGACTGCATTAAGCAATTCTTGTCAAACAACTAAAGGCAACCTACTTGCTTTAGCTGTTAAGGCTGCTAGAGCTGGAGCAACTCTAGGAGAAATCTCGTATGCTTGTGAAAAGGTGTTCGGACGCTACCAAGCACAAATCAAATCGATATCTGGTATTTATAAAATGGAAATAGATAATAATCCACAATTTGAAAAAGCGCAATCACTTGCCAATAATTTTGCTTCGTTAGATGGTAGAAGACCTAGAATTATGATTGCAAAAATGGGTCAAGATGGACATGATAGGGGAGCTAAAGTTGTTGCTACTTCATTTGCAGATTTAGGCTTTGATGTAGATATAGGCCCTCTCTTTCAAACCCCCGAAGAAGCAGCCAAACAAGCCGTAGAAAACGACGTTCATGTTTTAGGCATCTCCTCATTAGCAGCCGGACATAAAACACTCGTGCCTCAGGTTATTAAAGAGTTAGACAAACTAGGAAGAAAGGATATCTTAGTAATCGCTGGAGGAGTCATTCCTCAACAAGATTATGACTTCCTATACAATGCCGGGGTTATTGGTGTATTTGGTCCTGGAACTGTAATAGCTGAGGCAGCTATTAACATTTTAAATAAGTTAATAGAAAGCAAAAGGTGAGAAATCAGGAAATAATAAATGAGCTTTTAAGTGGAAATAGAGCCGCATTAGGTCGCGCTATAACTTTAATAGAAAGTACACTTCAAAAAAATCAAAAGGACGCTCAAGAAATAATTACCGCTTGTTTGCCTCATAGTGGAAAGTCCATTCGTATTGGAATCACGGGGGTTCCTGGGGTGGGTAAATCTACCTTTATAGAATCCTTTGGAAAACACCTAACAGGACTTGGTAAAAAAGTAGCCGTTTTGGCTGTTGATCCAAGCAGCGAGCGCACAGGTGGAAGTATTCTAGGTGATAAAACGCGCATGAATGAACTTGCGGTCGATGACTTAGCATTTATTCGCCCCTCACCTACCACAGGGTCTCTTGGTGGCGTTGCTCGTAAAACAAGGGAAAGTATCTTGATTTGTGAAGCAGCCGGTTATGAAATTATACTTATTGAAACCGTTGGTGTTGGACAATCAGAAACAGCTGTACATTCAATGGTTGATTTCTTTTTACTTTTGATGCTTGCAGGAGCTGGAGATGAGCTACAAGGAATCAAAAGAGGAATTATGGAAATGGCTGATGGCATAATCATAACGAAGGCGGATGGTAATAACATTCAGAATGCTAAAAATGCTAAAATGGAATATAAGAGAGCACTGCATCTATTCCCTCCTTCCGAAAATGGATGGATACCTAAAGTAGACATATGCTCTTCAATAAACAAACACAATATTGATGGGGTTTGGAAAATCATCAATGAACATCAAAAATGGATCCTCTCTAGAGGGTTAAAAATGCAGAAAAGGGAAAAACAAGCTAGGTATTGGCTTCACGAAAGTATTGAAGAGAAACTCAAACAAAACTTTTACCAGAAAGAAGGCATGAAGCACAAAATAGCCCAAATGGAGCAAGCAGTTGTAGAGGGCAAGTTAACTCCTCATCAAGCCACTCAAAAGCTGATTTAATGCGAAAAGGGGTAGTATATATGCTAGGGGCATCCTTAGCTTTTTCATTTATGCAATTATGTGTAAAATATTTACCTCACTTACCAGCGGTAGAACTTGTTTTTTTTCGCTCATTAGTAAGCATCAGCATATGTTTAGTAATGATGAAAAAACTAAAACTTAACCCACTAGGAAATAATCGGAAAATTCTTTTGATGCGCGGTGTTTTTGGCACTATTGCACTTTCTATGTTTTTCTACACATTACAACAAATTCCATTGGCCAGCGCCGTCACCATACAATACCTATCACCTATCTTTACTGCACTATTTGCCGCTATTTTTCTCAAAGAAAAAATGAAGCTGAAGCAATGGATTTATTTCGGAATAGCATTTGGCGGTGTAGCTCTTTTAAAAGGTTTTGACGAAAGAGTTTCTTTAGGTTTTATGCTTGTTGGTATTGTTTCCGCTATGTTTTCTGGCATAGCATACACTTGTATCCGTCAACTAAAAGAAACCGATCATCCCCTAGTGGTGGTTTTTTACTTTCCACTAATAGCCACTCCTATAATGGGTGTTTTAAGCTATTTTCAGTGGGTAAAACCGATAGGAAAGGATTGGCTCCTACTTCTGCTAATGGGAGTTTTTACACAAATTGCACAAGTACTAATGACCAAAGGTTTGCAAAGTGCAGCTGTAAACAAAATTATAAGTGTTAAATACATTGGTACATTTTGGGCTCTAGCCTTCGGCTATATTCTTTTTGGAGAAAGTTACAGTTGGCTAAGCATTGTAGGTATTTTACTAGTTATGGTTGGAGTAGTATTGAATCTAAAAACGAAATCTGGTAAATTGTGAACATTTCGTTTATAATTAACAAAATATAACTCTTTAAATTTAAGGGATAGTAGTAATTTTAGGCTTCAAATTTTTAACTTATGACACACGTTTCTGATCGATTAAACCGATTATCTGAATCTGCTACACTAGCCATGGCTCGCATGAGTAGAGAGCTTAAATCACAAGGCCATGATGTAATTGCACTAAGTTTAGGAGAGCCAGATTTTGACACTCCAGACTTTATAAAAGAAGCAGCAAAACTGGCTGTTGATAATAATTTTTCTCATTACACTCCAGTTCCGGGTTTACTAGAATTGCGAAATGCCATTACAAAAAAACTTAAAAGGGATAACAACTTAGATTATGAAGCCGATCAAATTGTCGCTTCAACTGGTGCAAAGCAATCTATCGCAAACGTTTGCATGAGCCTCTTGAACCCCGGGGATGAAGTGTTATTGCCTGCTCCTTACTGGGTAAGCTATTTTGAAATTATAAAACTTGCTGAAGGAACTCCTGTTGAAATTGCCAGTAGTATTGATACAGACTTCAAGGTAAGCCCTACACAATTAGAGAAAGCAATCACTCCAAATACTAAACTTTTATTGTTCAGCACTCCATGTAATCCGAGCGGAACTGTTTACTCACAAAAAGAACTGGAAGAAATTGCTAAAATGCTGGAGAAGTATCCAGATATTTACATTATATGTGATGAAATTTACGAACACATTAACTTCGGAGAACCGCATTTTAGCATGGCAACTATCCCTAGCATGAAAGATCGTGTGATAACTGTAAACGGAGTTTCTAAAGGATTTGCTATGACAGGATGGAGAGTAGGATACATTGCTGCACCTAAATGGATTGCGTCAGCCTGTAATAAAATACAAGGCCAGATTACCTCAGCAACCTGTGCTGTAGCGCAAAAAGCAACTGAAGCTGCTATGTTAGCAAGTCCCTCAGAGGTTTCTTACATGCAAAAAGCATTTCACAAGCGAAGAGATTTAATGTTGGATCTTCTGAGTAAAATACCTGGAATAAAAACGAATACACCTAAAGGAGCATTTTATATTTTTCCCGATATATCCTATTATTTCGGAAAAAAAAGCGGAACACAGCTAATTCAAAATTCTAATGACTTTTGTATGTATTTACTAAATGATGCACACGTTGCGCTTGTTAGTGGTGCTGCTTTTGGCACACCTAGCTGCGTGCGCATCTCTTACGCTGCTTCTGAAGAAAATCTTAAAGAAGCTATTGATAGAATAAAAAAATCACTCGCAAAACTTAAGTAAACCTTGAAGACAGACTGGCAGCATATCATCAAATTATTTTCGCAACAAAAAATACTTGTTGTAGGAGATAGCATGGTGGATGCCTATATGTGGGGAAACATTCATAGACAATCGCCAGAAGCCGATGTACCTATCGTAGACATTCAACGTTACGAAAGGCGATTGGGAGGTGCTGCAAATGTGGCAAAAAATATTGCTGCCCTAGGTGCAAAACCTATACTATGCTCTGTGATTGGCGAGGAGGATCAAGGTTTTTTTAAGCTGTTAAAAAATCAAAACCTTTTTTCTGAAGGGATTATACAAGAGAAAAGAAAAACTACGCTTAAAACACGTATCATATGCGGTGATAAGCACCAATTAAGAGTTGACGAGGAAACCAACAGTCCCATCCAATACGAAAAAGCATTTATTGACAACACTATTGCTTTGATGCAAGAGGCAAATGCAGTCATATTACAAGATTACAATAAAGGTGTATTGACAAAATTTGTAATTAAAAAACTCATTGAGGCAGCAAAAGAAAAAAATATTCCAATTGCTGTAGACCCCAAAAAAGATAATTTTTGGAGCTACACAAATATTGATTTATTCAAACCTAATTTAAAAGAAATGAATGAATCATTACAGACTAATATTCTGGGGAGCAATATTCAAAAGATTGAAAAGAGTGCTCAAAAACTTCAAAAAAAATTAAATTCAAAATCTGTGCTGGTAACTCTTTCAGAAAATGGGATTTTTTATTTTGATAAAATAGGCATCCATCAAAAAGCTTTTCAAAGAAAAATTATTGATGTCTCAGGAGCTGGAGATAGTGTGATTGCTGCCGCTACGCTAGCTTTAGCATGTAAAACAAATAGTCAGGAACTTTGTACTCTAGCAAATTTAGCAGGTGGCTTGGTATGTGAAGAAGTTGGTGTTGTCCCCATCCAAAAAGAAGTTCTTTTGAAAGAACTTATGATGGATTAAGTATCTCACCACAATATTTACAATGTTTAGCCTCTACATCGTGTCCTTCTTTGCAACAAGATCTGCATGCTTGTGTACTTACTTTATTTGAATGCCTAGCCATATCAGCTGAAACAATTCCTGTAGGAACAGCAATTATTCCATAACCCATAATCATTATCACAGAGGCAATCAACTTGCCCAGAGCTGTAACAGGAACAACATCTCCATAACCAACGGTGGTTAATGTAACAACTGACCAATAGATCGACTTAGGGATGTTGTCAAAACCATTTTGCTGACCTTCAATAACATACATTAATGTACCTAATAAAATTACTAATAAAACCACAGATAATAGAAATACAATAATCTTTGGTCTTGAAGAGCGCAAAGCAATCTGCATGGTGTAAGCACCCCTTAAATAAGTGGATAACTTAAATACTCTAAATATACGAAGTAGGCGCAATATGCGAATATCTACAAGAACTCCAATAGGGGCATAAATAAAGACTAGATAAGTAGGTATGATGGCCAAAAAATCAACAATTCCCATAAATGAAAAGACATACTTCCAAGGTTTTTGAACGGAGTATACTCTTAAAATATATTCAATTGTAAACAGAAAAGTAAAAACCCATTCCATCTTGTGTAGAATATATCCATATTGCTCATCAATACTAGCAACACTACTTAACATTACACCCATTACTGAAAGCAGGATGAATACGATTAGCCAAACATCAAAGCGCTTACCAGCTTTTGTGTCAGCTTCAAAAATAATTTCGTGTACTTGATTCTTTGTAAACATAAAGGCAATATTAACACTATTTTTTATTGGTAATAACTAACTTTTATAAATTTGCTTTGTATTTCGATAAGGTGTTAATCAAAAAAAATGAATAGAAAATTAAAAACAAATGCAGGTCAATTCGGTACTATGCCTGTATTTATGGCTTCCATTTGCACTATTTTGGGGGCTATTCTTTTTCTTCGATTTGGATATGCAGTTGGGCATGTTGGTTTTCTGGGAGCATTAGGGATTATCTTTTTGGGCCATGCTGTAACAATACCCACCGCAATGGCTGTTGCAGAAATAGCGACCAATAAAAAAGTAGAGGGCGGTGGCGACTATTATGTCATTTCTCGTTCTTTTGGCATTAACATTGGCGGAGCAATTGGCATAGCTCTTTACCTTTCTCAAGCAATCAGCATATCGTTTTACATTATCGCCTTTACAGAAGCATTTATACCTTTTGGCAAATATCTAAACCAAACTTACGAACTCGGAAACCTTGCCTATTTTATCACAAATAAAAAGACAATAGGCATTACGTCTATGGGAATATTAACAGCATTGATGCTAACAAAAGGAGCAAACATTGGCGTAAAAGCACTTTATGCGGTAGCAGCTATACTTTTCTTATCACTAATAATGTTTTTTGCTGGCGATAGTCAAATAGCATTAGCTGATGTTGATTTTTTTAGCAGCATAGAAAACGCCGATAATTTCTTTTATGTGTTCACCATTATCTTTCCTGCATTTACAGGTATTTCAGCTGGGCTAGGACTTTCTGGAGATTTAAAAAATCCAAAAAAATCCATTCCAAGAGGAACGCTTATTGCTACAATTCTGGGTGCTTTAATCTATATTTTTGTGTCACTTAAATTAGTCAGCTCAACCAGCATAGAAAATCTTGCAAATAATCAAATGGTAATGGCAGATATTGCCATATGGGGACCCATTATTCCTATTGGGTTAGCCTGTGCAGCAATATCTTCAGCTTTGGGTTCCATTATGGTAGCTCCAAGAACATTACAAGCCCTCGGAAAAGATCAAATATTTTCATCTAACTCTTTTGATGATTGGATTTCAAAAGGAAGGAGAAAAGATAACGAACCCATTAATGGATCAATATTAACGTGTGTAATCGCTTTCTTCTTTATTTATATCGGAGATATTAATTTTGTTGCTCAAATCATTTCGATGTTTTTTATGGTTACTTACGGTGCCATATGTTTAATCTCATTTCTAGAGCATTTTTCTGGAGACCCCTCCTACCGACCCACATTTAAGTCTCGTTGGTATATTTCATTAGTGGGCGCCGTTTTATCAATTTGGTTGATGTTTAAAATGAATACTCCCTATGCGATCCTTTCCATTAGTATAATGATTGGTTTCTATTACTACATCAGCAAAAACTCAAGCGATAGAAGAGAAATTGTGAGTTTGTTTAGGGATGTTTTGGTACAATTTGCTCGTCAATTACAAATATTTTTGCAAAAAGGCGATTCGTTAGAGCGTAGTACTCACTGGCGGCCATTTGTAATTAGCATTAGTTCGTCTGTAAATCGATCGAATGCTTTCGATTTAACCAAGTGGATAGCACACAAATATGGTTTTGGAACCTATATACACTACATAAAAGGCTACTTAAGTAAACAAAACTTTAAAGATGGTAAGGAAATTCAAAAGCAACTTTTATCCGTACATAAAACTTCCAATGTGTACATAGACACCTTGATTTCCCCATCCTACACTTCGGCGCTTGCCCAAGTTGTTCAACTTTCGAGTATATCAGGGAAAGAAAACAATCTTATTTTATTGGAGTACTGTGAGCAAGAACTTGAATCATTTGAAGATGTAATTGGGAATTTTAATCTGTTACAAGCAACAGGCTATGATGTTGCGATTTTACGCACCAACACCGAAAAGGTTGATAAAAAAGAAGAAATTCATATTTGGATATCCTCACGAGATTACGAAAATTCAAACATGATGATTTTGTTAGGCTATATGATATCAGGCCATCCGGAATGGAAGGATTCAGAAATCAAGATCTTTTCCGTTTATACTAGTGATGAGGAATTTGATCTATACAAAGAGCGTATGTTCAACTTTATTGAATCAGGTCGTTTACCTATTTCGCCACGAAATCTAAGCATGATTCCGTTGAAGGAAAACGAAAGCATGAAATCCATCATCAATAAAAATTCGAAAAATTCAGATCTTACAATTATCGGTTTTAGAAATGAGCTTGTGAAAAAACAAAAATTAGACATCTTTGAAGGATACAAAGAACTAGGTAATATTTTATTTGTTAATAGTATTCAAGAAAAAGAGATTGAATAGCTCTATCTTTGTAAAAATTTCAAAAATTGGGAACAAAAATTACTCCGTATAAAAACCAAAAAGAAAGCAAAAAACAGCAGGTAGCCAAAATGTTTGACAACATTGCCTCAAGTTATGACTTCCTAAATCATTTTTTATCGCTAGGGATTGATATTATTTGGAGAAAAAGAGCCGTTCGAGAAATTGCCAAAATAAAACCTCAAACAATACTAGATATTGCAACAGGCACCGGCGATTTAGCAGTAGAAGCTAGTGTTTTAAAACCCACAAAAATAATTGGAATTGATATTTCTGACGGTATGCTGACTGTAGGAAGAAATAAAATGCAATCGAAGGGGCTCGATCAAATGATTAGCATGCAAAACGAAGACTCCGAGAACCTATCATTCGATGACGAAAGCTTTGATGCTGTAACGGCTGGTTTCGGTGTGCGTAATTTTGAAAACCTTTCGAAGGGCCTAAAAGAGATGTGTAGAGTGATGAAAAAGGGAGGGAAAGTTGTAATTTTAGAACCTTCAGAACCCAATACATTTCCGTTTAAGCAGATTTACAGCTTATATTTTAAAACAATTCTTCCTTTTTTTGGAAAGCTCATCTCTAAAGATGGTGCTGCCTATACTTATTTGCCAGCATCAGTCTCGGCATTTCCTAGCGGAAAGTCTTTTTTAAAGGAGTTAGAAAAAGCTGGTTTTAAAAAACCTGAACATATTAAACTAACATTTGGAGTAGCTGCTCTTTATACAGCAACGAAATAATCTTATTTATACATCGTTCCTTCGTAATATGAAAAGGATATCATTTCTATTGATTTTTATGTTGTACAGTTTTTGTGTTTGGGCACAAAGACATACGGTACCCTTAAACCTACCTAATTACGATAGAAAACCAGTACACTTTGGCTTTTTAGTGGGTCTCAATTCAATGGATTTTAAAATTACAGCAAATGCTATTCAAGCAGATACATTATTCATTATCAAGTCTCAAAATCAAAAAGGATTCAATTTAGGTATCGTATCTAATTTTCGTTTGGGAAGAAATACTGACTTGCGATTTTTACCTACATTATCATTTGCTGAAAGAGACATTATCTATACCATTGAAGTTGAGGGAGAATTAGAAGAAATAAAAAAAGACATTGAATCAACCTTTATCGAATTTCCAATAAACTTTAAATATAAATCCAATAGATACAATAACGGAAGAGCCTATTTAATAACCGGAGCAAAACTTAATATTGACCTAGCCTCTCAACGAGATATTGATGATGAAGGGCTGGAACTAATAAAATTAAAAAAAACTGACCTGATGTATGAAATTGGTTTCGGAATCGATTTCTATTTAGAGTACTTTAAATTTTCCCCAGAATTTAAAGCCACTTTTGGATTGTTAGATATGTTGGTTAAAGAAGAAACCATATATAGCAGTTCTATAAAAAAAATGTTAACACATGGGTTTGCAATTACCCTAACCTTTGAATGATGCCAAAAGTCATTCAATTAAATCTATCTCCTGATCAAGCTCATTTAAAGCAGGATATTCAAAAAGCTATCTCATCACATTTAAATATTTCGAAAGAAAATATTTCTGACTTTAGGCTCATTAAAAGATCCATCGATGCACGAAAAAAGAAGGTTCGTGTTCAACTTAAAATTGAAGTTTTTATAAACGAAAATATTGCAGAAAACAAAATACTCAGGGCATATAAAAATGTAAACAATAAAAAAGAAATTGTGATCGTAGGGTCAGGTCCCGCTGGGTTATTTGCTGCACTAAAACTGATTGAACTAGGGTTAAAACCCATTATTCTTGAAAGAGGGAAAGATGTAAGAAGTAGAAGACGGGATTTAGCAGCAATAAACAAACAGCACATAGTAAACCCAGAATCCAATTATTGTTTTGGAGAGGGAGGAGCGGGCACATATTCCGATGGCAAACTATATACAAGATCAAAAAAACGAGGATCCATACTGTCTGTCTTAGAAACAATGGTTTTTCATGGTGCAAATGATGAAATTCTGATAGATGCACACCCACATATTGGCACCAACAAACTACCTAAATTGATTGCAGCGATAAGAGAAACAATACTCAGCGCTGGCGGAGAAATTCATTTTAACACTAAAGTTACTGATTTCATTATTGATAACAACATCATTTCAGGAGTTGTAACAGAAGGTGGAGATCGTGTGTTAGGTAAAGCAGTTATACTAGCAACTGGACATTCTGCCAGAGATATTTTTCATCTGCTTCATAAAAAAAGAATTGCCATAGAGTCCAAACCTTTTGCGATGGGTGTTAGAGTAGAACATCCTCAAGCATTAATCGACCAAATACAATACTCTTGCAGTGAAAGAGGTCCTTATTTACCTGCAGCCTCATACAAATTAATTGAACAAATTAATGACAGAGGTGTTTACTCATTTTGTATGTGTCCAGGTGGGTTTATTGTTCCGTCGGCTACTGATAAATCTGAAGTTGTTGTTAATGGAATGTCACCATCAAAAAGAGATTCGTTTTATGCCAACTCTGGCATTGTAGTGGAAGTAAAAAAGGAAGATTTATTGCCTTTTAGAAAATACGGAACCTTAGCTGGTTTATATTACCAAAAAAGCATTGAAGAAGTAGCGCATAAGGCCGGACAATACACACAGATGGCACCTGCACAAAGATTGTCTGATTTCGTTCACTCAAAAACATCTTCAAAACTAAACAGCACTTCCTATCAACCTGGTATTACTTCATCACCAATGCATGAAATTCTCCCAAAAAGTATTGTTAAAAGTCTGCAAGGAGGCTTTCAGTCGTTCGGAAAGAAAATGAAGGGCTACTTAACAAATGAGGCGAATATTATTGGGGTAGAATCAAGGACATCTTCTCCGATTTCGATACCTAGAGACAAAGTCACTCTTCAGCACATACAGATAAAAAACCTATATCCCTGTGGAGAAGGAGCTGGTTACGCTGGAGGAATAGTTTCTGCTGCAATAGATGGAGAACGATGTGCTATGGCTATTAATGAAGTATTTGTTATATAAATTTGAATATTTCTTTATTTTTTTTTAATTTGAGTGCTCGTAAACAAAAAAATAATGGACGCACCCATTTTAATATTAATTGCATTATTAGTCTATTTTATTACTATATGTATTTTTAAAAAAAATGGTTTTAAACACAAGATAAGTTCTGAATACAGTTCCAACTGCTGTCCAGAATGTCAAAAACCACTTGAAAGAGTTAAAAGAAATTATTCAGATAAGTTAGTTAATCTTATAAGCTTTAAGATGTTTAACTTCAAACGGTATATTTGTAAAGAATGTAATTGGCAAGGCCTTCGATGGGAATATAAGTTTAAGAGAAAGTTTTAGTTTTTGATTTGAGCTAAAATTATTCCACATGCAGTTGCTACATTTAAGGATTCTGCTTCGGAATTTTCATCTTTTGGAATAGCAACTTTAACATTCGATATTTCTATCAATTCCTTGCTAATTCCGTGAGATTCACTACCCATCAACAAAATCACCTTCTTTTCATATTCAGCTTTAAAAACATCCTTTCCGTCCAATACTGTAGCAACCGTTTGGTAATCTTTCATTAAGCAGAATTGGTTTTTAAGGTCAGTGTAGAGCACATGAACCCTGGCTATAGACCCCATACTTGCTTGTACTACCTTTGAATTGTATAATTCAACGCAATCAAATGAGCATAAAATATGCCTGATTCCAAACCAATCTGCAAGACGAATAATCGTTCCTAAATTACCTGGGTCTTTAACTCCATCTAAAGCAATTACTTTGTTTCCAAAAGTTGAATTTATTTCTTTCGGTATATGAACAGTTGCCAAGACTTTGTTTGCTGTTTTCAAAGAAGAAATACGCTGCAATTCGTTTTCCGAAATCCTTATTGCTTCTCCCTCCCATTGATTGGTGGCAAATATGTTTTCAATTTCAAAATCAGACTTCAAAAATTCGCTCACCAATTTTTCACCTTCTACAACAAATAAGCCATATCGCTCACGGTATTTTTTTTGCCTCAAGGATTGTATTAATTTTATTTGATTTCTGCTTATCACTTTATTAATATCTTTTGCTCAAAAGTAGAAAAAATATCACCCATAAAGTAAGGGAAATTTATACATTTGCTTTTCAAATTAAAAAACCAATCATCATGATTAATAAAGGCGTAGCAACAGGAAGGCAAGTACAAGAAATTTTTGAACATGCTAAAAAAAACAGCTATGCACTACCAGCAGTAAACGTAGTAAATACAAGTACTGTTAATGCAGTGTTAGAAGAAGCTAGAGACTCAAACGCTCCAGCAATGGTACAGTTTTCGGCCGGAGGCTGTCAGTTTTTTGCTGGAAAAGGTTTGTCGAACAATGATTATCAAGCAGCCATAGCTGGAGGAATATCAGGAGCGATGCACACCCACCAACTAGCAGAGCTTTATGGGGCAACAATTGTTCTTCATACTGATCATTGCGCAAAAAAATTACTACCATGGATTGATGGGTTATTAAAGGCAAGCGAAGATTTTCATAAAGTACATGGAAAATCTTTATTTAGTTCTCACATGATCGATTTATCAGAAGAGCCCCTAGAAGAAAATATTGAAATTTGCAAACGATATTTAGACCGAATGAGCAAGATGGACATGACATTAGAGATTGAATTAGGAATAACGGGTGGTGAAGAAGATGGAGTGGATAATACTGATATAGATAGCTCAAAGTTATATACTCAACCAGAAGAGGTCGCCTATGCTTATGAGGAGTTAAGGAAGGTAAGTGATCAATTTACAGTTGCCGCAGCATTCGGAAATGTTCATGGAGTTTACAAGCCAGGTAATGTAGATTTGCAACCAATCATCCTTAAAAACTCTCAAGAACACATACAAGATAAGTTTGGCACTGGCCACAATCCAGTTGATTTTGTTTTTCACGGTGGCTCAGGTTCTAGTGTAGAAGAAATTCGGGAAGCCATTGGTTATGGAGTTATAAAAATGAACCTAGATACTGATTTCCAATGGGCATTCACGACGGGTGTAAGGGATTACATGAAAGATAAAGAGGCTTATATCCAAACTCAAATCGGAAACCCAGAAGGAGCAGATATACCCAACAAAAAAACATACGATCCAAGAGTATGGATTAGAAAAGGAGAAGAATCTTTTAAAGTACGACTAAAAAAAGCTTTTGAAGATTTAAACAATGTAAATACCCTAGCGTAAAATTATGGGCTGGTTTAAAAGAATAAAAGAGGGCATAACAACCGCTACAGATGAAAAGAAAGAAACACCAGAAGGCTTATGGTATCAATGCCCAAAATGCAAGCACATTGTTTCTTCTGAAGACCATCAAATAAATCTTTGGGTTTGCGAAAAATGCGAACACCATGATCGTGTAAACTCAAAAGAATATTTTTCTATTTTGTTTGACAAAGGAAAGTTTGAAGAAATGGACCAAAACATGATTGCTTGCGACCCACTCAAATTCGAAGACAACAAAAAATACTCAGATCGTCTAAAACAATCACAGAAAAAAACAGGTTTAAAGGATGCTTTGACTTCAGGCTATGGCTTTATTGATGGGAAACCGATTGTTATCGCATGCATGAATTTTAATTTTATTGGCGGATCAATGGGTGCTGTGGTAGGTGAAAAAATAAGTAGAGCTATACAGCGGGCTATTAAGGAAAATTGTGCTTTCATGATGATTTCAAAATCTGGTGGTGCACGAATGATGGAAGCAGCCTTTTCGTTAATGCAGATGGCAAAAACTTCTGCCAACCTATCACTACTATCAGAAAAAAAACTCCCCTATATTTCGTTATTAACTGACCCCACAACAGGAGGAGTTACCGCTTCTTATGCAATGCTAGGCGATGTTAACATAGCGGAACCCGGAGCACTTATTGGCTTTGCAGGCCCAAGAGTAGTAAAAGAAACCATTGGGAAAGATCTGCCTGATGGCTTTCAAACTTCTGAGTTTGTTCTTGAACATGGGTTTTTGGACTTTATTGTCAATAGAAAGGAACTCAAAAACAAAGTGTCCCTTTTAATGGACATGTTTAGTAATTAAAAAAAAGGATTAAAAAAAGTACTTTCAAAAAGATTTTTCTATCTTTGCACTCCATTTTTTAAGATATAAAAAACATTAGATATGCATTTATCTGCAAAAGAAAAAAACGCGATTTTCAAAAAATTTGGTGGAGACGCAAAAAACACTGGCTCAACTGAAGGACAAATTGCTCTGTTTTCAAATAGAATTTCACATTTGACAGACCATTTAAAAAACAATCGCAAGGACAAAAATACGCAACGTTCCCTTCAAATTATGGTAGGAAAGCGTAGAGGTTTACTGAACTACTTAATGAACAAAGACATTGAAAAGTACAGGGCTTTAATCAAAGAATTAGGAATCAGAAAATAAGGTGTTTTCTGAAATCAATAACGTAAAAAGGCAATTTATCCAATTGCCTTTTTGTGTGTTAATATGTATGTAAAAAAACGAGATTATGTTTAATGAAATTGTAAAAGAAATTCAACTGAATGATGGAAGAACTATTGAGTTGAGAACAGGAAAACTAGCCAAACAAGCTCACGGTTCAGTAGAAGTAAGAATGGGAGAATCAGTGCTTTTAGCTACTGTAGTTTCAAGTTATGACGCCAGAGATGGTGTTGACTTTTTACCCCTAACCGTTGACTATAGAGAAAAATTTGCAGCGGCAGGAAGAGTGCCAGGAGGATTTCTGAAACGTGAGGCACGCCCTACCGATCATGAAATTTTAATTATGCGATTGGTTGACAGAATTCTTCGCCCTATGTTTCCTAGCGACTACCATGCAGAAGTACAAATCATGTTACAACTGATATCTCACGATGAGAATGTATCTCCAGAAGGATTAGCTGGTCTTGGCGCATCTGCAGCACTAGCAATTTCTGACATTCCATTTGATGGACCAATTTCTGAAGTTAGAGTAGGACGTGTGAATGGTCAATTTATTGTCAACCCCTCCCCTTCTCAATTAGAAGAAGCTGATATTGACATGGTAATTGGAGCATCGGCTACTAGCGTTGCAATGGTTGAAGGAGAAATGGATGAGATATCCGAAGAAGAGATGATAGAGGCGATAAAATTTGGACATGAAGAAATCAAAAAACAATGTCAAGCTCAGCAAGAACTAGCTGCCGCAGTAGGGTTAAAAGAAGCAAGAGAATATAGCCACGAAACACACGATGAAGAGTTAGAAAAAAACGTAATGGATTTCTGCTACGATAAATTCTATGAAGTTGCAAAAAAGTCCCTAGACAAGCACGCTCGCTCTGAACAATTTGGTGCTGTAAAAGAAGCATTCAAAAAAACACTAAGCGAAGAAGAACTAGAAGAAAAAGGATTTATGCTTGGTGGATACTTTAAAAATGCTGAAAAGAAATCCGTAAGAGACATGGTTCTAAACGAAGGGGTTCGATTAGATGGCCGCTCAACTACGGATATTAGACCGATCGAATGTGAGGTAGATTATTTACCAAGCCCACATGGATCTTCTTTGTTTACTAGAGGTGAAACACAATCTCTAACAACGGTTACGCTGGGCTCGAAATTAGATGAAAATAGAATTGATGGTGTTACATTTGCTGGTTCCGAAAAATTCTACCTACACTATAATTTCCCTCCTTTCTCTACTGGAGAAGCTCGTCCGATTAGGGGCGTAAGCCGAAGAGAAATTGGTCACGGAAATTTAGCACAAAGAGCTTTAGCAGGTATGATTGCAGAAGACTGTCCCTACACCGTACGTGTAGTTTCTGACATTTTAGAATCAAACGGATCCTCTTCAATGGCTACCGTTTGTGCTGGAACAATGGCTTTAATGGACGCAGGGATTCAAATGAAATCGCCCGTTTCTGGTATTGCCATGGGCTTAATTACAGACAAAGAAACTGGAAAGTTTGCCGTTCTTTCAGACATCTTGGGTGACGAAGATTTTCTTGGTGACATGGACTTTAAAGTTACTGGAACATCAAAAGGTATTACTGCCTGTCAGATGGACATTAAGATTCAGGGATTGTCGTACGAAATTTTAACTACTGCATTAGAGCAGTCTAAAGGAGGTCGTTTACACATTTTAAAGAAGTTAACTGACACCATTGCTGAATCAAGAACACAATTAAAACCTCACGTTCCAAAAATACACATCATGTATATTCCAAAGGAAACAATTGGAGCAGTAATTGGACCAGGTGGTAAAATCATTCAACAACTACAAGAGGACACGGATACAACAATTACAATTGAGGAAATAGATAACCGAGGTAGAGTAGAAATTTTAGGTACAGCTCAAGAGTTATTGGATAATGCAATTTCTGAAATCAAAGCATTAACCTTTACCCCTGAAGTTGGCGAAGTATATAAAGGAACTGTACGATCTATAATGCCATATGGTGCATTTATTAATATCGGCAAAGGAACAGATGGACTTTTACATGTTTCTGAGATTGATTGGAAACGTGTTGAAAATGTTGAGGATGTGCTAAAAGAGGGGGATAAAATAGAGGTGAAACTAACTGAAATTGATGCCAAATCTGGAAAACTTCGTTTATCAAGAAAGGCATTACTACCTAAGCCCGAAAAGAAAGCAGCTGAATAATTTTTAATTTTTATAGTAACTTTACGTACTCTCTTTCGTAAAACAGTTAGTACTTATTACAAATAAATAAATTTCATAAATGAGACAGTTAAAAATCACCAAACAGGTTACCAATAGGGAAACCGCATCCTTAGACAAGTATTTACAAGAAATTGGCCGTGTTGACCTTATTACTGCTGAAGAAGAAGTAGAGTTAGCTCAAAGGATTAAGGCTGGTGATGAATTGGCACTCGAAAAACTAACGAAGGCTAACTTACGATTTGTTGTATCCGTTGCTAAACAATACCAAAATCAAGGACTGTCCCTACCTGACTTAATCAATGAAGGAAACCTTGGTTTGATTAAAGCAGCAAGAAGGTTTGACGAGACTCGTGGTTTTAAATTCATTTCCTATGCTGTATGGTGGATACGTCAATCAATTCTTCAAGCATTAGCAGAACAATCTAGAATTGTTCGCCTTCCATTAAATAAGATTGGATCTATTAACAAAATCAATAAAGCCTACGCTCAACTAGAGCAAGAGCTTGAGAGACCTCCTACTCCAGCTGAAGTTGCTGTTGTCGTTGACCTAACAGAAGATGAAGTTAAGCAGTCCATGAAAAACTCTGGAAGGCATGTTTCAATGGATGCTCCTTTGGTAGAAGGTGAGGACAGTAACATGTACAACGTAATTGGTAGTGAAGACAGTCCAAACCCTGATGAAGGGTTAATGGTCGATTCTTTACGTCAAGAAATTGAAAGATCGCTTGCAACACTTACCCCTAGAGAGGGAGAAGTGATACGAGCGTACTTTGGATTAAATGGAGAACACGCCATGACGCTCGAAGAAATCGGCGAAGAATTTGATCTAACACGTGAACGTGTTCGTCAAATTAAAGAAAAGGCAATTAGAAGACTGAAACACACATCACGATCAAAAATTTTAAAAACCTATCTTGGGTAAATTATAGAGAGCTTCGGCTCTCTTTTTTTTTAACTTTGTTCTTCTCAAAAAAATAAAATGTCACATTTAATAGCACCATCGATTTTAGCAGCAGACTTTGCAAACTTGCAAAGAGATTGCGAACTTATTAATAATAGTGCTGCTGACTGGTTTCACATTGATGTGATGGATGGAGTCTTCGTACCAAACATCTCGTTTGGAATGCCCGTTATAGAAGCCATCAAAAAACACGCAGAAAAAACCATGGATGTACATTTAATGATTGTAGATCCAGACCGATATATTTCAACTTTTAAAAAAATTGGCGCAGATGTTTTAACCGTTCATTATGAAGCATGTACACACTTACATAGAACCCTACAAGCTATTAAAACTGAAGGCATGCAAGCAGGTGTTGCCTTAAACCCACATACCTCTGTTTCTTTATTAAAAGACACAATTCAAAATATCGACTTAGTCTGTATCATGTCTGTTAACCCTGGTTTTGGAGGACAATCGTTTATTGAAAATACTTACGATAAAGTTAGAGAATTGAAAGACCTTATCAATAACAAAGGAG
The DNA here is from genome assembly GCA_965661505.1 of Flavobacteriales bacterium. Taxonomy (GTDB): domain Bacteria; phylum Bacteroidota; class Bacteroidia; order Flavobacteriales; family UBA7312; genus UBA7312. The sequence goes on along the minus strand of CBFIDX010000011.1, from coordinate 4,479 downwards.
CAAGCACAAAGATTGAAATTGACGGAGGTGTTAATGCCAAAAACGCTCCTCTTTTAATAGAAGCTGGTGCTGATGTATTAGTAGCTGGAAGTTTCGTTTTCAGTTCTGAAAACCCTATCGAAACAATTGCAAAATTAAAGCAATCCTAGCTCCCATTAACATACGCTCTTAAATACTCAAAATGAGTTGTTAGATCACCATTTTGACATATCGTAGCTTTGTCTAACATATTTTCCTGATCCGCATTTAACAAGGCGGGAATCACATGCTCTATCAACTCATTACCAAAATCTTCAGAAGCATCTTTTGGCAATTCACAAGGCAGGTTATCCACAGCCATTACAGTTATTACATTGTTATTGTCAAATGAATCTTCCTTTTCAGTTTGCGGGTTATACCCATAAATAGGATCCTTAATAGTTGAAGGCCGAATTGTAGAAGCTACAGGGCCGTCTATGTCACAAGAAATATCGGCAATGGTTCTAATTTTAAAATCAGCAGATTTTGCATCCTGACGACTAAACAAAAAAGGAGAACCAGAACTATAATAGTGACCAGCAATAAACAAATCAGCCTTAGATGCATACCTCATAAACACAGACTTAAACAATGTAGGGTTTGAAAAAAAGTCAGTATCAATAAATTCTGAACCATCTATCCTAGCATTATAGTCATTAAAATCTAATTGAACATAAACACTTTCGTCAAAAGATTTACTAACAAAATCCTCTTTACTCACTTTCTTAACACCTAATTTTTCTAGAATTTCTAAAGCTCCTCCGCCTACTCTACCATTTCCTGTTAGGATGATTTTGATGGCAGGTAAATCAACCTTTAAGAGTTCTCGCTCCATTTCTATACGATCATAACATTCATTGGCAGGCTTTAGTGCATAGCGCTTTGTTCGTAAACCATAGGCTAAAAACCCATTGTAACACCCCACTACTCCTGCATATCGACCAAAACCTATAAGTCGTCGTTTATTCTCATCTCTTAAGGTTTCGTAATCAATCATACGTATGTTAAAAGAAATCATTTTTTGTAACAAAGCACGGTTGTAGTCTTGTTCTTTAATCGTATGAGAAAAGTAAAAATAGGTTTTGTCTTTAATTAAATTTGACTTAGGCACTTCCTTTACACCAAACAATACGTCACAATCAGAGATATCCTCAACCACCTCGATTCCTGCACTCGTATATTCTTCATCGGTAAAACAACGAACTCTACTTTTCTGTACAACCCATTTTACATTTGCATATTTTTTTTGTAAAAACATGCATTGGCTAGGTGTAAGAGGCACCCGTTTATCTGGAGGTGTTTTTTCTTCTCTTAAAATTCCTATTTTCATTTGGATGATTTTTCTTCATCACAAATTTAACAATCTCAATAAATGCTACCAGCATAAATCTGTATCTTTGCAAACACGTTTTAAACGTTCTTATTTTTATGGGGCTGACTGGTTTTGACAGCAAGTGCGATGAAACCGTAAGCATGTCGAGCGTTGTATATTAGCTCGTAAATATCAATTTACAACCTTTTTAAATGGCGAGTATAACTACGCTATGGCTGCCTAATTATAGTAATTAGCATGCCTTTGCTTCTGAGTAAGAGAGTGTTCAACGCTCTAATTCATTTGAAGCATCAGACAAAGATTGAACTAGTTTTTTAGGGCTTCGACTAAAAAGCGAACTTAAAGAAGATACGGTAGAAGTTAGGTTGTGTTTTTCCTTACCCTTCCCGACAATAAAAAAACAATAAACATGTAGAAAGCGCTTTGATTCCTTGTTTGGACGCGAGTTCGATTCTCGCCAGCTCCACTATTACTATTCATCATATCACATTCATGCAAGCAAAAATAGGAGTATTACTAGTTAACTTGGGAACACCCGATAGCCCAAAAACCAAAGATGTGCGCAGCTATCTGTTTCAGTTCCTAAACGACAAAAGGGTTATTGATATACCTTGGTTGTTAAGAAAGATTTTAGTAAATGGAATTATTGTTCCTTTTAGAGCACCTAAATCGGCAAAGGTCTATAAGGAGCTTTGGACAGAACAAGGGTCACCTATCATCTACCATACCCACAACCTATGTCATAAGTTAAAGTCTGTTCTTGGGCCTGAATTTCATGTGGAATACGCCATGCGCTACAAAAATCCTTCTTTTAAGAAAATTCTTTCCAGTTGGGAAGGTAAAAATTTTAAACAAATTATCATCTTACCGCTTTTTCCACAGTATGCATCCGCTACTAATGGATCTGTGATAGAACAGGCCATGGACGTGATGAAAAAGTGGTGGGTCATCCCAGAAGTCACCTTCGCTTCACAATTCTTTGATCATGAGTTATACCTTAAGGCATTTGAGGAGAAAGGAAATCAGCATAACTTTAGTGATTATGACCATGTACTTTTTAGCTTTCATGGACTACCCGAAAGACATGTAGACAAAGTTTATGATGAAGGACTTTGCAGGGATAATGACTGTGAACAAGGGATCAATGAAGCCAATGTGTTTTGTTATAAAGCTAGTTGTTACGAGACAGCCCTACAGCTTGCCAAGCGATTTAATTTGAAAAAAGAAGACTTTACAGTTGCTTTTCAATCTCGTTTAGGGCGGGGTTGGATTGAACCATTTTCAGATAAAATAGTTGAAGAACGCGCAAAAATGGGAGACAAAAAGTTATTGGTTTTTTCTCCAGCTTTTGTTGCTGACTGCCTAGAAACAACTATAGAAATTGGTGATGAATACCAAGAGATCTTTGAAGAACATGGTGGTGAAAAAGTTCAATTAGTAGATAGTTTAAACGATAGCGACACATGGGTAGAGTGTGTGAAACAAATCATCACAAAACGCGCACTTTAATTCATAGATAAATACTCATTTTTTTATCTAACAAATCGTATTTTTGCAAGCTATGATTACTGCTTATTTCAGCATTGGTATTAGTCACTGGAAATCTCCACTGGCTGTTCGTGAACAATTTAGTCTCAGTAGAGAAAAATCTGAGCTTCTTATCAAAGAAGCACTAGCCCTTGGTGTCAAAAGTATCTTTACCGTTTCTACCTGCAACAGAACACAACTATTTGCATTGGGAGGAAATATCTATCAATTAAAAGATTTATTTATTAAACATACTAACGGAAAAGCAAGAGATTTTAAGAAATTTGGTTTTTGCCTAGAAGGAAATGATGCCATTGATCAGTTATTTGAAGTAAGTACCGGAATAGACTCTCAAATCTTAGGTGATTTACAAATTTTCTCTCAAGTTAAGGAAGGTGTTGAACAAGCAAAAAAACTCAATGCACTTGACGGAATAACCGATCGACTATTACAATTTGTTTTTCAAGCCAATAAAGAAGTGCAATCCTCAACTAGCATTAGCAAGGGGGCTGCTTCTGTAGCACACGCAGCCGTACTATATGTTCGTGATAAATTCAAAACACTTAGCAATAAATCCATCCTATTAATTGGCACAGGGGAGATTGGTGAGCGAACTTTAGAAAATATTAAAAGTCACACTTTTAGTAAGGTAACTGTTATAAATAGAACGTTTGAAAAAGCAGAAGCTTTAGCGCAAAAACACGATGTTCAGGTAGCTCCTTTAGAAAAGTTAAAAGAAGAAGTTGAGGTAGCAGACATCATCATGGTGGCCACAACGTCTAATAAAGCAACCTTAACACTAAAAGACTTCCCCGTAACTCATAATACTAAGCTTCTAATCGACCTTTCTGTTCCTAGAAATATCGATCCATCACTAGATAAGATAGCAGGGATAAGCCTAATTGACATGGATAAACTCAAAAAAGTTGCTGACAATACCTTAGCAACAAGACGAAAAGACATTCCAAAAGCACGCACCATCATCAACTTATACAAAATGGAGTTCCATGATTGGCGGAAACTACATAATTTAGGACCTACAATTAAAAAAATTGAACAAGCTTTTGAACTAGAAAAGTCAGACGAAATTAACAAACACAAAGGAAAATACACTGAAGAAGAACTGGAAAGAATACAGCCACTTATCAATAGTATTCTCAAAAGAATAAGCAGTAAAAACATTGAATACCTTCGTAAGAGATATCGCCATAATGAGGATATCCTAGCAATTATCCAAGAAATGTATAAGCTAGATGCACATTAAAATAGGAACTCGTAAAAGCAAATTAGCCCTTTGGCAAGCAAATCATGTAAGTGACCATTTACAAGCACAGGGTTACAATACCGAATTAGTGCTTATCCTGTCCGAAGGAGATAAAGTTTTAGACACCCCACTGCCTATGATGGGTGGAAAAGGTGTTTTTACGAAAGCATTGGATGATGCACTTCTTAATGGAGAAATTGACATTGCAGTACATTCCCTTAAAGACATCCCAACAGAATTGCCAGTAGGAATCGCTTTAGGGGCAATTTTAGAAAGGGAAAACCCAGCTGATGTTATTGTTTGCCGAAAAGGAATCGACTTTTTAAACAAAGAAAAA
>CBFIDX010000010.1:0-45800 GCA_965661505.1 Flavobacteriales bacterium | reverse complement strand
AAATATTACAATCACCATTTACGCATATCTTTCTTAATGTATTTTCAGGGTCTGCACATATAAGTTGTACTTTTTTAACTCCTGAGTATGTAACCCAATGATATACAAAATCTCCTTTTAACAAATATATCATTATCTACATTCAGCTTGATAATGAAGATTAAGGAAATTTGTAAAAACTGTTAAACAGACTGTTAAACGGAAAAAGAAAAACCCTCACTCTACTAGAGAATGAGGGCTTGTTTGTTGCGGTCTGGACGGGACTCGAACCCGCGACCCCATGCGTGACAGGCATGTATTCTAACCAACTGAACTACCAGACCGTTTCTATATAAGAACTGCTTTTAGTACAAAAGCGCTGCAAATATAAATTGTTTTTTCTATTCGCCAAGCACCTTTCATCATAAAATACTTACTTTAAAATAATTTCTGTCGCTTCAGGAGATAAGCCAGTAATACAGGATGAAAACCTTCATTGATATCTGCAGAAACCAAATCAATTTGATACTGAGCACACCTAAGTTTCATCTCTTTTAAAAATGCCTGTTGGTGTTTGCGGTAGCTTTGTTGTATGGAGTTGCTATTTAGCTTTACCTCCTCCGCTGTTTCTAAATCAACAAAACGATGAGGCCTGTTGTCGTACTCAAAGGCAACCTCTTTAGCATGGTCTTGTACATGAAAAAGCACCACTTCGTGTTTGTTAAACTTTAAATGCTGTAGGGCTGCAAATAGTTCATCCGCTCTTTCGGAATTGTCCATCATATCCGAAAAAATAATAACCAAGGAACGCTTATGGATGTTTTCGGCTATTTCATGCAATGCATCTACTGCATTTGTTGTTTTTTGTTTTGCTTCTCGATTCCATAACTTTTCAAGTTCATGTATCAGCAACTGATGGTGTTGTGTGGTTGTTCTTTCTGAAGTGTGTAGCTCCACCAAATCGGAAAAAACACTTAAACCAACGGCATCTCTTTGTCTTTTTAAAAGGTTCATGAGGGCTGCAGTACAAGCAATCGAAAACAACATTTTGTTGGGTTGCTCTAGGGAGGGTTTTTCAAGTTTTGGGAAATACATAGAAGAGGAATGATCCAAAACAATTCGACAACGCAAATTTGTTTCTTCCTCAAATCGTTTCACAAACATCTTGTCTGTACGAGCATATAGCTTCCAGTCAATGTACTTAGTGCTTTCGCCAGTATTGTACAGCCGATGTTCAGCAAACTCTACCGAAAAACCATGATAAGGACTTTTATGCAAACCTGTAATAAAACCTTCTACCACTTGTCGTGCTAGTAGTTCTAAATTCTCAAAAAGCTGTATGTCTTTACGATCTATCATGCAAAAAAAAAGGGCTTAAAAGCCCTTTTTGAGTTTTATTGTTTTTACAACTGAGCATCAATTTTTTCGGCCAACACACTTTTGGGAACAGCGCCAATAACCTTGTCAACAATGGCTCCATTTTTAAAGATCAGTAAAGCAGGTATGTTGCGTATCCCGTATTCCGATGGTACGGCTGAATTATCATCGACGTTCACCTTTCCTACTACTGCTTTTCCATCGTAATCGTCAGCTAATTCATCAACGATTGGTCCTACCATTCTACATGGACCACACCAGGTTGCCCAAAAATCCACCAATACTGGTTTATCTGATTTCAATACGACATCCTCAAAGTTTGCGTCCGTAATTTCTAATGCCATTTTTTTATTTTTTAAATGTTAATAGTTCTCTTTCGTTAAACAAAATTACAATTTTAATTGATTTGTAATTCAAGTCCTGGCATTTGTTTTAAGCCACTTAAAAAGGCATCGTTAAGGTTTACTTTAAACTGCTTAGAGCGCAGTTCCAATCGATACCCTTCCTGTTCGTATCGCAGCATAAACTTTAGGTGGTGCTTCCCTTTGTTTTCCTCTGCCAAATCAGAAATTTCAGCAATCAAATCTTCATTCAGATCATTCAGTTCTAATTGTATTACGACTGATCGTAAGGTCTTTTCTTTTATCTCTGAGAGCAATTCTACATTGGCAAGTTTCATCTCTAACTCTCCTTCTTTCCACTTTCGCTCCTGCACTCTACATTGTGCATACAAAAACCATCCTTCAGTCATATAAGCCTTGTATTTAGGATAATCTTCACCAAACAAAAAGAAGGTAATGCTATCCTGGTAATCTTCGAGAGTAATTGTTCCAAAAGGCTTACCTGTTTTGGTAAAGCGATGTTCTACTTGCGATACCATACCAGCTATGCGGATATCTTTGCCTTTGAGCCCTTCTAAAACTTTTAGTTGACCGATGTGATGGTTGCAAAAATTCTCCATTTCCAATTTATAATCGTCTAATGGATGACCTGAGATGTAAAAACCAACCACCTCTTTCTCTTTGTTTAGCATATGAAGCGTACTCCACGGCTCACATAGTGGCATAGGAGGCTCCAATAAAGCTGCATCAGAGCTTTCGCCAAACAAAGATACTTGAGCTGCATTTTCATTTTGCTGGTGCTTGGCGCCAAACTTCATTACTTTTTCTAAAAAAAGAGATCCAGCCTCCTCGGCATAAAAATAAACCGATCGATGGTGTCCAAAACTGTCAAATCCACCGGCAAATACCAAACTCTCAAAAGCCTTTTTGTTGGCTGCTCTTAGGTCAATGCGTTTACTCAAATCAAAGATAGATTGATAGGGTCCGTTTTCTTTACGTTCATTAACAATGGCTTCAACAGCCCCCTCGCCAACGCCTTTTACTGCACCCAATCCAAAACGGATTTCGCCCTTTTTATTTACAGCAAACTTATAAAAGCTTTCGTTTACATCAGGTCCCAAAACAGTGATTCCCATACGCTTACACTCTTCCATGTAAAAAGTCACTTTTTTTATGTCACTCATGTTGTGCGTAAGGTAAGCAGCCATGTATTCTGCAGGGTAGTGTGCCTTTAGGTACGCTGTCTGAAAAGCAATGAGAGCATAGCAAGTAGAGTGTGACTTATTGAAGGCGTAGGCTGCAAAAGCTTCCCAGTCTTTCCATATTTTTTCAGCAATTTCAACATCATGCCCTCTTTCTTCACACCCGCTCAAAAACTTAGGCTTGAGTTTTTCTAGAAGAGCAAAAATCTTTTTACCCATGGCTTTCCGAAGAACATCGGCATCCCCTTTTGAGAAACCTGCCAAAGTTTGCGAAAGTAACATCACTTGCTCTTGGTAAACCGTAATTCCATAGGTGTCTGCGAGTATTTCTGCCATTTCGGGCAAGTCATACTCAATCTCTTCTTCGCCATGCTTCCGTGCAATAAAGTTAGGAATGTACTCCATAGGTCCAGGGCGGTACAAAGCATTCATGGCTATTAAATCGTCAAATTTATCGGGCTTTAGTGCACGTAAATTCTTTTGCATCCCAGGAGATTCGAACTGAAAAATACCATTGGTCTCCCCTCTTTGAAAAAGTTCATATGTTTTTTCATCATCTAATGGAATAACGTCTGGATCAATTTCTACCCCATGATTGTAGTTAATAATTTTACAACAATCCTTGATGATTGTGAGGTTCTTTAGGCCTAAAAAATCCATCTTTAGCATTCCAGCAGACTCAACAACAGAATTATCAAATTGAGTAACTAGTAGCTCGGCATCTTTAGCGGTAGTGACTGGAACAAATTTACGAATGTCATCAGGGGTAATAATTACCCCACAAGCATGGATCCCAGTATTTCTTACAGAGCCTTCAAGAATGGTAGCTTGCTGTATGGTTTCAGATTGCAATGTTTGATCTTGTGCTAATTCCTTAAAATCTTGAGCAAGCTTTAACTGTTCACCATTTAGTTTTTCCTTCAGTTCTTTATCGTCAAAAGAAAAAAGTTTGTTCAGCTTGATGTCAGGCATTTTTTTAGCTAATAAATCTGCCTCTGACAAAGGTAAATCAAGAACACGCGCAGTATCTCGCAAGGAAGATTTAGCAGCCATAGTGCCGTAGGTAATGATTTGTGCAACCTGATTTTTACCGTATTTATCAACAACCCATTGGATGATATCATTACGACCTTCATCGTCAAAGTCAATATCGATATCAGGCAATGAAACCCTGTCTGGGTTTAGAAAACGCTCAAAAAGAAGATCGTATTTTATGGGATCTACATTGGTGATCTCGATGCAGTAAGCCACTGCAGAGCCTGCCGCCGATCCTCTACCTGGACCCACTGAAACACCCATTTTTCGAGCTTGAGAGGTGAAATCTTGAACAATTAAAAAATAACCTGGATACCCTGTATTTTCAATAGTCGCTAATTCAAAGTCCAGGCGTTCAGAAATTTCTGGAGTTATTGTTCCGTATCGTTTTTTAGCACCCTCATAAGTGAGGTGTTTCAAATAAGCATTTTCTCCGCGCTTACCACCGTCTAGCTCATCTTGCTCATGTATAAAGTCTTTGGGTATATCAAAAGCCGGTAGTAAAACATCTCGCTTTAAGTGAAAACTCTCTACCTTGTCAATTAGTTCATTCGTATTAGAAATGGCTTCTGGCAAGTCCGCAAAGAGCGCTTTCATTTGTTCTTGCGATTTGAAATAGTATTCCTCATTTGGAAAACCAAAACGATACCCTCTCCCTCTGCCCTTTGGAGTGGATTGTAGTTCAGCATCTTTAACACAGAGTAAAATATCATGTGCATTGGCATCGTCTTTGGAAAGGTAGTAGGTATTGTTGGCAGCTATCACTTTAACTCCGTGTTTACGAGCAAAGCGAAGCAAAACTTCATTCACCACTTCTTCTTCCGGTAAGCCATGCCGAACTAGTTCAACATAAAAGTCATCTAAAAAGGTGTTTTTCCACCATACAAACGCTTCTTCTGCTTGCTTTTCTCCAACGTTCAATAGTAAATCTGAAACCTCACCTTTTAAGCCTCCACTTAAAGCAATCAGTCCATCTTTGTAAGCCGAAACCACTTCTTTATCAATTCGAGGAACGTAATAAAAACCGTCAACAAAACCTATGGAACTCATTTTAGAAAGATTATGATATCCTTCCTTATTTTTAGCTAGAAAGACCTGACTGTAACCATTGTCTTTTTGTGTTTTGTCCTTGTGATCACGGCAAACAAATAACTCAGAACCTACAATCCCTTTTAAGGCAAATGGCTTTGGCTCTTCAGCTTCCTTATTATGCGCTATAATCTCTTTGTTGATTGGATGATTATAAATAGCATTGACAAATTTATAAGCACCATATAAATTAGCATGATCTGTAATAGCCACTGCAGGCATCTCATACTTAACAGCCAAATCAATAAGGTTATTAATCTGAGTGGTAGATTGTAAAACAGAGTATTGCGTGTGATTGTGTAAGTGTGAAAAAGGCATATTTTCCAAAGCTGCAATGTTGGCTTCTGTATCTACTACAGCTTGCTTTTGTTTGGATTTTTTCCGATCCTTAATTTTTTGACTCTCCGATTTGAGGTTTAAATGCTTGAGTCCTATTTTTTGAATAACGTTTGTATGGACTTGCTGAAAGCTACTAATGTAGGCGACCTCCTGTCGAAGCTGTTGAGTATCGTAATGTTCTTTCCTTATCAACTCAAAAAAGCAGCGGCTCGTTGCCTCAACATCGGCAGTAGCGTTGTGTGCCTCGGCAAAAGGTTCTCCAAAAAGAAAATCATGTAATTCTGTTAAATTCGGCAACTTAAATTTACCTCCTCTCCCTCCTGGTATTCTACATAACTGTGCTGTTTTTTCAGTACAAGTATCTAGCACTGCTTTCTCGCTTAGTAAGGAAGTATCCATTGCCAATCGATGCATCTCACAAGCCATAATATTTACATCAAAAGCAACATTTTGTCCCACCACAAAATCGGCTTTTGCAAGAATCGATTCAAAACGATTCATCATTTCTTGGATGGGAACACCTTGCTCGATAGATAAATCTGTTGAGATACCGTGTATTTTCTCAGCATCAAAAGGGATATCGAACCCATCGGCCTGAACTAAAAAATCGGATTGATCTAAAAGCTCTCCTAATGGACCATGTAACTGCCAAGCAATTTGGATACATCTGGGCCAGTTATCGGTATCGGATATTGGGGCATTCCAATTTCTTGGCAATCCAGTAGTTTCCGTGTCAAAAATCAGGTACATAAGGTGAAATAATACTTAAATGATGGAATTTTTCAAAACTACCAATTTTAGTCTTCAGTATGTAGGATGTTGATAAATATTAAAATCTCTCTTTTACTTTCCTATTTAGATAAATAATCGCATATTTGCAGCCCTAAAAATCAAAGATTAACTACGAGATAGTTTAACTAAAAAATTATGGCAACAAAAATTAGATTGCAAAGACACGGAAGAAAAGCGAAACCAATTTTTAAAATTGTAGTAGCAGACGAACGTGCAAAAAGAGATGGTAAATTCATCGAAAAACTAGGTCTTTATAACCCAAACACCAATCCAGCTACCGTTGAGTTAAACTTTGATCGTGCTGTTGATTGGATGATGAAAGGTGCGCAGCCAACCAATACGGCTCGTGCAATTTTGTCTTACAAAGGTGTAATGATGAAAAAACACCTTTTGGGTGGCGTAGCTAAAGGCGCGTTTTCTGAAGAAGAAGCTGAAAAAAGATTTGAAGCATGGTTAGCTGAAAAATCTGACCGAATTCAGACTAAGAAAGAAGGGCTCGATAAAAGTGCAGAAGAAATGGCAGCTAGCAAACTTGCTGCTGAAAAAGAAGTTAACGAAAAAAGAGCTCAAGAACTTGCTGCCACAAATTCTACGCTAGTAGAAGAGGTAAATACAGAAGAAACACCAGCGGAAGAGCCAAAGGCGGAAGAAGCACCAGCGGAAGAGCCAAAAGCTGAATAATTGATATGAAGAAAGAAGAGCACTTCTTTCTGGGTTATATCAGCCGCAAACATGGTTATAAAGGTGCTTTCAACATCAAACTGGAAGCAGCTGCAACATACGAGGAACTAGATTGCTTGTTTATTAAAATAAACGGAAATTTAGTTCCTTTTTTTATTGACTCTTTTGGCCTGAAAAAAAGAGAAATTGCACTTGTAAAACTTGAAGATGTAAACACAGAGCAAGAGGCAAAAGAATTAATAGGTAAAGAAGTCTATCTCCCACTCAAACATCAAGAAAAAAATCAGAAAAACGAACTCAAATCTCTTATTGGCTTTTCAGTCATCGATCAAAATCATGGGGATATTGGTGTAGTTGTTGATATTATTGAAAATGCATCACAAAAGCTCTTTTACATTGAAATCGATGGGGTGAGTATATTGATTCCTGTAGTAGAAGAATTTATTCAAAAAATTGAAGATAAGGTAATCTATTTACACACGCCCGATGGCCTAGTTGATCTTTTTCTAGATTAATTCTAACTTTGTAAGGTGCGCAGTATTCTAGTCTTATTATTTATCCCTTTCTACACCTTTGCTCAAACGGACTCTTTACTCTTTAAGGAAATATACATTGTTGAGGGAGATACTTTTATTACGGCTGAAATTCAAAGCGTCGATATCTTGTCCTTTAAAACAGACAATGACAAACGCTATTATGATCGACTAAAAAGAAAAACATTAAAGGTTCATCCTTATGCTTTACTAGCTGCTCATCAATTAGATAGCATACAACAAGAGCTCATTAAAATCCCTAAAAAAAGGAAGCGAAAACGCTATTTGAAAGCAATGGAAAAGTGGGCAAAGGATAATTTAGCAGAAGAACTAAAAAAACTAAGCCGCTGGGAAGGGCGAATATTAGTCAAACTAATTTATAGAGAAACAAACATACGCTCTTACGATATTATAAAGGATTTAAGAGGTGGATGGCGGGCCTTCTTTTGGCAACAAATAGCTAAACTATACGATAACGATTTGAAAGCAATTTATCAACCAAATACAGATAAGGAGGATCAACTGATTGAACACATCCTAAAAGAGGAGCAACAAAAAAAAGGTAGTGGTAAAACTTACTTCGCAAACTGAGCGGAAACCGTCTTGTTTTTAGCTCCTGCTTGGTAATTGTAAAACCCTTCACCAGACTTTATACCCAACTTGCCAGCAGCTACCATATTTACCAATAATGGTGAAGGAGCATATTTAGGATTTCCAAATCCATCTTGCATCACTTCTAATATTGATAAGCAAACATCTAAGCCTATGAAATCGGCAAGGTGTAAAGGCCCCATTGGATGTGCCATTCCCAACATCATAACAGTATCAATCTCCTGCACTCCAGCAACACCTTGAAAAAGGGTTTCAATAGATTCGTTAATCATGGGCATCAAAATTCTGTTAGCTACAAAACCAGGATAATCGTTTACCTCTACGGGAACTTTACCCAAACGTTTAGAGGTTTCCATAATCAAGTTTGTCACCTCATCAGAAGTAGCATACCCTCTAATCACCTCTACTAATTTCATGATGGGTACGGGGTTCATAAAGTGCATTCCTATAACCTTATCTGACCTCTTAGTGGCAGCACCAATTTTTGTTATGGAAATTGAAGAAGTGTTGGTTCCTAAAATAGTTTTTTCATCACAAAGCTCATCCAGTTCTTTAAATATATTCAACTTTACCTGAATGTTTTCGGTTGCAGCTTCTACCACCAGGTCCATCCCTTTTACAGCAGTTGCCATATCCGTGTGTATGCTAATGTTAGCAAGGGTAATGTCCATGTCATCGCTAGAAATTTTCTCCTTCACCACCATGCGATTTAAATTTTTCTTTATGGTAGCAAGTGCATTATCTAAAGCTTCTTGAGAAAGGTCAATTAGGCTTACACTAAAACCGCTTTGTGCAAAACAGTGTGCTATTCCATTACCCATGGTTCCTGCACCAATAACTGCTATATTTTTCATTCTTTACATTTTAAATTTGAAAGACAAAAGTAAGAAATCCTATTGGCTCTTTTGGGGTAGCATAGGTACAAAACTGAAATCGCCATGAGTAGATTTTTCAAACTTAGTTTCTGAGGTTCTAATTAGCATGGTCATCTTCTGCACATCACCTTTTCCTAGAGGAATAACTAAACGTCCTCCTACTTTTAACTGAGCTAGTAAATCTTCGGGTATAAAGGGAGCACCACAAGTAACAATAATTTTATCAAAGGGTGCCATTTTAGAAAAACCTTTGTACCCATCTCCATAAAGAAACATACAAGGATAACCCAACTTAGGCAAGAGTTTTTTAGTTTTTAAATACAATTCTTTTTGCCTTTCTATGCTGTAAACTTGTCCTTTTAAAGCAAGTAAAACAGCTGTTTGATAGCCTGAGCCAGTGCCAACTTCTAAAATTTTTTCATGAGGCTTTACATTGAGTAGAGCTGTTTGTATTGCTACTGTAAGAGGTTGGGATATTGTTTGATCACAACCAATCGGAAATGCTTTATCTTGGTAAGCGTATTTTAGAAATACCTCATCCATAAAAAGGTGGCGTGGAATTTGCGCAATAGCAGATAACACTTTTTTATCATCCACTCCTTTGTCTTTAAGCTGCTGAACGAGTTGCATTCTAAGCCCCTTATGTACATATGTATCCTTCAGTTCCATTCGCACTAAAATAGTGATTACTTGATATAAATAACTTATTTTAGCAGAAATTATCATCTATGTTAAAAGTTGGTGTTTTAGGCGCTGGTCATCTAGGAAAAATCCACCTTAAGCTTCTTAAGGAACTCAAAACGGATTACGAAGTGATTGGTTTTTTCGATTCTAATCGAGAAAATGCAAAAAAGGTAAATAGAGAGTTTCAAGTAAAATCTTTCAAAAAAATGGAAGATTTAATCAATGAATCAGACGTTATAAATATCGTAACTCCAACACTTTCACATTTCGAATGTGCCAAAATGGTCATTAAAGCTCACAAACACCTATTTATTGAAAAACCCATTACCAATACAACTGAAGAAGCAGAAGTTTTAATGAAACTTTCTAGAGAAGCAGGGGTATTTGTTCAGGTTGGGCATGTGGAGCGATTCAATCCTGCCTTTATAGCAGCTAAAGACTACTGTAACCAACCCATGTTTATAGAATCACATCGCTTGGCAGCGTTTAATCCTAGAGGAACAGATGTACCTGTTGTGCTAGATTTGATGATACACGATATTGACATTATTTTGAGTATCGTAAAATCCAATATTCAAAAAATTAGTGCTAGTGGTGTGGCAGTGGTAAGCGACACTCCTGACATTGCCAATGCCCGCATTGAATTTGACAATGGGTGTGTAGCCAATATTACCGCCAGTCGTATGTCGTTAAAGAAAATGCGTAAAACACGTATTTTTCAAAAAGACGCATATATAGCCATTGATTTTTTAGAAAAACAAACAGAAATTATCCGTTTAAAAAATATAAAACCCTCGCAAGAACAAGACCCTTTAGCTATTATATTAGATCTAGGAAAGGGCAAGCAGAAAAAGCAAATTTATTTCGAAAACCCTAGCATAGAAGAAAACAACGCTATTAAAGACGAATTAAAAAGTTTTGCTGACGCCATCAACAACAACAAACCACCAGTTGTAACAATCGAAGATGGCCATCGAGCGCTAGAAGTAGCTCACTTAATTTTGGCTAAAATGAAGCTTGCTCCACAACTAAATATGAAATAATAATTGCATTGATTCGTTCCTAACAAAAATGAAGTTTTATAGTTCAATATTTATACTCCTGTTATTATCTTCATGTGAATTGATTAATCCTGAAGAAGATACTCCAGCTTTTATCAAAATCGACAACTTTGACTATACAGCTGTAGGTACTGCGAAAATTGTTGATGCATGGGTATATGTTGACAATGATTTACAAGGCATCTATCCTATTCCAAATACCATTCCCGTTTTAAAACAAGGGAATCATTCCGTTTACATAGCACCCGGAATAAAAGAAAATGGGATCTCAGCTTCTAGAACCAACTATCCTTTTTACCAATGGCATCAAGAAGACATAACGCTTAGCCCTTTAGATACCGTAAAAATAAACCCCAGTACTAGCTATCTTTCTGATTGTGTGCAATGGGAAGAAGATTTTAGTGGGATAGGCACTTCATTTCATCAAAACTTATTTGAGTTTGGTATTGATATGCTTTCAGATACGACGGTGAAAAGTCAAAATGGTTCAGGAGAGGTTATTTTAGATGGTGAAAAAGTTCGATTTGAATGTACTACAGATCCAATGTTTTTACCAAAAGACAGGAGAGTTTACATAGAAATGGATTATAAATGCAATACACCATTTTTTGTTAATTTTTATAAGTTTACCCCAACCTATGCAAGTGCCAATACGGTAATGCTTTTAAAAGAGCAAGAAGAGTGGAACAAAATCTACATTTTTCTTTCTGAACATCTTGCCTCACATACGGATGCAACTAATTTTTCATTGAGTTTTTTGATGTTTAAAGATTCTACTTTAGAACAAAGCGAACTCTATCTTGATAATATTAAAGTCTTGTATGAAGAATAGCTTTTTACAGACTCTGAAGTACATACTATTCGACGCTGTTTCAGCAGCAGCAGCTTGGATTTTATTTTTTTACTACCGAAGTGTTTATATTGATGGGAAAAGTGTACTATTCTCAAACACCCAAATAAAAGGAGTTATCCTTATCACTTTATCGTGGATTGTACTTTATGCTTTTTTAGGTTTTTATAAAAACATTTACAGAAAATCTAGACTGAAAGAATTAGGACAAACCTTTAGCAGCACCCTATTAGGAGTTACGATTTTATTTTTTGCGGTACTAATAGATGATTTTATTGTAACCTATAAACAATATTATTTTTCATACCTTGTTTTGTTCGCATTTCATTTCGGGCTAACCTCAGTGTTTCGTTTGCTTTTATCTTCAGTGACGGCCTATCGAGTTCATAATAAATTGATAGGATTTAAAACAATAATTATTGGAAGCAATGAAAAAGCAGTCCGCCTTTTTAATGATTTAGAGAACGAAATTAAATCGAGTGGACACCAAGTCTTGGGCTTTGTAAGTATGGACGAAAAACAAAGCTATCTCTTATCAGAAAAAACAAACTATCTGGGCGCCTTTAATAAGATTAGACAAATCATAACAGATTATCAAGTTGAGGATATAATCATTGCCATAGAAACATCCGAACACAACAAAATAGCTACTATTTTAAATGAACTTGAAAACACAAATGTTTTTATCAAGATAATTCCAGACATGTATGATATACTTTCTGGAAGTGTGAAAATGAGCTCTATTTTAGGAACACCACTAATAGAAGTAAAACACGAACTTCTTCCAGAATGGGGACGCATCATAAAAAAGATATTTGACTATTTAATAAGCATCATAGCTATCATTCTTTTATCCCCTATATACTTTTTTACAGCCATAATGGTAAAAATGAGTTCTAATGGAGCCATTATTTACAAACAAGAACGGATTGGTCTAAATGGCAAGCCATTTAAAATTTATAAGTTTCGTTCCATGTATGAAAATGCTGAAAAAGACGGACCTCAGCTTTCGAGCAAAAAAGACAATCGTGTAACACCATGGGGTAAATTTATGCGTCGAACAAGACTAGATGAAACACCTCAATTTTTTAATATCTTAAAAGGTGATATGAGCTTCGTTGGACCAAGACCAGAGCGACAATTTTATGCCGAACAACTAATTATAAAAGCACCCCATTACAAACATTTGTACAAAGTAAAACCTGGAATCACTTCTTGGGGAATGGTGAAGTTTGGCTATGCCGAAAATCTAGAGGAAATGCTAGAACGATTGAAGTATGATATTCTTTACATTGAGAATATGTCTTTCTTAATTGACCTAAAAATTATGATTCATACAATCTTGATAATTCTCCAAGGAAGAGGGAAATAATAAACATCCATTTACCTCCGTTTACACCTACATGAAACAGATTTTTCTGTCCTTAATAGCTGGAGTTATAACATTTGTCTTAGCTTCAGTAGCTTTTTATTCTTGGGCATTCTACCAAGCAAAGAATGCAGATGGTTGTGACAGCTTTGTTATCGACTCTTACGAAGTTCACTCAGGGATTGACATTCCAAATGTTGAAGTCATCAATTGTTATTATGATGAAGAGAAAGGTGTGAGAACAAGTATTTACTTTTTAAAAGAACCTCTGAACACAGAGCAGTTTTCACAAACAAATTCCTTTGAATTAGTTGGAGAAGACCTACTGAAAGAGGATGAAAAACCTAATATAAATCTTTTGCTAGCGAAAGGGGAACGGTGGGATAGGAAATGGACCTATCTGCTAGATGCAAAAAGCAATAGACTTTGGGTAGAGCTAGCCTTTTAAGTCAACCTATTTTCTCTCCACTTAGAGCGACTCGCTGTGACTTGTGTGACAGTTTTAGTTTTTCCTTTACCCAATAAAGCAGTAGCCAACATAGCTGCCGCTTCTGCTTCTATCTCACTCGTCTGGTCCAATTTTTCAGGATCAAAATGATTTTTTACAAAGTGTGTATCAAAATCTCCGGAAAGGAATGCAGGGTGCTGCATCACATATTTCCCAAAAGAAAGTGTTGTTTCAACGCCAGCAACTTGGTAATCCTTAATAGCACGAACCATGCGCTCAATCGCCTCTTGCCTGTCTTTACCATGAGTAATCAGCTTAGAAAGCATTGGATCGTAATAAATAGGTACTTCCATTCCTTCTTCAAAGCCATCATCTACACGCACACCTATACCTCCTGGTCTTTGGTAGGTTTGCAACCTTCCAATATCTGGTAAAAAATTGTTTTTAGGATCTTCAGCATATACGCGCACTTCTATGGCATGTCCCTTAATCTGCAAGTCCTCTTGAGTAAAGGAAAGCTTCTCTCCTCTTGCTACTTTAATTTGTTCTTTTACCAAATCTACTCCTGTAATCATTTCCGTTACTGGATGCTCTACTTGTAAGCGAGTATTCATTTCCAAAAAGAAGAAATCTTTATGCTCATCTAAAAGGAACTCTACCGTTCCTGCGCCCACATAATTGCATGCTTTAGCAACATTCACAGCGCAACTACCCATTGCCTCACGAATTTCAGGAGTTAATACTGCTGAAGGCGCTTCTTCTACAACTTTTTGATGGCGTCTTTGCACAGAACACTCACGCTCAAAAAGGTGAACAATATTTCCATGTGTATCTGCTAACACTTGTATTTCGATGTGCCTTGGAGAGCCTACATAACGCTCAATAAAAACAGAGCCATCTCCAAAAGCAGATATTGCTTCACTAACAGCCAACTGCATTTGCTCTTCAAACAAGTCAAGACTTTCAACCACACGCATTCCTTTACCACCACCACCGGCAGAAGCTTTAATCAAAATTGGATAACCAATCTCATTAGCTAGCTTTTTGGCAGCAGGAATGTCCGTAATGGCTTCATCAGTTCCTGGAACCATTGGCACCTCAAAGTTTTTTACTGCTGCTTTGGCAGCTAGCTTATCTCCCATCACCTCCATCGCCTCTGGCGAAGGGCCTATTAATGTGATGCCTGCATCCGTTATCGCTCTTGCAAATGCTGCATTTTCTGATAAAAATCCATAGCCAGGATGGATGCCATCGACATTTAAATCTTTACATATTTGAATGATTTTTTCACCAACCAGATAAGACTCTGAAGATGCGGGAGGGCCTACACTCATAGCTTCGTCTGCATACTTTACATGAGGTGAAAAACGATCTGCTTCAGAATAAATTGCAACTGTTTTGATCCCCATTTCTTTAGCAGAACGCATAATGCGTAAAGCGATCTCTCCTCTATTAGCGATTAAAATCTTTTTCATCGAAATAAAATTATAGTGTAAAAATAAAAAAAGCCCCACAATGTGGAGCTTTTCTTGAATTTTATCAAGCTAAGCTAGCACTTCAGCCACCTTATCAGCTGCTTCTTGTAGTAGAATTACTGACTCCACCTTCAATCCACTTTCATCAATAAGCTTCTTTGCCTCTTTAGCATTTGTACCTTGCAAGCGTACAATCAATGGAACATTGATGTCTCCAATATTTTTATAAGCATCTACGATGCCCTGGGCTACTCTGTCGCAACGAACGATTCCACCAAAAATATTTACCAATAACGCCTTTACTTCAGGGTCTTTAAGAATAATGCGAAATGCTTGTTCTACACGTGCTGCATCGGCAGTACCACCAACATCTAAGAAGTTCGCAGGATTTCCTCCCGCTTGCTTAATAATATCCATAGTAGCCATGGCCAAACCAGCACCATTTACCATACATCCTACATTTCCGTCTAATTTTACAAAATTAAGACCGAATTCACCGGCTTCAACTTCTGTCGGATCCTCTTCTCTTTTGTCTCTTAATGCTGCATAGTCCTTATGTCGATACAAGGCGTTTCCATCAAGAGCAACCTTGGAGTCAACGGCTAATATTTTATTATCAGATGTTTTTAATACTGGGTTAATTTCAAACAATGATGAATCAATGCCTTCATATGCGCTATATAGTGCAGATACAAACTTGACCATTTCTTTAAAAGCCAAACCACTTAAGCCTAGATTAAAAGCAATCTTTCTACATTGAAAAGATTGCAAACCCACTTTAGGATCAACCTCTTCCGTAAATATTAGGTGAGGTGTCTTTTCAGCTACCTCTTCTATATCCATCCCTCCTTCGGTAGAGTACATAATCATGTTTCTTCCTGTAGCTCTATTCAATAATACGGACATGTAAAACTCTGAAGTTTCACTTTCACCTGGGTAATATACGTCTTCAGCAATCAGTACTTGATGTACCGTTTTGCCTTCTGCAGAGGTTTGTGGAGTAACCAACTGCATTCCTAAAATGTCATTTGCTATAGCTTTGACTTCTTCTAAGGACTTAGCTAACTTAACACCGCCTCCTTTGCCTCTACCACCTGCATGGATCTGGGCTTTAACAACCCACCAAGACGTACCGGTGTCATTGGAAAGCTTTTCAGCAGCTGCAACTGCCTCTTCAGAAGATGATGCGACAATTCCATTTTGTATGCGAACGCCAAAACTGTTTAGGATTTCTTTTCCTTGATATTCGTGTAAATTCATGATAAACTATTTCGCAACAAAAGTAAACGTTTATGCCAAATATTAAAATTTTGAAAGCGTTTAAATTTCTATCTTCGCAGAGCTAAAAATTTACATGATGAAAAGGTTTTTCTCTATCGTTTTCTTAATCCCTCTTTTTGTATTTGGACAAGAATTTGACAGAAAAAGTTATGTCATTAAGCGTGCCAGCCTTCCTCCTATTATTGACGGAAACATGAATGATGGTTGTTGGCAGAAGGCCGCCTTTGCGGGAAACTTTATCATGAAAGAGCCACAAAACGGTAAAATGATCGAAGACCGTTTTAAAACAGAATGGAAATCTGTTTACGACAATAAAGCCATTTACTTCATCATCCAAATGCATGATCCTGCACCAGATAGCATTTTAAAACAATTATGTCCTCGCGACGAACTCGACCAAACCAATGCTGATCAAATTGGAGTTTGGATTAATCCCTACAACGATGGCCAAACTGATTTCTACTTTGCAGTTTCAGCAGCTGGAGTGCAAGCCGATGCAAAATATTCAAATTATGACATTGATAGGAATTGGGACATGGTATGGGAGAGTAAAGTAAGCATCAAGCCAAATGGCTGGATCGCTGAAATTAAGATACCTTACTCGGCTCTTCGTTTTCCAAAAACTGATGTACAAACTTGGGGGCTAAACATTGGCAGAGGGTTAAGACGCTATCGAGAATTTCACACATGGAATTTTATTGACATTAGTAAAGAGAATGTTCGCAATCAAACAGGATTGCTAAAAGGACTGAAAGATATTAAACCACCACTTCGTCTGTCTATCATGCCTTATATTTCTAGTGATGCAAACAGCTACAAAGGCGAAGAGAACATTGGGTTTAATGGTGGAATGGATTTGAAATACGGTATTAATGAGAGTTTTACCCTTGATATGACTTTAATTCCTGATTTTGGGCAAGTAGGGTTTGACAATCAGGTACTTAATTTAACACCATTTGAAGTTCAATATGATGAAAAGCGTGCTTTCTTTACAGAAGGAACTAATTTGTTAGAAAAAGGAGGGTTGTTTTATTCAAGAAGAATAAGCGACAACCTACTTAACGCTACTAAAATAACAGGAAGAAACAAAAACAACCTTGGCATAGGTGTTTTAAATGCGGTAAGCGGAGAAAATGAAGAAACAGCTGATGTTCTTAGCAATTATAACATTTTCGTATTAGACCAACGCCTAAACAACAACTCCTCTGTTACCCTTACAAACACCAATGTTCAGCGCAAAAACAATGAAGACAATGAGGCCAATGTGACAGGGCTAAATATGATACTGCAAGATGAAAACAGTAATTATCAATTTAACTGGAGAATAAACCAAAGTCAAGTTGTTAGTAATGCTATTCAAACAAATGGTTATGCTACCTTTTTCGAATTCTTAAAAACAAGCGGTAAGTTTCGCTATTTTTTCTCTAGGTACATTGAAAGTGATAAATACAACCCTAATGAAATGGGGTTTTTATACAATAATAACGAAGTTACAGATGAAATTGAATTGAGTTATCGTACGATACAACCAACTAAATATTTTGTAAACTATTACGCCAGCGTAAATATTGATTACTCTAGGTTGTATAAACCCAGAATGTTTACCTCTACCGACATTTATTTTAGTCAAAGAGCAACGCTTAAAAATTATTTAACACTTGGTATCTCTTCTAGAATTGTTCCTGTTTTAGAACACGATTACTTTGAAGCTAGACAAGACTTGAAACAGGTATTTAAGAAGTCTGATTATTATGGTGTACGAGCTTTTTTTAGCAGCGATTATAGGAAGAAATTTGCTTTAGACGGAAGTCTTAGAGCAGGCCTAAGTCCCTTATACAAGGGGTTGGTTTTTGCATACAGAGTATCTCCTCGTTTTCGTTTTAACGATAAGCTTTTTGCTACCTATGTTTTTTCTACAGAGCAAAAAAGAAATGATGCTGGCTACGCTTTAACAGACAATAGTAAAGCTATTTTCGCTTTGAGAGATATTGAATTTTTCACGAACGTACTGGAAGCTCAATATGTAATGAATAACAAAATGAGTGCCAAGGTAAAGTTTAGACATCATTGGGAACAAGTGAAAAATCATTCATTTTACGTATTGAGTGAGGATGGTTTTTTAATCAATTCTTCCTATCAAGGAGATCATGATGTCAATTTTAATGCTTGGAACATTGACCTTAGCTACAGCTGGTGGTTTGCTCCCGGTAGCGAAGTTAGTGTTGTTTATAAAAATGCTATTCTCGCACAAGGGGATCAAGTGCTGGAAAGTTATAAAAACAACATGGAATTTCTCTTTGAAAACCCTCAAGAGAATAGCTTATCTTTGAAACTTCGTTATTATTTTGATTATCAGTATTTAAAAAGAAAATGATAAAAGCAACTAAGCTTCAAAAAAGTTATGGAAACCTTCAAGTCTTAAAAGGAGTTGATCTTGAGGTTTCTAGCGGTGAGGTAATTTCGATTGTTGGCTCTTCAGGCGCTGGTAAAACTACCTTACTTCAAATTTTAGGAACCCTCGACAAAATAGATAACGGACAGCTTTTCATTAACGGTAACGATATCAGTAAATTTAATGATAGGTCTATTTCACGATTTAGGAATCAGACCATCGGATTTGTATTTCAATTTCATAACCTATTAAACGAATTCTCGGCTTTAGAAAACATCTGTTTGCCTGCCTTTATCGCAGGAACCCAGAAAGAAAAAGCTGAAAAAAGAGCGAAAGAGTTAATAGAAATACTAGGTTTAGAAAACAAAATGAAAAATATGCCCAACGAATTGTCTGGTGGAGAACAACAACGCATTGCAGTAGCCAGGGCACTTATCAATAACCCAGCAGTGGTTTTAGCTGATGAACCATCCGGAAACTTAGACTCTAAAAACGCAGACGAGCTACATCATCTTTTTTTCGAGCTAAATAAGGAATTTGGACAAACATTTATATTAGTTACTCATAATAAGTCTTTAGCCAATATGGCTGACAGAAAATTATTGATTAAAGATGGCCTTCTTTCAGCTTAAAAAAATAGCGTAATTTTGCTTTTTGATGAAATTTCTGTATCCACAGTTTCTGTATGCCCTGGCAGTTGTTGCAATCCCCATCATTCTTCATTTATTCAATTTTAAAAAATTTAAGACTGTTTATTTCAGTAATGTTCGCTTTTTAAAAGAAGTAAAGCAACAAACAAAGGCTCAATCTGAGCTAAAACACATCCTTATCTTACTGAGCAGAATATTAGCATTAAGCTCACTTGTATTGGCCTTTGCACAACCTTATGTGCCTAAAAAAAACATGGAATTAGCTAACAAACATGCTATAAGTGTATTTGTCGATAATTCTTTTAGCATGAACGCTCAGAATGCAAATGGTCAATTGTTGCAAGAAGCTCTTCAGAAGACAGAATCGATTTCAGAGGCATACCAGACCGTTGATGATTTTCATATCATTACCAATGATTTATCAGCACAACATCAGCGATTAATAACTAAAGAAGCCTTTTTGGAAGAGTTGGGGAATATAAATAGTACAAGTAATACAAGTTTACTATCCAAAGTGGTTAATAGACAAAAGCAAGCGATTGGTAAAAGTGATGCTGATCAAAAAACGGTCTATCTAATATCTGACTTTCAATCTAATACATTTGATTTAGATAGTTGGGAAATAGATACTAACCTTTCTATACGTTTAATTCCCATTGAAGCTTATCAACTCAACAACCTATACATTGATAGTTGCTGGTTAAATACTCCTAGCCCACAAAAAGGACAAAATATAAAGCTAAGCGCAAGAGTTAAAAACATAGGTCAGGAAAGAAAAAATAGTTCAGTTAAGCTAATTATTAATGGGCAACAAAAAGCCATTGCAAACACAGATGTTAACGGAGAAGCAATTGTAGATTTAAACTTCATGTGTGAGGAAGATCAGTGGCAAGATGCAAACCTTATAATTAATGATTATCCAATTACCTTCGATAATTCATTTTTTGCCAGTTTTGAAATTAAAAAAAACATTAATGTGCAGGTTATTTACGAAGAATCCACGAGTAGTTCATTAAAAAAATTATTTGCAACAGATCCCTTTTTCAGTTTTAGTAAACAAAGTCTTTCTCGAATTAATCACAGCGATTTATTCAATCAACAATTACTGATTTTGGATGAACTAAAAAGTATTTCCTCTGGACTTTCTGAGAGTATTCAAAAATTTGTCGCTAATGGTGGAACTTTGCTTGTGCTACCCAATGAAAAAAGCAACTTAAACAATTACAAAAATCTATTAAACTCTTTAAAAACGGATTATTATACCACCTTGGATAAAGAACCAATCAGAGTCGTTAAACTTCATGAAAATCATAAATTGTTTGAGGGTGTATTTGAAAAGCTAAGTGAAAAAATTGACTTCCCAAAGATCAGTCAGTTTTTTACAAATACAACGCTTAGCAAAACAAGTGCTTCAGCTGTACTCACGCTAGAAAATGGGCAAGCACTCATAAGTGAATATACCTATGAAAAAGGGAAGGTTTATCTTTCTAGTATTGGTTTAAACAATGTATTCGGAAACTTCAACAAACACGCACTTTTTGTTCCAATATTGTATAACATGGCTATACAATCCTCTGGCAAACAAGACTTGTACCACCCATTAAGCACCCCCTTTGTAACAACAGAAAGAACGTTATCACAAACAGAAACATACACAATAGAAGGAGAAGATTTTTCATTTATTCCATCAATACAAAACAAACAAATTGGGATATATAATCAGATAAAAGAAGCTGGACATTATCACTTAAAAGATAAAATGAACAAAAAAATTTCCTCTTTAGCTTTCAATTATGCTAGAACGGAAAGTAATCCTACAACCTTACCGATAGACAAACTAGAGGAATTCGCTTCAAAACACAAAAATATTGAAGTGATAGCTGACGCAAATGAAACACTTTCACAGACCATTAACCCACTCAACACGAGAACAACACTCTGGAAACTTTGCATTATATTTGCGCTTGGCTTTTTAGCATTAGAAACCCTAATAATTAGACGATTATGATCGTACTTATTCGAGCAGCCAAAATAGTTGACCCCAACTCCAAGCATCACAATAAAATTGCTGATATACTCATTGAAAATGGCATTATCAAAGCCATCGAAAATAGACTTGAGGCTCCTTCCAATTCTAAAATTATTGATCAAAAAGGCTTACATATAGCTCCCGGATTCTTTGATTTACATGCTAACTTTAGAGATCCAGGTCTCGAATGGAAAGAAGATATAGAAAGCGGTATTAAAGCAGCAGCTAAAGGTGGGTTTACTGGAGTTCTCAGCATGCCTTCTACCACTCCAACAGTCGATAATAAGACACAAATAGATTATGTAAAAAAAGCCAGTTCAGATGCTGTAGTAAATGTCTACCCCTCAGGGAGCATAACCAAAGGATTGAAAGGAGAAGAATTGACAGAGATGTTCGACATGCATAAAACTGGGGCGGTTGCTTTTACCGATGACAAAAACAGCATTCAACATGCGGGCATAATGAAGCTTGCCTTACTTTACTCCAAAAACTTCAATGGTTTAATTATGAATCAGGCCGATGACAAAAGCATTAGTGCGAATGGTCATTTAAACGAAGGCATAACGAGCACCCGCTTAGGCTTAAAAGGAATGCCCTCTTTGGCTGAAGAGCTAATGATCGACAGAGATATCAAACTTGCAGAATATACCGGAGGAAGATTGCATCTTTCATGTATATCATCAGCTAAAAGTGTTGCGCTCATTCGAAAAGCAAAACAAAATGGAGTTGCTGTAACAGCCGATGTTGCTATACATAACTTAATATTAGATGAAACAGCTTGTGAAGACTTTAACCCCCTATTTAAAGTTAACCCTGCACTACGAACACAAGATGATATCTCTGCCTTAATTGAAGGCTTAAAAGATGGAACAATCGACGCAATATGTACCGATCATATTCCTGAAGATATCGAGCACAAAAAAGTTGCTTTTGATAATGCTGAATTTGGAATGATTGGCTTGCAAACAGCCTTCTCACTTGCCTGTCTTCTAAAAGAAGAATTAAGCCTAGAAATAATCATTCAAAAAATGGCTATCAATCCCCGAAAAATCCTGGGCATAAATGTGCCTGAGATTAATACCAATAAAAAAGCTAATTTAGTCATTTTTGATCCTGCTGAAAGATGGACTTTTAAAGAAGAAGACATTGTTTCTAAATCAAAAAACAGTCCTTTTGTAAATGAACAAATGACGGGTAAAATTTATGCCATCATAAACAATGGTATTATCACAAACTAAGAGATAAACCGTCGTAAGCAATTTGAATATTATCTGGTAATTCTTTGGAAACATCATGGTGCTTCCCCATCAGGTGACTAATGTGTGTCAAATAGGTTTTTTCTGCATTTATCTCTTTCGAAAGTGAGATTGCTTCTTCTAAGTTAAAGTGAGACAAATGTTTTTTAACTCTTAGCGCATTTATCACTAACACTTTACACCCTTTTATTTTTTCTTTTTCTATCTCAGAAATAAAATTTGCATCTGTTATGTACACAAAGTTGTTAATTCGATAGCCCAAAACAGGAAGTTGATAATGCATCACCTCAATAGGGTCGAATTGCAAATCATTAATTCGAAAAGAATTCTCAGCATCAATTGTATTTAAATTTACTTGTGGAACGCCTGGATATTTGTATTCAGTAAAAGCATAGGGAAACTCTCGCACAAGTGCTTGCTGAACACGTTCTGTAGCATAAAGTTCCATGTCTTTCTGTTGTTTGTAATTAAATGCTCTTACATCATCCATTCCAGCAACGTGATCTTTATGTTCATGAGTGTAGACTACAGCATCTAATCGATTTACACGCTCCCTAAGCATTTGTTGACGAAAATCGGGGCCGGTATCAATGACAACCGAAGCATTATCCGATTGTACTAAAATAGAAGATCTTAAACGTTTGTCTTCGCCATCCATAGACTCACAAACAGCACAATTACATGCTATTACCGGCACTCCTTGAGAAGTACCCGTACCTAAAAAAGTAATTTTTATCATTTGTTATGTAAAAATAATACAATTAACATTGCCATTCCGATAACACTTTCTAATTTTGTTATAAAGTATTTATTTTATGGATCCAGTTGTATTATCTCCTACACAAAAAGCATTGCAAATTAATCTCGATCCAACGATCTACGGAACATTTGCTGAAATAGGTGCAGGTCAAGAGGTAGTTCGCCATTTTTTTAGAGCCGGTGGAGCATCTGGAACAATCGCTAAAACAATGTCTGCTTACGACAAAGATTTTAGTGATGCAATTTATGGCAAGGAAACAAGTGGAAGATATGTTTGTGAGTCGCGTTTGAAGAAGATGCTTTCTCAAGAATACGGATTGATAGAATCGCGTTTAAACAGAAAACAATACCCAACTACTCGTTACTTTACTTTCGCTAACACCATTACAACAATTAATTTTACGAAAACAACAAAAGGTCATGGCTGGATGGGATGTAGGTTTCAAATTGATCCTAACAAGAAAGCCAATGAAGTTATTTTTCATGTTCGTTTGAATGATCCGGAGGCTAAACTACAACAAGAAAGTATTGGAATTTTAGGAACAAACCTTATTTATGCTTGCTTTAATCATTACCATGAACCAAAAGATTTATTAACCTCCTTATATGATAATTTATCAAGAGATAATCTGGAAATTGATATGATTCATATGGAGGGGCCTGATTTTGAAAATGTTGATAATCGACTGCTGAGCTTAACGCTTGTTAAGGAAGGAATGACCGACGCTGTTATTTTTGGACCTGACGGAATGAATCAGCAACCCTCAGACGTACTTTACAAGAAAAATATTTTAACAATTAGAGGTAGCTTCCGCCCTGTTACAAAGGTGAACTTGGACATGATGCAAAATGGCTACGAAGCCTTTGTAGAAGAAAATAGAGTTGAAAAAGATAACATCCTACTTCTTTTTGAAATCACCTTAAGCAATTTGAAAATGGAAGGTGATATCGACGAAAAAGACTTTCTGGATAGAGCTGATTTATTATGCTCCTTAGGACATACCGTACTCATATCAAATTATAGAAAATACTATAAACTCATTGAGTATTTCTCTAATTACACAAAAGCTAGAATGGGGCTCATTATTGGAGTAAACAATCTCTTAGAAATTTTTGATGACAAATACTATAGAAACCTTAATGGTGGTATTCTTGAAGCTTTCGGCATCCTTTTCACTAGAGATTTAAAAATTTATTTGTACCCATACAAAGCGAGTGAAAAAGATAAGCAGTTAAACAGCGCAAATATACCAATACACCCAAGGCTAAGACCTCTTTATGATTACTTATTAACGAATAAACGCGTAAAAGATCTCAACTATAATGAAGACGTTTTACAGATTTTCTCTCGGGATGTTTTAAACAAAATCAAGAACCGTTCTGAAGGATGGGAGCCACTTGTTCCTAATGGAGTTGATGAGATCATCAAATCCAAAAAACTATTCGGTTTTCTACCTAAGGTCTTAAAATAAAAAAAGCGGTCGATGACCGCTTTTTTTATTTAAATGTATTGTGTTTCTTTTAATAGCTCAATGCAACAGAGAATTCTATTTGAACCCGAACTGGCTCGCCGTCTTGAGTAGCAGCTGATTGAAATACTAAGTTGTTTGCAACAGATAAGATTCCTGTATTTAATTCTTCTGTAATTGCTGTATCGTCAGTTACAACACCTCGAACTAAATCAATATTCGAAACTGTACCATCCTTTTCAACAACAAATTTAAGGTGGGCTTTGGTTTGTTTCCCAGCAGGACTTGATGCCTGAATTGAACTATCAAAATGAGCCATTAGCTGTGTAATAGTACATCTATATGGATGGTTAGCAAATCGAGCATCTTCACAAACTTTAAAAACAGGCATAACCTCAGCTCTTCGAAGAATATCGTCATTAGTAGTTGATTGCGCCATCAGTGGTAAACAAAACATGGCGGCCAACATAAACATTAAAAAATTTCTCATTACTTTATTTTTGAATTAAGTAACTAAACTACAAATTTATCAATAGGAAAGCAAATCCTTTAGTTGTATTTCAAATCTTCTTCTTGGCAAAAAGTTATCTTCTAAGTTTGCGGCAAAAGGAACAGGTGTGTTTAAACTAGCAGAGCGAACAACTGCTGCATCTAAATATTCAAAACAATTTTCGCTAATCATCGCTGACAAATCGGCTCCAAAACCGCCTATCATACAATCCTCATGTAAGATAATGGCTTTACCCGTCTTTCTAACAGAAGAAAAAACAGCTTCCTTATCTAGCGGGACAAGGGTTCTTAAATCTATTAAGTCTGCAGAGATATTGGGGTTTTTCTCAAGTGTTTCTAGGGCCCAATGAACTCCTGCACCATAGGTAATAATACTAACATCTTTACCTTCTTTAAGCAAGTTTGCTTTTCCTATTTCTATAGTATAATAATCATCATGAACCTCTTGATATATGGAACGATAGAGTGCTTTGTGCTCAAAAAACATAACAGGATTTGGGTCTTCAATTGAAGCCGCTAATAAGCCTTTGGCATCTGATGGAAAGGCTGGATAAACTATTTTTAGGCCAGGTGTATGCGTAAACCATGCTTCATTCGATTGTGAATGAAATGGACCTGCTCCAACTCCTGCACCTGTTGGCATACGAATAACAACATCGGCTTGCTGACCCCAACGGTAGTGTACTTTTGCTAAGTAATTAACAATTGGATTAAAACCTGAACTAACGAAATCAGCAAACTGCATTTCCATGATTGCTTTGTATCCATTGATGGATAGTCCCATAGCAGCGCTTACAATGGCTGATTCGCAGATAGGGGTATTTCGAACTCGTTCCTTTCCGAACTCTTTTACAAAACCGTCCGTAATTTTAAAAACACCTCCGTATTCTGCAATGTCTTGACCCATTATAACAGAATTCTCATATTTTCGCATTGACTGACGCAAACCATCCGCTATGGCATCTACAAATCGTATTTTTGATTTTGAACTTGTTTCTGCTTGCTTTTCGATAATATTATAAGGAGAGTACAAGTCCTTTAACTCAGTACTAGTTAATGGGTCTATTTCCTTTTCTGAAAAAGCCAATGATAAACCTTGGTCAATCTCTTTTTGAATACTTTCTCTGAAATGATCAATTTTTTCTTGATTAAGAATATTTTGTTCTTTTAAGAAATTTTCAAAATTTTCAACAGGATCTTTTTTTGCCCACTGATCCATTAATGCTTTAGGGACGTATTTCGTTCCGGATGCTTCTTCGTGACCACGCATCCGAAAAGTCATACATTCCAGTAAAATGGGTCTGGGTTTTTTCTTTAACTCAACTTTCAATTTAGAAATAGTATTGTAAACTTCTAGAATGTTGTTTCCATCAATCGTATAAGAATCCATTCCATAGCCAATTCCTTTATCTGCTATGTGCTTGCAACGAAACTGTTCGGTTGTTGGTGTTGAAAGACCGTAACCATTATTTTCTACTACAAATATTACAGGCAAATCCCAAACGGAAGCAACGTTTAGGGCTTCATGAAAATCACCTTCAGAGGCACCTCCTTCACCAGTAAAAACAGTGGTTATCTGACCGTTTTTTTTGAGTTTATCTGCCAATGCTATTCCATCTGCAACCCCAAGTTGTGGGCCTAAATGAGAAATCATGCCAATTATATTGTATTCTTGAGTGCCAAAATGGAAAGAGCGATCTCTTCCTTTGGTAAAGCCACTTATCTTTCCTTGAAATTGAGCAAACAACTTATGCAAAGGAACCCCTTTTGAAGTAAATACACCTAAATTTCTATGCATTGGAAGGATGTACTCTTCTTTATCCATGGCCTCAGTTACACCTATAGAAATAGCCTCTTGACCGATACCTGAAAACCACTTTGATATTTTCCCTTGTCGAAGAAGAATCAACATCTTTTCTTCAATCATTCTGGGTTTCAAAATGGAATTATATAAATGGAGCAATCGCTCTTCAGAAAAACCTTTTTTATTATACTTCATTAATAATGGGATTGGAGAAGTTGCAGGTAAAAGTATAATAATTCGTTTCTTTGTGCAATAAAATGATGGCTTATGCATAGGCAAGAAATTTTTGTTAGTATAATTCTTTTACTTTCCTCATTGTATCTAATCATGAGGTTTAGTAAGCCAGAACAAAAGTTGTGCCTGTAAATGATGAAAATAAGATTCATTATAAACCCTACTGCAGGTACTGGCAAGCACATTGATATTGAAAACTTATTAGCTAAAGAATTAGATCCTCTATTGTTTCAATACGATGTGTATCATACTTTAGCACCCAAAGACGCTATTAAAAAAAGCAAGGAAGCTGCTTCAGAAGGATTTGATATTGTTGTAGCTGTAGGTGGCGATGGCACAATGAACGAATGCGCACAATCTCTAGTAAACACTCCAACTGCACTTGGAATAATCCCTTGTGGATCTGGCAATGGTCTTGCCTTTCATTTGGGCATGAAAAAGAACATTAAAAAGTCCATTCAACAACTTAATCATTGTCATTTTAAAAAAATAGATAGTTGTAGTGCCAATGGCCATTACTTTTTTAATGTTTCAGGAACAGGGTTTGATGCGCACATTGCACACTTGTTTAATAAAGAAAATAAAAGAGGGTTTTCAAATTATATTCGACTTATTTTAAGAGAGTTTCGATATCCTGTAAAAAAATACACTCTTTTAGTGGATCATCAAGAACAGAACATCAATGCCTTTGTGATTAGCTGGGCTAACGGCAGTCAGTTTGGGAATAATGCAACCATTGCACCCGAAAGCAAAATAGACGATGGTTTTATAGATATCTGTTTCTTAAATAAATTTCCTATTCGTGTTATTCCTTCTTTATTAAGAAGGTTATTCAATAACACCATACACCATTCTAAGTACATGAAAATTATTCGTTGTAAAGAAATACTAATAAAAGGAGGCGACGGAAATTGTCATTTAGATGGAGAACCTATAAATTTAGGAGAAGAAATACACTTAAAAGTAATACCAAAATCATTAACCGTTTTTATCCCTAATGGCTAAAAAAAAGAAGCGTAAAGTTGGCGTTATGTATTCTACAAATACCAACTATAATTTTGAATACGAAAAGGAAGAGGAAACACTTGCCCCTAATGAGCAATGGTTAGAGATATGGATTGATAAAAAGAATAAAGGGGGTAAAATAGCTACGCTTGTAAAAGGATTCATTGGTAAAGAAGATGACTTAAAAGACTTAGGGAAATTATTAAAAAGTAAATGCGGAGTGGGCGGCACAACTAAAGATGGAGAGGTTATCATACAAGGTAATCATCGTGATAAGATTATGGAAATCTTAAATAGTAAAGGATACAATTGTAAGCGAGTGGGTAGCTAAATCATTGTTTCATACAGCTCTTCGTAGAGTGGCAATACATTTGGCAAATCAAACAATTTAGCATGCACCAAAGCATTTGATTTATACTTATGCAAATCACCGCCTAAGATTAAAAGTGCATTTTTAGCCATTTCTTCAACATCACCTACTTTACTTAAAAAACCTGTTTTTCCTTGTATATTAACTTCCGATAAACCACCAACATCGGATGAAATGACCGGTACACCAGAGGCCATAGCTTCGAGTGCCACCAAGCCAAAACTTTCTGCTTCAGATGGAAGTAAAAACAAATCTGAAATGGACATTAACTTTTCAATTGCTTTGGACTTTCCCATGAACTTAATTTGCTCATGAAAACCAAAGTTTCTAGAAAGCTGCTCAATTCTTGGTCTTTCCGGACCATCCCCCACTAATAATAATTTACAAGGAATTTTACGGAGTACTTTCTTAAAAATATGAATAACATCATCTACTCTTTTCACTGCACGAAAATTAGAAACATGAGTTAATATGAGTTCGTTATTTGGGGCTATTGAGTTTTTTAATCGTTCATCAAAGCGATTTTGATAATGTTCAAAGTCAATAAAGTTAGGTATGACTTGTATTGGTCTTTTGATATTAAAATTCTTTAGTGTGTCGCTTCTCAAACTTTGTGAAACAGCGGTTACAGCATCTGAATGGTTAATGGCAAATTCGATGACAGGCTTAAACGATTCATCTTTACCAACTAATGTAATGTCCGTACCATGTAAAGTCGTTATAAATGGAAGGTCATAGCCGCGATCAGCTAATATTTGTTTGGCAGCAAAAGCAGCAGACGCATGCGGTATAGCATAATGAACGTGTAATAAATCTAACTTTTCATGTATGGCTACATCTACCAACTTACTTGTTAATGTCAGCTCATATGGTGTGTATTCAAACAAAGGGTAATCAGAAACACTAACCTCGTGATAAAACATCTTTTCTGAAAAAAGGTCTAACCGAACAGGTTGACTATAGGAGATAAAGTGTACTTCATGTCCTTTATCAGCCAAAGCCTTCCCTAACTCAGTTGCTACAATTCCACTCCCGCCGTAGGTAGGATAACAAACGATTCCTATTTTCATTTCCTAATTGCTTGATAAAAAACGTCCATTATATTTGTTCTTACATTCATGGATATTAATTTTTTATTTTCTGCTGTTGGGTGAATTCGATTGGATAAAAATACATACACAAAATTTTCTTCAGGATCAGCCCAGACAAGCGTTCCCGTAAAACCAGAATGTCCAAAAGCAGAAGTTGAAGGGTTACAATCACAAGCTGGACCACCCTCTTGCTCGGGAAGTGCTGCTTTATCAAATCCAGCTCCTCTCCTATTATCTTGCTGGCAATATTGACAGTTGGTATATTCATTAATTGTGGATTCATCGAAGTATCTTTCTCCACCATACACACCACCCTGAAGATACATTTGCATTAAGATCGCTAAATCATTAGCATTTGAAAATAATCCAGCATGGCCAGAAACACCTCCTAACATTGCCGCTCCCATATCATGAACATGTCCTCGCAACAACTGTGAACGATAATAATAATCAAACTCAGTGGGTATAATTTGATTTTTCGATAATCGTTTTAGTGGAAGATAACCCATGGTAGATAAACCCAATGGTTTAAAAAAAGTATTCATTGTAAATTCATTCAACTTTTCTGTGCTTAACCCATCAATTACTTCATGCAAAAGGTAATAACCAAGATCGCTGTATTTGTATTCTTTTTGGTCAATTAATTTAGAGTTAACTACTTGCATAAAAATACTATCTGTGTATTCTTTGTCGATATAAATTTTTTCAGCAACCTGTACAGAATGTTTGTCAGAAAGCTCTTTCGAGTAAAGGGTATCTCTTAATGCTCCGTTTTCATCAAGTGTTTGTCTGTAAAAAGGAATCCACGACTGTAGCTGAGCTTGGTGCGCTAACACTTCCCGAATAATGAGGTCTTTTTTACTAGATGTGTCTGATAAAGTCAAATAGCTTCCTAGACTGGCATCTAAATCAAACATACCCCTTTCTTGAAAATGCATTAAGGAAGGTACCGTAGAGGCAATCTTAGTAATTGATGCTAAGTCATAAACATCATAATTGCTTACTTTATTTAGTTTCTTGTAAGTATGGTAGCCAAAGTTTTTTTGATAAAAGACTTGGCCATTTTTTATTGCCATAATTTGACATCCTGGGAACGCTTCTTGTGCTAAAGCATCCTGCACCAAGCTATCAACCTTATAGAGCACATCTGTATTTATATCAAATTCTTCAGCTATTCCGTAATGCAACCTATTAGCAGTAGTTTTTAAACCACTATTTAAGTTAAAATGTGCGTTTGAAACTGGTAGTTTACCGTCCACACCTATTCCACCAAAAATTGCTTGGGCAGCATATTCCTGTGCAATGGGAGCGTTTTGATAGGCCATTATTAACCCATCAAAAGCATAAATCATTAATAAATCACTTATGGAGTAAGGGTTTGCAAAAAGAGTAAGAATCGTTTTCGATTGCATTGCTATGGTTTGCAATAACACATCTGTTTCTTTATTTATCCGATAGCTTTTCCAAGCATGCTTGTTTGATTTATGAACACTAACGATAACTAAATTATAAGCGGCTAATTGATTCAAAATTGTTTTTCGCTCTTTTTCACTGTGTTTTTCAGAAATTTGAAAATGGTCAACTGATGCATATTTTGATAGAGTAGATTGAAAAGGGGTTCCATCTTCACCAATACTTAAGGATGCTATTTTCAAAGTATCTAGTTTGTTAATTGGTATCAACTCACTATTATTTTGCAAGAGGGTAATCGAATTCCTGATTAGCTTCCTATTTAGAACTTTTGTTTTTTTAGTAGTTAGCTCTTCATATAAGTTAGCTTTATCTACTTCACTTAATCGATCCAAACCAAACCACTTTTTCGCTGACAAGATTTTCCTACAACGTTGATCTATTTCTAGTTGAGAAATTTGATTCTTTGAAATTGCCTCTTTTATTTTTTGAATGGCTTTTGGAACATCTTCAGCAAAAAGTAACACATCATTTCCTGCCAGTAATGCTTTAACATCTACCTCACCAGGCTCATAGTATTGACTCACTCCCTTCATGTTCAATGCATCTGTAAAAACCAATCCATTGAAACCCATTTCTTTTTTTAACAAAACGTCAACTATTTTGGGTGATAATGTTGATGCTAAGTTTTCTGTGTCATCAAGGCTAGGCATGTAAAGATGAGCCACCATCACACTTCCCAATCCTGAGCTAATCATTTTTCGAAAAGGAATTAAATCAACAGAATCTAGATGAGCTCTTGTATGGGAGACCACTGGAAGTGTTTTATGCGAATCGGCATCGGTATCGCCATGACCTGGAAAATGTTTTGCACATGCTAAAACACCACCATCTTGCAATCCTTGCATATAAGCAATTCCTAATTTTGCAACGCTTTGTGGGTCTTCTCCAAAGGAACGATTATTAATAATTGGGTTATTAGGGTTAGAGTTAACATCTACTACGGGAGCAAAGTTTATGTGTACCCCCAACCTTTTGCACTGCCTCGCAATTTCAGTGCCCATTTCATAAACCAAAGCTTCATCTTGAATAGCACCTAAGGTCATTTGCCACGGAAAGCGAAGTGTACTATCAATTCGCATGGACAAACCCCATTCTGCATCCTGAGCAATCATGAGTGGAGTATTTGAAATACTTTGGTAATAATTTGTTAATTGTGCTTGACGAACAGGGCCTCCTTGCATGAACATTAATCCTCCAATGTGATAGTCCTGAATGAGTGTCGCAATCTCATTTTTATGCTCTTCTCCTTTATTGGAATAAGCTGCAACCATAAAAAGCTGTGCAATTCGCTGCTCGGGAGTTAAAAGCTGCATTAAACTATCAACCCATACCGTATTAGTATCGTAAAAAGGAGGCTGTAGTACTGAATTATCTTGAGCTTCTTCAAGATGTAACTGGAAGGCGGTAACAATTGCAAGTAAAAAAGTTATCAGTAGGATTCGCATTCTAAAAATTTGGAATGCATAAAATTACAAATTGTGCCCTCCTGTTGCGCAAGAAACCAACAAACTTTTTCAACAGTTTTTACTGTAATTCGTAGGAAGTAGTATCCAATTTTTTCACTGGACGAACACTCATTACAGGAATTTGACATTCGTTTATAATAGAGCGAGCAGTAGAACCTAAAAAGTAAAGGTTAAACTCAGATTCTTGCTGCGTCATTATCATTATTAAATCAGCATTTACCTTTTTAGAATAGTCAAGTACCGTTTTACTTAACTTTTGGTTTGATACATGCACTAATTCTGCTTGACATTTCACTCCTTTTTCAAGTATAAACTGTTGAACCTGGTTTAAGTTTCTATTTAATTTTCCTTTGATAAACTCATCCTCTGACAAAAGCACAGAAAAAACACGTATTTCCGCATTCCAAAATCGAGCATACTTTATGGCTGTAGTTACCTTTTCTTTTGTTTCCTTATGTAAATCTAAAGGTAGTACAATTGTGTTACATCCTAGTTTGTGCTCCTTCCCTTTAATGGTAATAACAGGGCAATGTGCTGATCTTACCACATTATAAGCATTAGATCCTATGAATTTTTTTCGAGTATCCTTTGGTGTACCATCTGTACCCATCACAATTAATGAAGCACCGATCATATCTGACACTTCGATGATTTTATCATACACTTTACCAACCGAAACCATGCAGTCAGAATCTCGTTTTAAATCAGTACAATATTTTTTCTGAAGTGATTCTAATTTTTTTCGAACTTGATCTTTAAGCTCTTCTTGCTGCTCCTTGTAGTTTGAAAATAGTTTTTGCATTGAAGATGGCTCTTCAACAACTGTTAGTAAAAAAAGCTCTGAATCTGTAATTTTTGCAATATTTACAGCCTGTTCTAGGGCAACAATAGATTGTTCTGCAAAACCAATGGGAACTAAAATAGGGCCTGAAGAGTTTATCATAATTTATTAGATTTGGAATACAAGCAAATGTAACAATTCCATTTTATGAAACCAATAGCAGAAAGCGAACTCGTCTTAAATAAAGACGGAAGTATTTACCACCTACATTTACATCCTGAACAAATAGCGGAAACAATCTTAATTGTTGGTGACCAGGGTAGAGTGCAAGAAATTTCAAAGCATTTTGATCGTGTAGAATACCGAATTTCCAATCGAGAATTTCTTACACATACTGGGTACCTAGGTTCACACAGAATAAGTGCTTTATCTACTGGCATAGGACCTGATAATATTGACATTGTACTAAACGAACTAGACGCTCTTTTTAACATTGACTTAAAAAATAGACAAGTAAAAAAGCAAAAAAGAAAAGCACGAATTATTCGTTTAGGTACTTCCGGAGCATTACAAAAAGACATACCCATAGATAGCTTTATAGCATCAGAACATGCTATTGGGCTGGATAATTTGATGTATTTCTATGAAAATAAATGCTTAAATATTCAATTAGCTGAATCGTTTAAAAGCCAAATCAACTGGCCACAATATTTAACCCAACCTTATTTTTGTAGCGGCTCACAAAGTTTGCTGCGAAAGTTTCCAGAAATAAAAAAAGGCATAACAGCAACAGCACCTGGCTTTTATGGCCCTCAAAACAGAACATTACGTTTAAAAAAAACAACACCAAACCTCGATGAACTTTTAGCTGCTTTTGAATATAAAAATTTAAAAATAACAAACTTTGAAATGGAAACCTCTGCACTCTATGGCTTCGGGAAGTTGCTCGATCATGAATGCTTAACTATATGCGCAATTCTTGCTAATAGGGCTACAAAACGCTATAGTAAAAACCACAAAAAAACAATTGCATCGATGATTACTTATGTTTTAGAACAACTGAACAATGACTAAAAATGAGATCCATAACCTTATTAGTCTTTTAGAAGATCCTGATAAAGCCATCTATTCCGAGGTTCGATCTAGATTATTAGAATTAGGTGTTGATATCATTCCTGATCTAGAAAATGCTTGGGGAAAAAACTTTGATACTCTTATTCAAAGTCGTGCAGAAGAAATAATTCATGATATCCAGTATATCTCAATAAAAAATGATTTAAAAAATTGGATTAACAATGACAACAAAGACCTGCTAGAAGCATGGTTGATAATTACTAAATATCAGTACCCGGACATAAACGCTAATGCTATTAAAATTGAGATTGATTGGATGAGTAAAGAGGTTGCAAAAAGCTTGAATCCTACACTTACTGAATATGAGCAAGTACAATTGATCAACATGATTCTTTTTGATTCCTGTAAGCTAAAGGGAAATAGTAAAAATTTTCATGCACCGCAAAACTCCTACATAAATGATGTGCTAAACACCAAAAGAGGAAACCCTCTATCGCTTTCGTTAATTTATATTATTGTTGCTCAAAAATGTAATTTGCCCATATCAGGAATTAATTTGCCTATGCATTTCCTTGTTGCATACATTGATGATGAAAATCTACTTACAGGGGACCCAGTAAAATTTTATATTAATCCATTTAGTAGAGGAACAGTACTCTCAAGGGGGGATATTGAGCGTTTTTTGAATAAGGAAAAAATGAACTTAAAAACAACTTTTTTTACTCCTTGTGCAAATGTAGTTGCCATAAAAAGAATACTTGTGAACTTATTGAATGCATATGCTATTCAAGGAAACAGCGAAAAAGTAAATGACATTCGAGGATTTCTGGATGTATTCAAAAAATAGAGCAGCTATTATTTATTTAGCAAAATTAACCGCTCTTGTTTCTCGTATAACGGTTACTTTTACCTGTCCAGGATAGGTCATTTCAGTTTCTATTTTCTGTGAAATATTAAAGGATAGCTTTTCAGCATCCGTATCAGAAACAGATTCGCTTTCTACAATAACACGTAATTCCCTACCAGCCTGAATAGCATAAGATTTTATAACACCCGGATAAGCCAAAGCAGTATCTTCTAACTCTTTTATTCGTTTAATGTAAGATTCTACAATTTCTCTACGCGCACCGGGGCGAGCGCCAGAAATAGCATCACAAACCTGCACGATAGGAGAAATCATAGCGTTCATTTCGAGCTCGTCATGGTGGGCACCAATAGCATTACAAACGTCTGGCTTTTCACCATATTTCTCTGCTAATTTCATGCCAAGAATAGCATGTGGCAACTCTGGCTCATCATCTGGAACTTTACCAATATCATGTAATAAACCTGCTCTCTTTGCCGCCTTGGTGTTAAGTCCTAGCTCAGACGCCATTGTAGCACACATATTGGCAACTTCACGAGAGTGTTGGAGTAAATTTTGACCATATGAGGAACGATATTTCATTCTACCAACCATACGTATAAGTTCGGGGTGTAGGCCATGTATTCCTAAATCAATTGCAGTTCTTTTACCTATTTCCGCAATCTCTTCTTCAATTTGTTTTTTTGTTTTTGAAACTACTTCTTCAATACGTGCAGGGTGAATTCGGCCATCGGTCACTAATTTGTGTAACGCAAGGCGGGCGATCTCTCTCCTTACAGGGTCAAAACAAGAAAGAAGAATAGCATCAGGAGTATCATCAACTATAATTTCAACTCCAGTTGAAGCCTCCAAAGAGCGTATATTCCTTCCTTCACGACCAATAATTCGCCCTTTTACATCATCGCTTTCGATATTAAAAACAGAAACAGAATTCTCAATAGCATGTTCGGTAGCTACCCGTTGAATGGTCTGAATAATGATCTTTTTTGCATCCTTATTTGCGGTTAGTTTTGCCTCCTCAACAATTTCTTGAATGTAAGACATTGCATGTGTTTTGGCCTCATCCTTCAGTGTTTTTACTAGTTCCTTTTTGGCATCTTCGGCGGATAACCCAGAAATAGTTTCTAATGCTTCTACCTGTTTACGGTGATTCTTCTCTAAATCGTTTTCTTTTCTAGCGATGGCTTCTTTCTGACGAGAAATGTTGTTCTTCATTTCATCTACCTGCCTTTCTTTCTTGTTTACTTCACCAAGTTTTTGAGACAATTTATGCTCTTTGTCTTTGATGCGATTTTCAGCATTAACTACTTTCTGATTTCGCTGATTAATAACTTTTTCATGCTCACTTTTAAGCTCTAAAAATCTTTCCTTTGCCTGTAAGATCTTGGTTTTCTTTATTTGTTCAGCTTCTTTTTTAGCTTCTTCAAGAATACTGTTACCCTTGCTCTTATTTAGCTTACTAAATACAAAAAAAACGATTGCACCTCCTACTATTAAACCTATAATAACTGCTAAAATATCCATTTTACTGTCTAATTTAAATTAAAAAAAACCCGCATCAACCCATTGGTGTTTAATAAACTCCTAAAAAACATGGGTGGGGCCGCTATGAGATCGCAAACGTCCACTGTTCCTGTAAAGGAAACCCAAAGGGTTGAGGCCTGCTTTTGAAAACATAAGTCGTATCCCCAATTAAAATCTTGTTGAGTTTAAAAACTTAATTGATGCGGGTATACTATTAAAAAGAACGGTTTTTTATAAACTTTTGTCTAAAAGTGATTCTAGCGTTTGAAGTTGTTGCTCGACAGAAACGTCTACTTTAACTTTTTGTTCATCAGTAGAAATTTTAACAGCCATTTCCAATAGACACATACTTAGCAAATCTTGTGTGTCTCTTGCAGCAAAACTCTTCTCATATACTTTTAATCGCTCCTCAATAACCTTAACAGCTTTTCTCACCTGCTCCTCATCCTTTCTATTGATGGTTAGCGGATAAGTCCTATTGGCTACGTTCACTTTTATTTTCAAACTCTCCATGGAGCGGTAAATCACTTATTTAACAAAGCTATGCATTTATCAACTTCCCGCACTAGCTCATTAATTTGTTGTTTTGTTGCTTTGGTATCTTCTCCTTTTCCTTGAAGGGATGCCGAAAGCTTCAAAATTTTGTTTTTTTCTTTCAAGTCAGAAATACGATTTTGGTTTTCTTCAAGCTGTAACTGTAAGCTAGATAATTGTTGATTTAATGATAAATTAGTGGTCTCAGACGCTCGATACCGCTCAACTAATTTTTCAACTTTTTGCTGTAACCTATCTATAGTAGCTTTCATAAAAAGAAAATAGCATTTTCATGAATGAAAAAATCTTCTACAAAGTTAACATTGCAAGATTTAATTACAAACAAAAGCTGATTTATTTTGCTGGCATTTTTATTTTTGCAATGTCTTTACTATTACTATGCTTGGTCGAAAATTTATTTTTTTAATTCTTTTTTTTGGGGTAATACAGATGCCTCTAATGTCACAAAACCATCCAAAAGATTACTTTAGATCACCTCTTGACATTCCCCTTTTACTATCGGGCACTTTTGGCGAACTCAGAAGCAATCATTTTCACGCAGGTATTGACATTAAAACTAAGGGAGCCTCTGGACATAAAATCAGGGCAGTTGCCGATGGATATGTTTCTAGAATAAAAGTTTCTCCCTGGGGTTACGGAAAGGCACTTTACATTACCCATCCAAACGGCTACACATCTGTATATGCTCATTTAAGCAAGTATTATGGTGATATTGAAACCTATGTGAAATCTGCTCAATATGAAAAGGAATCTTTTGCAATTGAATTGTTTCCTAAAAAAGAGTCCTTAATTGTTGAAAAAGGACAATTAGTTGCTTTTTCAGGAAATAGCGGCAGCTCAGCTGCTCCTCATCTGCATTTTGAACTACGAACGAGTAAAAATGAATTTCCACAAAATGGATTGCATTTCGGTTTTGACATAAAAGATGACATAGCTCCTGTAATCAGAGAAATTAAGGTGCAACCAAGAGGTCATAAAAGTCAAGTTAACCAACAAGGATTGGGTAAATTTTTTACAGCAATAAAAGAGGGCAATACATACAGGGTAAAAGAGGTGATCCTTGTGCATGGAAAGGTTAGCGTAGGCATTTATACTCACGACCTACTAAATGGTGCAAATAACAAAAATGGGGTATATTCGGTAGAGCTTATTGTAGATGGTAAGCAAATCTATTTTCATGAAATGGATGAATTTGGCTTTCATGAAACTCGCTTTATTAATAGCCATATTGACTATGCCGAAAAACAACTCAGTAAAAAGCGAATACATTCTTGTTACTTGGAGGCAAACAATCCATTGAGTATTTACCAAAACATTAAAGATAAAGGGGTTATAAAAGTTGATAGCACACATCAGGGGCGCTTCATCATTAAAGATGTTCATGGAAACACCTCGCAGCTTCTCTTCAATCTTAAAGCAACATCTTACAAAGCTCCTTCCAATGAGTTATTGAATGCTCCTGTAGTAGCTACCTTCCCCTATCAAGAAGCAAATATTTACAAAAATGAAGGAATAGAAATACATATTCCTAAAAAAGCACTGTATGACACACTTCTGTTTCAATACAACATTTCTTCAGATACTCTTGAACGTTTTTTTGCTCCCATCCATTATGTACACAATGAAAACACAGCGGTTCACAAATCTTATGCCTTGTCCATAAAAAGCAATTTAGATAGCACTCTAAGATCAAAAGCATTTATCGCTCAAATTAATAAAAACGGAAGGATCATTTATAGAGGAGGAAAATGGATTCAGAATAAACTTACTACCAAACTAAAATCATTTGGTAATTTCTCCGTTTCCATTGATACGATCGCACCAACGATTAAGGCATTAAACATTTATGAAGGTAAAAAGATGACTTCATCTAGCATAAGAGTTAATATTAAGGACGATTTAAGCGGAATCAAATCATACAGAGGAGAAATTGATAATAAATGGATACTAATGGAGTATGATCCTAAGCGAGGACGATTGACCCATTACTTTGACAAAAATCTTTCAAAAGGGAAACATTTTTTTACTTTGCAAGTAGAAGACGACAAAGGGAATATCGCTAGCTACAGGGCCTCCTTTA
Source organism: Flavobacteriales bacterium (assembly GCA_965661505.1). Classification (GTDB taxonomy): domain Bacteria; phylum Bacteroidota; class Bacteroidia; order Flavobacteriales; family UBA7312; genus UBA7312. The sequence goes on along the minus strand of CBFIDX010000010.1, from coordinate 6,390 downwards.
CTCTTTAGAGTGTAACGCTAAAACATTCCCTTCTGTATCTTCAAACTTAGCCATAAAGCCTATTTCTGTGCTAATTTGTGTTTTCTCTAGCAACACCTTACCTCCTGCTTGCTCAACTCTTTTTAAGATAAAGGATAAATCTTTGCCTCCATTTAGGTACACTAATACACCTTCTTTAGAGGGTTTTAGGACATCTTTTACCAATGCTCCACCAATTGTAGATTTTGAATGTTCCCAAAATCCGTGTTGAATACTATTTAAATTGTATGTATGAATCTTTTTTTTAAGAATTTGCTCGTAGAAGATTTTTGCTCTTTCAAAATTCAACACAGGAATTTCAAACCATGTAATGATGTCTTGTTTAACGACAACACCAAATTCTTGCTCAGAAAAATTGGCGCAAAATCGCTCAATTTGATCACGTACTTTCTTATATACTACTAGCTGCTCTTCATCGGTACCTGTTGCATCAGCAGGGTCTTCAAAAGAATGACTGATTCTTTTTGTTGCATTTTGAAAATAAGGACAGTTATCTCTTGCATGATCACATACTGTAATTACATAATCAAAGAGTATATCCTGATACTCTTCCATCACATTAGATGTATGGTCGCTAATGTCAATTCCGGCATCCTCCATGGCACGTTTCATAAATGGATTAATACCATGTGCTTCTAAACCTGCACTATATACCTGCGCTAAATCTCCTAACATAGACTTCAGCCAACCCTCAGCCATTTGAGAGCGACAGGAATTTCCGGTACATAAAATTAAAATACGCTTCATACTAAATTGGTTTTCTAAAAGTTATCTTCAAATGTAACTAAATATGGATTTCTAACATACAACTTATTATTACCTTTGAAAACTTTATGAAACACCTTCTTGCAATACTATTTTTTCTTATCTGCAACTCCGTTTACGCCCAAAGTATAAACGGAATTGTTAGTGATGAATCTATTGCTATAGAGGGCGTAAATGTGAGTATTTTAGGAAGTTCTTCAGGCACCTCTACTGATTTAATGGGAAAGTATCAGTTAAAGGTGAAAGCAAATACGACTCAAAAAGTCGCTTTTTCCTTTATTGGTTTTGAAACGCAAGTAGTTGAAATTCCTATGCTAAAGATGGGGCAAGAATATGAGCTTAACGTTCAACTTTCTTCTAATCAGATCCGAATTGACGACGTTAATATTGAAGATCAGCAGATTAGAACTAGCACCTTTGAAAAAATAGATTCAAAGCATGTTACAGTGTTACCAACCTCCAATTCGGGCGTAGAAGACCTCATTAAAACCATGCCTGGAGTGAGTTCTTCTAATGAACTTAGTTCGCAATACAACGTTAGAGGTGGAAACTATGACGAAAACTTAGTTTACGTAAATGGGATTGAAATTTATCGTCCTTTTCTTATACGATCTGGTCAGCAAGAAGGTTTAAGCTTTGTTAATTCAGATTTAGTAAGCGCCATTCAATTCTCTGCAGGAGGTTTTGCTGCAAAGTACGGTGACAAAATGTCTTCAGTGTTGGATATTACTTATAAAAAAACCGTAGGCTTTGGTGGGTCGGCAACGCTAAGTTTTTTGGGAGCTAACCTACATTTAGAAGGCAGCTCTCCATCAAAAAAGTTTTCATACCTAATTGGCGCTCGAAAAAAATCAACAAAATATGTTCTTAATAGTTTGGATACTCAAGGCGAATATACTCCTGATTTCACAGATGTTCAGACTTATGTGAATTACGATTTTAGCGATCAACTTTCTATCGCCTATTTAGGTAATTATTCAAATAATCGCTATCAACAAATACCGCAAAATAGATCGACCCGATTCGGAACCATAAGTGTTCCTCTAGAAGTAAGAATATTCTTTGAAGGACAAGAAATTGACGAGTATGAAACTTTTTTTAATGCTCTTAGTTTTAATTGGCAACCCAATAGTAACATTAACCTAAACCTTACGGGGTCTGCTTTTACAACCTATGAAAGCGAAACATTTGATATTTTAGGTCAATATTGGCTGTATGAAATAGAGAACGACCTAGGTTCTGATGATTTTGGCGAAGCCACCTTTAATCGTGGCGTTGGGACTCACCTTAATCATGCTAGAAACTATTTACAAGCCGATGTGTTTTCCATCCAACACAATGGTTTATTCACAAAAGAAGACATAGAATTTAGGTGGGGTTTAAGAAGCCAGTCTGAACAAATAAGGGATGTATTGAGTGAATGGATTCTTATCGACTCGGCAGGTTTTTCTTTACCTCACCCAGTAGATAATTTAGCCGAAGAATTAATAGAACCACAATCCTTTGATCTTGAAAACGTATTAAAAGCACAAGCAAATCTGAAATCCTACAGGCACAATGCCTACATTCAATACCAACAAAGCATCAGCAGAACAACGCTAAATGCAGGCGTTCGAGGAAGCTATTGGGATTTAAACGAAGAGTATTTAGTGAGTCCGAGGGCTTCTATATCTTACCGCCCTCTATGGAGGAATGACATCTTATTTAGAGCATCTTCTGGAGTTTATTACCAATCTCCTTTTTATCGAGAAATGAGAAATTTAGTGGGAGAGCTCAATAAAAGCTTAAAAGCTCAAAAATCTACTCACTTTATCTTAGGTAGTGATTACAATTTCAGCATTTGGAAACGACCATTTAAATTAGTTACTGAGCTATACTACAAACAGTTAGATAATCTTATTCCGTACGAAATAGACAATGTACGTATTAGGTATTATGCAGAAAACAGTGCAGAAGGATATGCCGGTGGGGTAGATATCCGCTTGAACGGAGAGTTTGTAAAAGGAATGGAATCATGGGCTAGCTTATCAGTTATGAAAACTGTAGCCGACATCGAAAACGACTTTTACACTGATGAAAATGGTACTATAAAAGAAATTGGATATTACGCTCGCCCTGCCGATCAGCGTGTTAATTTTTCTTTATTTTTTCAGGACTATTTACCACGAATGCCTCATTTCAAAATGCATTTAAATTTAGTTTATGGTTCAGGCTTTCCACTAACACCACCAGAAACCTACAAAGGAGAATACGATTTTAGGATGCCAGATTATAAACGTGTAGATATAGGCTTTTCATTAATTTTGAAAAAAGAAGGAGAGCAACCTGAAAGGTTCAATCCTTTCAAATTTACCAAAACTGCATGGATAAGCTTAGAAGCCTTTAACTTACTGAATATTAACAATACTGTTTCTTACCTTTGGATACAGGATGTAGGAGGAACACAGTTTGCCGTACCAAATTACCTTACTTCCAGACAACTCAACCTAAAGCTTCACGTATCTTTCTAGTGCATTTTACTATCTTAGCGAACCAATTTTATTCCATCAGAAAATGAAAACAATCAAAGCTTTTATTGCTTTAGTACTCATAAGCTTTACAGCACAAGCACAAAGTAAATACAACCCTCTAAGCACTCCCAACACCTATCAACAAAAAGATAATCCAAACTACTGGAAAAACAAAGCCCCACTAGGATATTGGCAACAGGATGTGCATTATACCATTAAAGCTAACATTGATGAAACTAAAGACATCATAGATGCAAACCAAACACTAACCTACTGGAATCATTCTCCGGACGATTTATCATTCGTTTATTTTCATCTGTATCAAAATGCATTTATTCCAGGCTCTTATTGCTCAGAACTACATCATCAAAATCATGCCCGAATCTCCTATGGTCGTTACGAAAAGAAAGGACTTGGAACGGTGGTTAAAAACTTAAAGGTTAACGGCGAAGCAGTACAGACAGAGCTGGATAATACCATTTTAAAAGTGTTTTTAAATAAACCCTTAAAAAGTGGCGAAAGCATCACCTTTACAATGAATTTCAAAACCTATTTTGATATAGGAAGTTTACGTAGGAGAATGAAAACTTTCAATTCTTTCGGAAACTCACACTATGATGGCGTATTGTGGTACCCAAGAATTGCTGTTTATGACAATAAATTCGGATGGACTACGGATCAGCATTTGGGCAAAGAATTTTATGGAGATTTTGGAACTTGGGATGTAGAACTAACGTTTGCATCTAACTACGTTGTTGAGGCAACTGGTGCACTACAAAATAGATCAGAAGTAATGCCCGATGAGTTGAGAAAAAAATTAGACCTAAAAAACTTTGCTAACAAAGCCTGGAACTCTGCGCCTTCTATCATCATTCCTTACGACAGCCTTTCAAGAAAAACCTGGATCTACCATGCTGAAAATGTGCATGATTTTGCTTTTACAGCTGACCCTACTTATCGGATTGGAGAAGCAGAATGGAATGGCATCAAAGCCATTGCTATGGTGCAAGAGCCACACGCATCAAAATGGCAAAATGCAGCTCAATTTTCTGCCGATGTTATTCGTGTTTTTTCAGAAGATATTGGCATGTATGCCTACCACAAGATAATTGTTGCAGATGCGCGCGATGGAATGGAGTACCCCATGATTACACTTGATGGAGGAAAGGACCCAAGTTATAGAGGACTGCTAGCACATGAGATAGGTCACCAATGGTTTTATGCACAAGTAGGGAGTAATGAAACATATCGAGCAGCATTAGATGAAGGATTTACTCAATTCTTAACTGCTTGGGCACTCAATAAAATAGATGGTGAATATTTAGTGACCGAACCCTCTAAAAGCAATTATAAAAATCGGTTTAAGAAACCAGTAAAAGCTATTGACTCAAGAGTGTATTATGCTTACATGCGGGATGCTACTAAATTTAACGACCCTCAACTTAACACTCACTCTGATGGCTTTTCCTCAGCCTTGGGGCATGGAGGTGGCTATAGACATGTGTATTACAAAACAGCCGCTATGCTGTATAATTTAGAATATGTCTTGGGAGAACAGCTTTTCTTAGAAGCGATGCAACACTACTTCCAAAAGTGGAAAATGGCACATCCGTATTTTGATGATTTTAGAAAAGCAATTGTAGAGCATACGAAAGTTGATTTAAACTGGTTTTTTGATCAATGGATGGAAACATCCAAAACGATTGATTATAGCATCCAAAAAATAGAAACCAAAGAGAACAATAATTTTGCTATTACGTTTGAACGGAAAGGGGAAATGCAAATGCCTATTGACTTTTCCGTTTATTCAAAAAATGGTGTAGAGCATAAGTTTCATATTCCTAACCATTGGTTTGTAAAAGAAACAGATGCCACTGTACTGGATAAATGGCACGCTTGGGGGAAAATATTTCCTTCCTATACCGCAATTGTTAACATTCCTAACGGAATAGAGAATGTGGTTATTGACCCAAGCAATCGTTTGGCAGATAGTTACATGTTAAATAACAGTAAAAAAGCTCCTTTAAATTTGGCTTTTGATTCCAAAATTTGGAATATGCCTGACTGGAAAAGCTATAATCTTAAAAGCAGGCCCGATGTTTGGTGGAATGCTTATGATGGTGTCAAAGCAGGCTTTCATTTCAATGGTAATTATTTATTACACCACCATGTTTTGGAAGGAAACCTGTGGATCAACACTGGTATTTTTCAAGATTCCAACATTACCGATCTGAACGAGTACAACCCTATCTCCTATCGCTTAAAGTACAAAACAGGACTAGATAAATACATTAAACACGGAAAGATTTCTTTAAACACAAGTTTTCTTGCTGGACTTCATACCAATCAGATTGGATTTGAAAAATCTGACTACAAAAAGAAAAACCGCATCTATACTTCTTTTAAAAGCATGTACAGGCCACAACAAACGGACTTAAACTATCTTTTGTATGAAGGGTGGCAAAGGAATAAGTTTAATAACACGGCTACTATTGGCTGGGATCATACTTATCGCTACACAAAAGGGCGTGGAAAAATCAATTTAGAAGTTAGCAGTAGCAGCATTGGTTCTGATTACGATTTTGCTAAATTTTCGTTTACCACCGTCAACCGAAATAGCCTTGGCAAATTCCAGTTAAATACCCGTGTTTTTGCACAATACGGCAGTGGGAGTAACTGGGCTATGGAATCACAACTCTATTTAGCAGGTGCAAATCCTGAAGCATTGATGGATAATAAATTTACGAGAGCACAAGGATTTATACCTAACGATTGGTTGGGTTACGGAAATACCACCAATTCTTTTCATATGGGAGGAGGCCTAAACTTGAGAGGATATTCAGGCTATTTAGCAATAGAGCCTAATGCAGATGGAAACTATGTACATACGTATGTAGGTACGAGCGGAGCAGCGATTAGTGCTGAGCTAGAATTTCACAAAACACTTCCTGTTCTTAAAGAACAAAACAAACTAAAAACGTACCTTTTTGCTGATGCAGGTTTAATAAACACCAACGAATTCAGCGCTCAAAATTTTGAAAATTCATTTACGGAGATTCGTGCTGACGCAGGCGTT
>CBFIDX010000009.1:0-48615 GCA_965661505.1 Flavobacteriales bacterium | reverse complement strand
TTTATTAAATTTTATAGGCAATTGGCCTTGCACTGGGAGGAGTTATTGACAGGGTTTTAACAGTTCCCTTTTTCTATATTTACGAATCTTAACGCCTAAAAGAATGATCCTTTTGCCTTCCTTTCGCCAAATGAAACTCCTCCGATACTTTTTTGTACTGTTTAGCTGTTTAGCCATTACTGGGCTAAGCCATGCCCAAGAAACATCTCATCCAAAAGCCCATAAAGAAAATCACCTTGACACCTTTTTCATCATTGACCTGACTCATACTATTTACATAACTACCCTGCTTCTAATTGGGCAATACAAAGATGGCCAAGGAAGGCTGATCTGCTATCCCAAACAAAAACTAAATAAATAACACTTAATACTCAAAAATCAGTAAGAGTTGTAGTCAAAACAACATTATTATAAATGTTTTTCAAACTGAATCCTGGCATTTGAAATGTGGAAGAAAAACAACGAATAGTATTACTTGAAAAGCCAAAGAATTTTTCAGAAATGAAATTGTAAAAGCACATATTACAACCGCTTGAAAAAAAGCAGAGAAATTATCTAATTATAATGTCAAACCATTTTTATATAAATATTTAGCACCCTTCCTAAATGGAAGTGATAACCTAAAAAGTATAGCTGAAGCACTTGTTTTACCAAGAGTTTTAGGTTCTTCAATCAACACTTCATTTGGGATGAGAATTCAAAAAAGAATAAAACCTACACCACCACGTTCACGATTTTTTTAGGCACCACAATGATGCGCTTTGGGGTTTTGCCCGCTAAGTATTGTACGGTTTTTTGGTGGGCCATCACGGCAGCTTCTACTTCCTCTTTACCCATGTTGGCAGCCAGCTCCAGCTTAAAGCGCATTTTTCCGTTAAAAGAGACGGGGTAAGTAATGGCGTCTTCTTGCAAGTGTGCTGCCTCAAAAACAGGTAATGGGGCTTGGGTAACAGAAGTGCTATGTCCTAGCTTTTCCCACAGCTCCTCGGCCAAGTGGGGAGCATAAGGAGAGAGTAAAACCACTAAGTCTTGCATAACGGCTCTCTTATTGCACTTTAAATCGTTCAGCTCGTTCACGCAAATCATTAAGCTGCTTACCACCGTATTAAAAGAATAACGCTCTATGTCTTCACAAACCTTTTTAATGGTTTTGTGCAGGCTTTTTAGCTCGGCCTTGTTAGGGATTTCTTCGCTAATGGTAAAATGATTGTCTGCATCGTGCATCAGTCGCCATAGTTTGCGTAAGAAATTATGCACCCCATTAATGCCTTTGGTGTCCCAAGGCTTAAACTGCTCTAAGGGACCCAAAAACATTTCGTACATGCGCAAGGTGTCGGCACCAAACTTGGCTACTAAGTAATCGGGCGTTTGTACGTTGTATTTGGATTTAGACATCTTTTCTATTTCATGCCCACAGCTATATTTTCCCTCATCATTCAAGATGAATTCCGCATCGGCGTAGTCGCTTCTCCATTGTTTAAAGGCTTCCATGTCCAGTATGTCATTATCTACCATGTTAATGTCTACGTGCAGGCGGCTAGTGTCGTATTTTTTGCGTTTTTCAAAAGTAACAAAGGTGTTGCTGTCCTTAATTCTATACACAAAATTAGAGCGTCCTAAAATCATGCCTTGGTTAATGAGCTTTTTAAAAGGCTCCTTGAACCCAATGTGTCCTCGGTCGTACAAAAATTGAGTCCAAAAGCGAGAGTACAATAGGTGTCCTACGGCATGCTCGGCACCGCCAATGTATAAATCTACTTGTCCCCAATAGTCGGCTTTTTGGCGGGCTACAAATTCCGTTTCGTTATGCGGATCCATGTAGCGCAAAAAGTACCATGAAGAACCGGCCCATCCTGGCATAATACTGTATTCCATGCGATCTCCGGCAGAAACATTCCAGTCGGCTTGCTTGGCCCGTGCCAAAGGAGGCTCTCCTGTTGCGGTAGGCAGGTATTTATCTACAGGCGGCAGTTCTACAGCCTGTTCCATCAGGTAAGGGGTGTGGCCCTGGTAATAAACCGGAAAAGGCTCGCCCCAATAGCGCTGGCGGCTAAAAATTGCATCGCGCAGTCGGTAGTTGGTTTTTCCTTTTCCTATGCCTTTTTCTTCTATGGCGGCAATGGCTTTTGGGATGGCTTGTTCTACAGTAAGTCCGTTTAAAAAATCAGAATGTGTAATGCTTACGGATTTATCTTCACAAGCACCCTCACTGATATCGGTGTCGTTAAAAATATTGAGTATCTCAATACCAAAATGCTGGGCAAAATTCCAATCTCTTTGGTCGCCACAGGGAACGGCCATGACTGCTCCTGTCCCGTAGGAGGCCAAAACGTAATCGCCAATCCAGATGGCCACTTTTTTTCCTGTAAAAGGGTGTATGGCGTAGGCTCCCGTAAAGGCTCCACTGATGTTTTTTACATCGGATTGACGGTCTCTTTCCGATTTTAAAGCCGCTGCTTGTATATAGGCTTCTATGGTTTCTTTTTGTGCTGGGGTAGTAATACGAGCTACCAGCTCGTGCTCGGGCGCCAAAACCATAAAGCTAACTCCAAAAATGGTGTCGGGGCGGGTAGTAAACACCTCAATCTGGGCAGTATGTCCTGCAACTTCAAAAGCCACGGAAGCTCCTTTGGATTTCCCAATCCAATTGCGCTGAATCTCTTTGATAGAGTCGCTCCAATCTAAGGATTCCAATCCTTTCAATAGACGCTCGGCATAAGCTGTTATGCGCAAAGACCATTGGCGCATCAATTTTTGCTCTACGGGATGTCCGCCTCTTTCGGAAACACCGTCTTTTACCTCATCGTTAGCCAAAACAGTTCCTAGCTTTTCGCACCAATTTACCCAGGTGTCGGATAAAAAGGCCAAACGGTATTTTAACAATAGAGCTTGCTGCTCTTCTTGGCTCCATCCCTTCCACTGTTCAGCGGTAAAAACTGGAGTATCTTCATTGCAAGGCGATTGCACCAAGGCGTTACCATTGCGTTCCAACTCTTCAATCAGTTCCGATATGGGTAAGGCTTTATCGTCAATGTTGCAGTAGTAGGAATCAAACAACTGCTTAAAAATCCATTGGGTCCATCGGTAATAGTCGGGGTTGGAGGTACGTACCTCTCTGCTCCAGTCAAAAGAAAAACCGATTTGATCCAATTGCTTTCGATATCGTGCAATGTTTTCTTCAGTAGCTACTGCCGGATGTATGCCCGTTTCTATGGCGTATTGCTCGGTGGGTATCCCAAAGGAATCGTAACCCATAGGATGCAATACATTGTATCCTTTGTGGCGCATGTAGCGAGCATAAATATCGGAGGCGATGTAGCCCAAAGGATGGCCTACGTGTAGGCCCGCTCCTGAAGGGTAAGGAAACATATCCAGCACATAGAATTTCTCTTTATTGCTGTCTTCACTCACGCAATAAGTTCCTTCGTCACTCCAGCGTTCTTGCCACTTTTGTTCTATGCTATTAAAATTGTATTCCATTTTATGCTTAAAATATCCAGCGACAAAGTTAATCAATAAGCTCGGAAAATATTACATTAGCAAGCTGTATGACACAGGTACAAGAAAAACATACACAACGTAAGCTTAGAACCGCTTCTGCTTCTACTGTAATCAGCATTTCGCTGGTCCTGTTTATGCTGGGTATTTTAGGATTGGTCCTTGTCAATGCACAGCGCCTTTCCAACTACGTAAAAGAAAACATTGGCTTTACAGTCATGTTAAAAGAGGAAATCAAAGAAGTGGATGTTTTGCAGTTTCAAAAAACACTGGATGCCTCCCAATGGGTCAAGTCCAGCCAATATGTGAGCAGTGAGGAAGCCGCCGCCATTTTACAAAAAGACTTGGGGGAAGATTTTATTTCTTTCTTAGGGTACAATCCACTAACTGCTTCCATAGATATTAACCTACATGCCGACCACACATCACTAGAAAGGATGAGTACTCTTGAAAGTGAACTGAGTGATCATGATTTGGTGTCTGAGGTAGTCTTTCAAAAAGACCTAGTGGATTCCATAAACCAAAACGTACAGAAGGTAAGCTTGTTACTTTTAAGCTTTTGCCTCCTTTTATTAATCATTGCTGTTGCATTGATCAATAATACGATCCGTCTGTCGGTGTATTCCAAGCGCTTTCTTATCCGTACTATGAAACTAGTAGGTGCTACTCATGGATTTATCCGCAAACCCTTTTTATTTAGCGGCCTGACTCAAGGAGTTTTTGGTGCCCTCATTGGCATCTTATTATTGATGGGAGCCTTATATGGCATCCAAAGTGAAATGCCCGAGCTGCTTGTACTACAAGATTTACCCACTGTTGGCGTTATAATGGGAGGTATGCTATTAATGGGCATGCTCATGAGCTTACTGGCAACCAACAGGGCTGTAGGGAAATACTTACGAATGAACGAAGACGACTTATACCGATAGATTATGAATTTTACTTTTGGAAAAAGAAATTATCAGCTTTTAATTGCCGGCGTGGTAGTAATGGCGTTAGGCTATATCTTAATGAGTGGTGGCGGATCAGACGACCCCAACGTATTTAGCGATGCTATATTTAATACTCAGCGTTTAACAATTGGCCCAATTCTAATTTTAGCAGGATTGGTCATCGAAATTTTCGCTATCCTACACAAGCCCAAAGAAGACTAAATGGAAAGCATTTGGCATGCCATTATTCTGGGAATCATTCAGGGATTAACGGAGTTTTTGCCCGTTAGCAGTAGCGGTCATTTGGAACTAGCAAAATTTGTTTTAGGGGATGATTCCATGCCCGAAGAAAGCTTATTGATGACAGTGGTTTTGCATGCCGCAACCGCCCTTAGTACAGTAGTTATTTTCTGGAAAGAAATCAAAGAAATATTTATTGGACTCTTGCAGTTTAAATGGAACGATCAGTTCAAGTTTTCCTTAAAAATTATCTTGTCTATGATTCCTGCTGCAGTAGTAGGGGTCTTTTTTGATGAGGAGATAGATGCCCTGTTTAGTGGTCAAATCTTACTGGTGGGAAGCATGCTCTTTATTACTGGCTTGCTTTTGTTTTTAGCCGATAAAGCCCAAAAGACAACGAAAGACCTTTCTTACAACAATGCCTTTATCATTGGCTTGGCTCAAGCCATAGCGATTTTACCAGGCATCTCTCGTTCAGGAGCAACCATTTCTACTTCAGTTCTTTTAGGGATTGATAGAGAACGAGCAGCACGCTTTTCGTTCTTAATGGTTGTACCACTTATCTTTGGAAAAATAGCCGATGATGTATTGGGAGGAAGCATTAGTACCGATGCTGCTACCATGATTCCTTTATCCGTTGGTTTTATCAGTGCCTTTGTTACCGGTCTTTTTGCTTGTAAATGGATGATAAAACTTGTCAAAAAAAGTAAACTAAAATATTTTGCTTATTACTGTTTTGTGATAGGTACAGTAGCTTGTTTTTGGAACTGGCTTTGATATGGAAGAGAGCAATTTATTAGAAGGAGGTATTTTACTTATTGATAAACCCCTACACTGGACTTCTTTCGATGTAGTTAAAAAAACACGCAACCTTTTACGCACGCATTTTCAAGTAAAAAAAATAAAGGTAGGCCATGCCGGAACACTGGACCCTCTGGCAAGTGGTTTATTGGTAGTTTGTACGGGAAAATTCACCAAACGCATCAACGAATTTCAGGCACAAGAGAAAGAATATACAGGCACCTTTACGCTGGGCAGTACCACCCCGTCTTACGATTTAGAAACAGAGATAAATCAAACATTCTCAACCTTACACATCACGGAAGAAGAGATACAGAAAACTAGCCAGCAATTTATTGGTATCATTGAGCAATTTCCTCCTGTATTTTCGGCTTTAAAAAAGGATGGTGAACGTCTCTACGAGAAAGCGCGTAGAGGAGAGAAAGTAAAAGTAGAAGCCCGTCAAGTACAGATTGCTAGTTTTGAAATTAGCAGAGTGGAGCTTCCTGAAGTTGATTTCCGAGTAGTCTGCAGCAAAGGCACTTACATCCGTTCTTTAGCCCACGATTTCGGAAAAGCCTTAAATAGCGGAGCACACCTCAGCGCCTTATGTCGAAGGCGGATTGGGAATTTTGAATTGAAACAAGCCCTTGATATAGAAACACTTAAAGAATTTATTGAATCCCAAGCCGTTCCTAATAGTGATGTTTAATTTCGTATATTTGCGACCTTTTTAGAACCCATTTTTATCATGATAAAAAGAAAACTCTCACAATTTAATTTTGATTTACCTGATGAACTACTAGCGGATCGACCCGCAGAAAACCGTGATGAATCGCGTTTAATGGTAGTTCATCGTGACACTGGTGAAATTGAACACAAAATGTTTAAAGACCTCATCGACTATTTTGATGATGGCGATGTGATGATCTTTAACAACACCAAAGTTTTTCCTGCGCGTATGTACGGAAATAAGGAAAAAACAGGTGCACGCATCGAAGTATTCTTATTAAGAGAGTTAAGTGCTGATAACCTTCTTTGGGATGTATTGGTTGATCCTGCTCGGAAAATTAGAATTGGTAACAAACTGTATTTTGGCGAAGACGAAAGTTTGGTAGCTGAAGTCATTGACAATACTACTTCTAGAGGAAGAACTTTGCGCTTTTTGTTTGATGGCTCTTACGAAGAATTTCGTGAAAAACTGAAAGAATTAGGAGAAACACCGCTTCCGAAATACATCAACCGTGAGCCAGATGAACAGGATGCTGAACGCTACCAAACCATTTATGCCAAGCACGAAGGAGCTGTTGCAGCTCCTACTGCTGGACTGCATTTTAGTAGAGAACTGATGAAGCGCTTGGAAATTGTTGGAGTAGATTTTGCAGAACTAACGTTACACGTTGGATTAGGCACATTCCGTTCCGTAGAAGTAGAAGATCTGAGTAAACACAAAATGGACTCAGAAGAAATTATCATTCCGGAAGAAAGCGTTGATGTGATTAACAAAGGAATACAAAAGAAAAAGCGTATTTGTGCAGTAGGAACCACCAGTATGCGCGCTATCGAAAGCTCGGTAACTACACAAAAATTGATGACTCCCTACAGCGGATGGACCAATAAATTTATTTATCCTCCCTACGATTTTAAAATTGCTAATTGCATGATTACCAATTTTCACACCCCTAAGTCTACCTTAATGATGATGGTTTGTGCTTTTGGTGGATATGATTTAATGATGGACATTTACAAAGAAGCTGTTAAAGAAAAATATCGATTCTTCACTTACGGTGATGCAATGCTTATATTGTAAAAAGTGAAAAAATACATCATCATAGTTGCTGGGGGTAGCGGAAGCCGAATGGGCTCGGCTACCCCCAAGCAGTTTTTAGAACTGCAAGGACTACCTATTTTGATGCATACACTAAATAATTTCCACCAAGCTGTTCCTGAAGGGGAACTTATTTTAGCCCTCCCTGAAAAAGAACAACATAGTTGGCAATCTCTTTGCGAAAAGCACCACTTTCAATTACCTCATCAAATAGTAAATGGAGGAGAGAGTCGTTTTTATTCTGTACAAAATGCTTTGCAAAAAGTACACCAAAAAGGCATTGTAGCCATTCATGATGGTGTACGGCCATTTGTTAGTAATCGCCTTATTACCGATTGTTTACTTTCCGCACAAGAACAGGGAGCAGCCATCCCCACTATTCCCGTACAAGATAGCATTAGGCAACTGAAAGGAACAACTAGTGTAATCGCTGACCGTTCTCAGTTTGTCTTGGTTCAAACTCCACAATGTTTTCTGTCAGAAATCATATTGAAAGCCTATGAACAGGAATTCCAAAATAGCTTCACAGACGATGCTTCTGTAGTTGAACAAATGGGCTTTTCAATTCATTTAGTAGAAGGCGATAAGAAGAACATTAAAATTACTACTCCTGCAGATTTAAAGCTTGCAGAGGCATTAAGCTAATCTTTTTACGCCCGCTTCATTTACCCAACAAACTCCTGGTTTTTTACCTTTTTCAAAGGTTCCTAAATTGTCTAATTGTAAAAATTCTGCTCCATTTTTGCAGGCCCAAATCAACAAAGTATTTATGTCAAGCTCTGTGTGCTTTTGAATGGTTTTCACCTCATCCCAAACTGAAAGCGAATAGTTAGAGGCTAAGCTATCGGTACCAATAGTCATTTTAGAATACTGAAAAATGTTATAATTGGGCAAGACTCCTTCTATGTAAAGATTGGCATTGGGGCAGGTGCACCAATATAAATTGTCCTTTTGCGTTTCGGCCCATTGTACATCTTCTATACTAGTATAGGTATTGTGCACCAATAAAGTAGGTGCTTTGGGCAGATTTGGTAAGGTTGTTTTTAAAGCTGATTTGCCACTTATGTGCATGGATCCTAATGCTTGTATCTGCTGTTGTAATTTTCCACTTCCTTTTTCAAATAGTTCATCTTCGGAGGATGTTTCTTGGTTGTGGATGCTAATGAGTTCACCAACATTATTGTCACGTATTTTATGCAATAACTTTTGAGCTACAGAGTAGCTAGCATGAGGCACCAAAGATGCGGAGGTTTTACATTTTTTCTTAAGCTCCAAACCATTCGAAAAGACTGAATCTACTTTTGACTCATCAGTAGTGAAAAGCTCTATAAATGTATGGTAATGTATTGGACTTTTGCTTTTTAAATTAAACGTATCGGATGTATTGGAGATGTCACCTACAGCCACTATACCATTGGAATGCATCTGTGCATCAGCCCATGTAATACTTTCTTGAATAACAGACGGCCTAGCTTTGCGATATTTAGGAACTCGAGAAATAAAATCGGGCAATCCTTTTTTTTCAGGCAGCTTTCCCAATAAGTGCGAAAGCTCCAAATGACAATGAGTATTGACAAATCCGGGACATAGGAAACCTTTATAGACCTCGAGCTTATCAATGCCCTCCCTACTTTCCAATAGGTCCATTATTTGCCCATCCGTATTCAAAACCAAAACCCCCTGCCTTATGGGCTCTCTGTGCAAAGGGTAAATGATATCGGCTGATAAATAGCGCATGAAGTACAAAGATAAAGTATCTTTGGGGCATGCTAAAACGCAAAAATAATATTCGTTCACTAAGCTTAGAGGAGCTAAAAGAATTTTTCGTTCAACAGGGCGATAAGGCTTTTCGTGGCAAACAAGTATATGAGTGGCTGTGGAAAAAATCGGCTCGTAGATTTGACGAAATGACTAACCTATCAACACCTACCCGAACTTTATTAGACGAACATTTTTGCATCAATCATGTTGAGATTAGCGATGAACAAAAAAGCAAAGATCGTACCATTAAATCCGCTTTTAAGCTAAGCGACAATAAAACCGTAGAAGGGGTTTTAATACCTACAAAAAGCAGGATGACAGCCTGTATTTCTTCGCAGGTTGGCTGTAGTTTAAGTTGTAAATTTTGCGCTACTGGAAAACTCGATCGATTAAGGAATTTAGATGCCGATGAAATTTACGATCAGGTTTTTCTACTCAATGAACAAGCTAAAAGCAACTATAATCAACGACTTAGCAACATCGTTTACATGGGCATGGGCGAACCCTTACTTAACTACCGTAACGTAGTCGAATCGATAGAAAAAATCACTTCGGATGATGGTTTAGGCATGTCGCCAAAACGCATTACAGTATCCACCGCAGGCATTGCCAAAATGATTAAAAAATTGGCCGACGATGAAGTGCGTTTTAACTTGGCCTTATCACTGCATGCTGCCAATGACAAAAAGCGAGATTACATCATGCCAATAAACGAGCAAAATTCTTTGGACTCCTTGTCGGAGGCAATGCAATATTTTTTCGATAAAACCGGCATACGTCCCACTTATGAATACATCATTTTTAAAGATTTTAATGATGAAATTGAGGATGCCCGCGAACTAGCATTATTTACAAAAGTGACCCCTTGTAAGATTAACATTATTGAATACAATCCCATTGACAATGGCGAATTTCAGCAAGCTAACAGCGATAAGGTTGATCGTTTTGTACAGTATTTAGAAAGTAAAAACATGATTGTAAATGTTCGCAGAAGTCGTGGGAAAGACATCGATGCTGCTTGCGGACAGTTAGCAAACAAACTGGCTAAATAACACCCGCTTTCTTTAAAAAAAGAGCTTTTTTTCGTTTTAATTATTGGTATCTTCGCTATCAGTAGTACCTATATTATAGATGAGTGTAATACAAGATATTAAGCGACCCATAAATGGAGAGATGATGCTTTTTGAGAGCAAGTTCAAGGAGGCTATGCGCAGTCCTGTTCCTTTGCTTGATAAAATTATGCATTACATCATCAAACGCAAAGGAAAGCAAATGCGACCCATGTTTGTTTTCTTGACAGGAAAACTGTTTGGAGAAATCAATGACTCTACCTACCGGGCTGCCTCTTTAATTGAGTTACTGCATACAGCTACTTTGGTACACGACGACGTAGTTGATGATGCCAATATGCGTCGTGGATTTTTCTCAATTAACGCCCTTTGGAAAAATAAAATTTCCGTTTTAGTAGGTGATTATCTTTTATCGCAAGGCTTACTGCTATCGCTAGAAAACAAAGAATATGACTTACTACAAATTGTCTCAAAAGCAGTAAGAGAAATGAGCGAGGGAGAACTTTTGCAAATTGAAAAAGCTCGAAAACTAGATATTGATGAAGCAGTCTATTTTGATATCATTCGACAAAAGACTGCAGCACTCATTGCAGCCTGTTGCGCTTGTGGTGCTAGTACTGCTCAACAAAAAGAAGAAACAGTAGAAAAAATGCGTTTATTTGGTGAGCTGGTAGGCATTGCCTTTCAGATGAAAGATGATTTATTTGACTATAACAACGATAGCTACATAGGTAAACCAACAGGCATTGACATTAAAGAACAAAAAATGACTTTACCCTTAATCTTTACCTTAGGTAAGGTTCAAAAAAAAGAGAGAAAATTCATCATCAATACAGTTAAAAGACACAATACAGATTCTGAAAAAGTTGCGAAAGTGATTCAGTTGGTTCATCAAAACGGGGGGATTGACTACACCCTTGCTAAGATGAAAGAGTATCAAGAAAAAGCCTTGTCTTTGTTAAAAGAGTTTGAAGACAATGAAGCTCGTCAATCCCTAGAGCTGCTGCTTAATTATGTTATTGATCGAAAAAAATGATGATTCCAAAGGACATTATCGATAGTATTTTCGAGACAGCACGTATAGAGGAGGTTGTCGGAGATTTTGTATCCCTAAAAAAAAGAGGCGCTAACCTATTGGGCGTTTGTCCTTTTCATGATGAAAAAACACCCTCTTTCACCGTATCTCCTGCCAAAGGTATTTACAAATGTTTTGGCTGTGGAAAGGGAGGCAACTCGGTCAATTTTGTGATGGAGCACGAACAGTTTTCTTATCCAGAGGCACTGAAATTCTTAGCAAAGAAGTACCATATAGAAGTTCCTGAAATTGAGTTGAGTCCGGAGCAAATGGAAAAGGCTAATGCCAAAGAAAGCTTGTATGTTGTCAGTAATTTCGCCAACGATTTTTTTCAAAAACAGCTGAAAACCAAAGAAGGCTTAGCCATTGCTGCAAGTTACTTCAAGGAAAGAGGCATGACGGACGATACCATTCAAAAATTTCAACTAGGATACAATCCAGAAGCTTGGGATTCATTTACAAAAGAGGCATTAAGTGCGGCTTACAAAAAAGAATATCTTGAGCAAAGTGGACTCAGTATTTTTAAAGAACAGAAATCCTTTGATCGTTTTAGAGGAAGGGTGATGTTTCCTATTCACAGCCTATCAGGAAGGGTATTAGGTTTTGGAGGGAGAACTTTAAAAAATGATAAAAAAACAGCTAAATATGTCAACTCTCCCGAAAGTCTTATTTACCATAAGAGCAAGGTTTTGTATGGGCTATTTTTTGCTAAATCGGCCATTGTAAAAGAAGATTGTTGTTATTTAGTGGAAGGGTATACAGATGTCATATCCATGCACCAGGCAGGAGTAGAAAATGTGGTCGCTTCATCGGGTACAGCACTTAGCGTTGATCAAATTAAGTTAATCAGCAGATACACTAAAAACATTCATATTTTGTTTGACGGAGATGCTGCTGGTATTAAAGCCTCTTTTCGAGGCATTGATTTAATCCTTGCTGAAGGAATGAATGTGAAGGTAGTTCTTTTTCCAGATGGTGAAGACCCCGACAGTTATGCTAAAAAAGTGAGTCGAGAAGCGCTAAAGGTATTTATTGATGTCGAAGCCAAAGACTTTTTATCCTTTAAAACCCAGCTGTTGCAGGATGAAAGCAATAACGACCCCAGCAAAAAGGCTGAATTGATTAAAGAAATTGTACGATCTATCGCCATTATACCAGATCATATTACACGTGCGGTCTACATCAAAAACTGCAGTAAAATATTGCAAATAGCTGAGTCTATTTTAACACAAGAGGTAGCACGCCTAAAGCGACAAAGAAATACAACGGGCAAAACCAATGAATACCGCCCTCAGCAAAAGGTAAAAGCCCCATCACAAAAAAAGGTTGATTTCAATCAATCGCACCATCAAGAATGGGAAATCATCCGTTTTTTACTGTGTTATGGAGATAAAGAGGTTGTCTTTTTTGAAGAGGTAGAAGAGATTTCTGAAGCGGGTAATAAAAAAATTCGAGAGGAAGAGTTTAAAATGTTAGTGGCTACTTTCATCGTTCAAGAAATTGCGGATGAAATCCAGTTTAACAATGCTATATACGCAGAGATCTTAGCAGAATATGTTTCTTGTGTAAACAACCAACAATTGCCATCCGCTTCCTTTTTTGTGCAACACAGCAATCCCGCTATTAGCCAAGCAGCCACCGATGTAATGTCGAGTAGATATGAACTAAGTGAAAATTGGGAAAAGCACGGCATTTATACAGATACGGAAGACGTGCACCTGAGACTGGCTGTTGAAACAGCAGTTTATTCCTTAAAAGTAAAGAAGATTGAACAACTCATTAAATATACCCAAGATGATTTGAAATCTTCTGAAGAAGCTGTTCAAATCAAAGCTCTTGAGAAAATGAGTAAGTTGCTGTTGCTTAAAAAAATGATTTCTAAAAAATTAGGAAGAACTGTTTTGCGCTAAGAGCGAATGTCTTTTAGACGTAACTGTAGGTTTACATTCCCATTCCACACATTTTCTTCTATGGCATAGGCAATGTCAAATTGCTGTCCTTCTTTTATCAGTTCAAATTTATCGGCCATACCAAAACCGATGCAATCTAAGTATTGAGTAGGCTCTTTGTCGCCAACATTCAATTTAAGATGGGTTTGTTCTTGACCTATCTTACGTCCGTATCCCCTATCAATAACTTGTTGGGTCATAAAAGTAGGGGACATATTTCCTGGACCAAAAGGGGCCATTTGTTTTAATATGCGGTATAATTTAGGATTGATTTCAGAAATGGTTAACTCGGCATCAATGCTTATTTGTGGATTCAGCATTTCTTCCTGAATTGTTGCCGATACGACTTCTTCAAACTTTGCAGTAAATCCTGCCAAGTTTTCTTTTTTAAGGGTAAGTCCGGCAGCATACTTATGCCCGCCAAACTGCTCTATGTACTCAGAACAGGAGCCTATAGCGTTATAAACATCAAAGCCTTTTACAGAGCGAGCCGAACCTGCTAACATTCCATTATTTTCGGTGAGCACAATGGTTGGTCTGTAATGAGTTTCTATTAAACGAGAGGCGACAATGCCAACGACTCCCTTATGCCAATTTTCTTGGTAAACCACAGTGCTTTTAGCGTTTGGAATAACCATCTTCAGAGCCTCCTGTGTAATGCTTTGATCTAGCTCTCTTCTTTTTAAATTATGTTCATTTACTTTTTGAGCCATCGATCGGGCTTGTTCTATATCCTCTTGCACAAGTAACGCTACTGCTTTCGCTCCGTGCTCAATTCTTCCAGCAGCGTTGATTCTGGGAGCTAAACCAAAAACAACATCTGAAATAGTAAGGTTTTTTTCCTTATCCGACACTTCCATAAGTGCTTTTAACCCTTTTCTTGGTTCAGTGCTGAGTTGCTTTAGTCCGTAATATGCTAAGACTCTATTTTCTTCTGTAATGGGCACAATATCAGCAGCAATACTCACCACTAATAAATCTAAATAGTGAGTGATTTTTTCAAAAGCAATATTATTTTTTTGACAATAGGCTTGTATCAGTTTAAAGCCAACTCCACATCCTGAAAGCTCTTTGTAAGGATACTTACAATCATTTTGCTTGGGATCTAAAACAGCAAGGGCTTTTGGAACATTAGCTCCTGGACGGTGATGATCACAAATAATAAAGTCAATCTCTTTTTCTTGAGCATAGGCTACTTTATCAACGGCCTTAATTCCACAGTCTAAAGCAATAATTAAGGAAAAGTTATTTTGAGCTGCATAATCAATCCCTTGATAGGAAATGCCATAGCCCTCCGAATATCGATCGGGTATGTAATAGGCTACATTTGGATGAATGGACTTAAGGAAAGAGTACATCAGAGCAACTGCTGTTGTTCCATCTACATCGTAATCACCGTAAATCAGAATGTTTTCTTTTTGTTCAAGGGCTTTTTTTAGTCGATTCACTGCCAAACTCATATCCTTCATTAAAAAGGGATCATGAAGCTGATCGTAAGTTGGGCGAAAAAAGGATTTAGCCTCCTTAAAATCAGTAATGCCTCTTTGTACTAAAAGTTGTGCAACAATTTTAGCTACTCCCAGGCTTTCCTGTAGTTGAGCTATCAGCTTAGGATCAGCTTTTGGCTTTAGGTTCCACTGCTTTTTCATTCTGACTTTTTCATGATCTCCGTTTGTATAAGAATGGAATGTTTGTGTATTAATTCAAAAATTTCAGAAACCATTTGATTTTTTAGCTCTTTTTTTACTCCCATTTCTTGGCGTGTTTCAAGTATTTCGAACCAACGTTCAATTTGCAAAATAGTAACCTTGTTTTCCTTTTTAAATTTTCCAATTTCTTTTACTAGCGAGGTTCGTTCACTCATCACCTCTAAAAGCTTTTGATCTACCTCATCTATGGCATAACGCAATTTTTTGAGCTGCTCATTAAACCCTTTATTATCTGCCAAAGGATTCCTTAATACTAAATTGTTTATTAATCGCTTTAGGTCTTGAGGTCTTATCTGTTGTTGAGCATCGCTAAGAGCCTGCTCTGGACTTATGTGTGTCTCTATCATTAAACCATCCATATTTAAATCTAAAGCTGTTTGTGCTATTTCAGAAATCATATCCGTTTTTCCAGAGATATGACTCGGGTCACAGATAATGGGTAACTCAGGACATTGGCGTTTTAACTCTATGGGTAATTCCCATTTGGGTTCATTTCTAAAAGCAGATTGTTCTAAAGTGTAAAAGCCTCTGTGTATAGCAGCTAACTGATCTATGCCAACTTTATTTAAACGTTCTAAAGCTCCCATCCATAAACTTAACTCAGGGTGTAAAGGATTTTTAACGAGTATGGGTATGTCTACACCTCTAAGAGCTTCGGCTATTTCTTGGACATAAAATGGGTTAACGGTTGTTCTTGCTCCTAACCAAAGTACATCAATCCCTGCCTCTAAACACAGCTCAACGTGTTGAGCATTGGCTACTTCGGTAGTTACTTTTAGGCCAGTTTGCACTTTTACTTCTTTTAACCATTTTAAAGCTTCTTTTCCAATCCCTTCAAAAGAATTAGGTTTGGTTCTAGGCTTCCAGACTCCAGCTCTAAATAAGTGAATCTTATTTTTTAAAAGATTTGCAGTTGCTATCACTTGCTCTTGGCTTTCGGCACTACAAGGGCCGGCAATTATCCAAGGTTTTGTATGTAAAGGGTTTTTTAACTGCATTATTTCTTTCCTTCCAAGATTATCACAAATTCACCTTTAGGATCTTTGTTTTTAAAATATTCCAATACTTCTATGATCGTTCCTCTTTTCGTTTCTTCAAATTTTTTACTGATCTCTCTTGAAACAGCTACGGGTCTTTCCTCACCTATAAATTCTGCAAACTGTTGAAGAGTTTTAACAATTCGATAGGGTGATTCATAAAAAACCATTGTACGTTTTTCTTCTGCCAGTATTTTTAAGCGTGTTTGCCTCCCTTTTTTTTGAGGCAAAAACCCTTCAAAAACAAACTTCTCACAGGGTAAAGCCGAGTTTACAAGTGCCGGGACAAAGGCCGTAGCACCAGGTAAGCAATCGATTTCTATATTATTTTTTACGCACTCTCGAATTAACAAGAACCCAGGATCTGAGATAGCTGGGGTTCCTGCATCAGTTACCAGAGCAAGGGTTTGTCCAGTTATTATCTTATCTGCCCATTTTTTCACTGTCTTGTGTTCATTATGCATGTGATGAGACTGCATAGGAGTGTCTATTTCATAATGCTTTAATAGTTTGGCACTATTCCTGGTGTCTTCAGCCAAGATAAGATCTACTTCTTTTAAGATCCGTATTGCCCTTAAAGTAATATCTTCAAGGTTTCCAATTGGAGTAGGTACAACAAACAACTTCGACATGGTGCAAATTTACATGAAAAAGGGATGAAATTCTGTTGTTGGACTAAATCGAATTGTAGGTGCAGGAAGTTTGATATAGTTAAGCCAATGTTTGACTTTTTTACCTGCTGGTGTATCCCATTTTTTTAATATTTGATGCCAATCCAAATCAAGAGCTACATAAAACTCGTTGTTACCGCCTCTTTTTGTATTTGTGGCGTCTAGGTATTGGGTATCATCTAAACCAAATCCAAAAGATATTCCAAGCGGCATATTTCTTTCTCTAAATGGGAAAAATGAAAGCCAGTAGGTCTGATTGATGTAGTCGTCCTGATAGGCATGTGGGTGTGGTGGTGCGTATGGCTTTTGCTCAATACCTAAGTCCCAATAGTGATTGCTTCGCTTATAATAACTTATTTTGAAGTCAATGTATTTCATGGGTTCCCAATAGCGTTCTGCATAGGGCACGAAAGCACCAATTGTTCCTGCACCAAAATCCCAGACGCTAAAACCCCAATAAGGAGCATAGGCGTCTTTCATTTCGATTCCTAATTGAACAAATGAACCCATGACACCCCCGTATAAATACGCTTGTTTTTCTTTAAGTCCAGCCCATTGTAGTGATCCTTGAAAAAGGTCAGCTACTAATATACCGCCAAAAAAATGCCCTCCCTTATCAACATTTAAAGCGTATCTAAAATCTGTTCCATCGTCAAAGTGAAAATCAGTAGCGGCATCACTCCACCATGATTTTTGAACATAAATATAGGAACCCCCTAAGACTGATATAGCCCCAGAAGCTACCAACGCTAAGCGTCCCTTTTTTACCGATGTGCTGTCGGTTTGCTGACCCATAAGTAAGAGGGGTGCTACTAAGAAAACAAGAATGTAATATCTCATAAAAAATGAAGGATCAATTGCTTACATTTGTTACAAAGTTAGTAGAATGTTTTTGGAATCAACTATTAATAAGCAAACAAGTTTTGGAAGTGTGGAAGTTATATGTGGGTCTATGTTTTCTGGTAAAACAGAAGAGCTTATAAGGCGGTTAAAACGTGCTGAAATTGCCAAGCAAAGCATCCTTATTTTCAAACCCCAAATTGATGTGCGTTATGACGAAAACAGTGTTGTTTCTCATGATAAAAACTCCATACCATCAACAGTTGTTTCTTCTTCAAAAGAGGTGTTAATGCAGAGTGAGAAAGCACAAGTTGTTGCAATCGATGAAGCGCAATTTTTTGATGATGATTTGCCCACTATTTGTTCTGAACTAGCAAAAAAAGGAAAACGCGTTATTGTTGCTGGTTTAGACATGGATTATACTGGTAAGCCTTTTGGGCCCGTACCAGCACTATTAGCAATTGCAGATTTTGTTACGAAGCTACGCGCAATTTGTACCCATTGTGGTAATCCTGCGCTATACTCTAACCGAAAAACAGCGGATAAAAACGTTGTACAATTAGGAGAAAAAGAAGAATACGAACCACTTTGTAGAGCTTGTTTTAATACTTCATTATGAGTTTAGCGCACGAGACCATTCTACATATAGATTTGGCAAAATTGAAAAGTAATTTTCAGTACTTATGTCGCCATTTAAAGAATGAGACCGATGTTATTGCCATTGTTAAAGCCTATGCCTATGGCTTAGGAGATATTAAGATTGCCTCTTTTTTAGAAAAATTAGGAGTGGGTTATTTTTGGGTTGCAGATTTTGAGGAAGGGGTAAATTTGAGGAGAGCTGGGATTCAAGCACGCATCATCATTGCTAATCCAGGTAGTAAAAGTGTTGATCAGGTAAAGCTGCATGAGTTGGAGCCAGTTATATTTAACCTACGTTTGTTAAAATTATACGCCCAAGAAAATACGCCTTTCAATATTCATTTAAAACTTAATACCGGGATGAATCGGTATGGATTCAATCAGGAGAATCTAAGTGATATCATCGATGTTTTAGTTAAAAACCCACAGCTAAAAGTACAGACTGTTTGCTCTCATTTAGCAGCATCTGATAAGAAAGAAAAAGACGGTTACACCCATTGTCAAATTGAACTGTTTGAATATTTAACAGCACAACTTAAACATCATTTAAAATACTCTTTTAAAAGACATATTCTAAACTCAAATGGTGTGTTAAGACATCCTGAATATCAAATGGAAATGGTGCGAATGGGAATTGGACTCTACGGCGTTTCGAAAGATGAAAACTTAAAACAAATATGTCGTTTAGTTAGTACCATATCGCAGACAAGGAATATTGTAAAAGGAGAAAAAGTAGGCTATCATAACGCTTTTGAAGCTTCAAAAGACATGCGAATTGCCATTGTCCCAATTGGTTATGCTGATGGGCTCAACAGAAAGCTTGGTGATGGCAAAGGAAAGGTCTTGATTGATGGAAAAGCATGTTCTATTTTAGGGCAGGTTAGTATGGATAGTTTTGTAGCCGATGTTAGTGGTACCAATGCACAAGAAGGAGATCAAGTGACTATTTTCAGTAATACTTTTTCTATTCAAAGAATCGCTTCCGATTTAAACACCATCCCCTACGAGATCTTAGCTACGCTGAACAGAAGAATTAAGCGGATTTACGAGTATCCAACAAAATAAGGGGAAGTATTAAGGCAAAATAAATAACGCCATATTGCCTTTCCAACATACTTTCAGACATAAAACTCATGGCAATTAAAAAGGCTAGAGACATTATTGTAAATCCTCTATTTTGAATTCCTTTTTTTATAACGATAAAGAAAAATGCAAGTAACACTAATAAGCAAAGTATTCCTGCTATTGCCCAAGATTGTAAAAACTGATTATGGTAGTTATAATGATGTTTATAGAATTTATCGTACAAATTAGAAGATTCGTCACTCAGCTTCCATTTTGCATACCTAATATGAACATCAGCTTCATCCCAAGCTTCCTTTTGGGCAGTGGCGTACAAGCTATTCATCATTGCTGTGTCTTGAAGCACTTGGCTTGCCAAGGAATCAATGTCTGACTCTTTCAATTGTACCTTTGATTGAATCCTTTGGTTCAAAAGCTGGAATTCATCTCCATTTCCATGTCCTATCCAAGGAGATTCTTTTATTGTCTGTAAGCCGAAATTCCAAATAGCGCCTCTTATACTATTCTTGAAGTCTTGCGAAAAAAGCTGTGCTATCTCCTTTTTTGCAGCATTCAACCTTATTTTGCTTCGTATAGCTTCACTCACAAAAATTGACATAAACCCAATCAATAATACAATAACTATTGGTCTTGCTTTTTTGTTTTGAAAAAATACCTGCCAAGCTTTGGCAAAAGCAATAACCAACAATACCAAAATTTGCATCCTACTTGAGAGTAAAAATACCACTACTAGTAAAAGCATAAATGGCAGCACTTTCCACTTTTCAAACTTATCTTGAAACAATAATACTATTGCAGTAACGCAGTACATAGAGAAATAAGCTGGGTGCTTACCACCTGCTAGGGCAGCATAAAACCAATACTTGCTTGAACCGGTTTCTTGCACATTGACATATGCTTGAACCAACATGATTACAGCCGCAACAGTAGTTGCAAGTATCCAAGTTAAGAACAATCTGTTTTTTTGTTCTCTAGAAATTGTAATCGTAGGAAGAACTAAAGGTAAAATAAATAAGGGAAGCTTCAAGAAGATGTCCCTATTTGCCTCGGATACATTGGTGCTATAGCTAACACTCAAAAGATGTAAGATGTAAAAAATTATAAGCAACAATGCCCAGGGTTCAGCAAAAGCTGTTTTAAGCTTTGAAAGAAAGTTGCCCTCTAATAAATAATTGAGCGCTAAAGCAGCCACTCCAATAGTAAATGGCATCCATTTGCTCATAAAGGGCACAGAAAAACACAGATAGGCTAATGCCCAAAAATAAATTTGTTGATGTGTTTTTTGGGAGAGCATTACTGCTGATAAGTCCCGTTAAGTATTGATTTATAAGTATCGCTGTCTTTTAAAATTTCAACAGCCTTATTTACCTCATCATCATGTTTTAAAGACGCTTCAATACGACCATTTTGAAAATAATAACGTGTCACAATTTCACTTTCTATTACTTGGCTAATTTGGTCTTTAAATCGTTCGATATCATTTGTTTTACTTGCCTTCATTTTTTTACCTAGAGCATCTATTTCTTCCTGTAAATCTTCAGAATACTTTTCTTTCTCGGCATCTTTCAAAAGTTTAGTGATGGCTTTTTCGGTGCGGGTTTCGTAATCGTAATCTTTACCGTTTAGGTAATTGGTAAAAACAAGATATAGCGAGTCATTTATCTCAAAGTTTGAAGGAGTAGTAATGCTCGAATGCTCTCGATAAAAATCATTTGCAAAATCGAATATATGTCGCTTAGACATAATGCTAGCTAAAATATTACTGTATTTACGAGGCTCTAGAACCACATCAGGATTGACTCCTCCTCCATCCCAAACAGAACGACCGTTTAAGGTTTTAAATTCAGTCTTTAGAGAGTCTGAAATAGAGCCTACACTTCCATCTTCGTTTCTGTCAGAATAATCTAAGGCTTGTATACACCTTCCACTAGGGATGTAATATTTTGCAATGGTTACTTTTAGTTGGGAATTATAACTCAATTTTCTTGTTTGTTGAACGAGTCCTTTTCCAAATGATCGCTGACCAACTACTACTCCTCTATCTAAATCTTGAATAGCTCCTGAAACAATTTCTGAGGCTGAGGCCGAACGGCTATTTATAAGCACTGCTAATGGAATTTCTTTATCAAGCGGATCATTCAAGGTATTGTAAATCTTATCCCAGTCCTTAACTTTTCCTTTAGTGCTAACTACTTCTTGCCCTTTCTCAATAAATAAGTTGGTTGTATTAACTGCCTCATTCAGTAAACCGCCGGGGTTTCCTCTCAGGTCAAAGATTAAACCGTTCAATTCAACACCTTCAGAAATTTCTTTGAATGCCTCAGCAACCTCATTACTAACGTTTCTTGTAAAGGAAGTCATCTTTATGTAACCGATATTACCTTCCAATACAGTAGAATAAGGCACGCTTTTTACTTTGATTTCTTCTCTTTTAAGTTCTACCTCAAAAGGAGAGTCTTTACCGATACGTTCGATTAAAACATTTACGGTTGTGTTTGGCTGTCCTTTTAGTACTTTACTGACATCTTCTGTGGATTTTCCTTTAACGGATTTACCATTAATCTCCAAGAGCTTATCTCCGGCTATTAGCCCTGCCTTATTGGCCGGAAAACCTTCGTAGGGCTCTGATATCATCACATAATCACCTCTTTTTGAGATGATGGCACCTATCCCTCCATATTGACCTGTCGTCATAAATCGAAAATCTTCCATTTCTGATTCTGGAATATAAGTGGTGTATGGATCTAAAGATTCTAGCATCGAATCTATGGCTTTTTTCATCAATTCACCTGGATCGGTTTCGTCAACGTAAAAAATGTTAAGCTCTTTGTAGAGCGTAGTGAAGATGTCTATGTTTTTAGAAATTTCAAAGTAGTTATCTACAAACCCCACAGAAAAGATAGAGGTAAGCAATAGGGATACTACTAGAACAATTTTTTTACTTTTTTTAATCATGATGTATTAGTGTTTAAGGTACGGGGTCGTGCCCATGGCCTCCCCATGGATGACACGATCCAATTCTTTTGAGGGTTAACCAAGACCCTTTTAGTGGGCCGTATTTTTGTATCGCTTGCAATCCGTATTCAGAACAGCTTGGCGTATACCTGCAACGAGCGGGTAAAAAAGGGGAAATCATCCCTTTATACATTCGAATTAATATAATGAATAGCCACCCAATAAACCGACTCATAACATTTTTTCTAAACGCTCTAAAGTTACAGTTATTTTATGGTCTATTTCATTAAAATTTAAAAGTTGTGTATCCATAAAAACAAAGATCAGTTCTAAGTGATTATTTCGGTGCGCTATGTTTTTTTTGAATTCAACACTTCTTTTTCTGTAGGATTCCCTAACAAGCCTTTTTATTCTGTTTCTATTTACTGCTTTTGGTATTTTCTTTTTTGGAACGCTGATGGCTATCTGAACAGAAAACTCTTTTGCTTCTGTCCACTTCCAAACTACCCTAAATGGAAACTCAATAAAACCATCTCCTGTTTCAAAGAGTTGTTTTATTTTTTTGGCGCTCTTTAAACGATCCGACTTGTTAAAGGTGGCTGCGTACATTTTATAAAAATAGGGTTTTCCAAAAAAAAAGGGATGTTCTACACCCCTTTTTCAATGAAAGAAAATTCGTTTAGCGTTTGTTGACTTTTTTAATGTACTGTTCTAAGGCCATTGTCATAGAAGGAGCCTTTGGGTTAGGAGCACCAATGTTTAATGCTAAACCTGCTTTATCAACTGCTTTGGCTGTAGTAGGTCCAAATGCCGCAATGCGTGTGTGTTTTTGCTCAAAATCTGGAAAGTTTTGGTATAAGCTCTTAATCCCTGAAGGACTGTAAAAAACCAAAATATCATAAAACACATTCTCAAGATCAGAAAGATCACTACAAACTGTACGGTACATTACTGCTTTTGTAAACTGAAACTTATTGTTATCTAAAAATTGAGGGATACTGTCTTTCAGGATATCCGAACAAGGCAGTAAAAAGGCACATTCTTTATGCTTTTTCAGCGTAGAGAGCATGTCCTCGATTTTTTGTTTTCCAATAAATACTTTACGCTTTCGGTAGGTAATGTATTTCTGCAAATAATAAGCGATTGCTTCAGAAACACAAAAGTATTTCATATCCTCTGGCACCGTAATTCTTGTCGCTTCACACATGCGAAAGAAATGATCCATGGCATTTTTACTGGTAAAGATTACAGCATTATGGCTAAGAATACTGATTTTTTGCTGACGAAACTCTTTAGCGGTTAGTCCTTCTACATGAATAAATGGACGAAAATCAATTTTAACTTTACACTTTTTGGCTAAATCAAAATAAGGTGATTTGTCGGATTCTGGTTTAGGCTGAGAAACCAAAATAGTTTTGATTTTATTCTCCTTCACTTATCGTCTTTTTTATTGGTTATTAGTAAAAAAAATACCACCTGCAGTTAAAACAAAACATATTTTATAATGACTACTAATGGTATGATTTCTAGAGTGCAAAGGTACACAAATAAATGAATTTTTGAAAAAGAGGATTTAAAAAAGCCTAAATAGAACATTCTAGCCCATTTTGCCAAGAGTAACAAAATCAAAAAAAACAGGCTTAACTTCAGCAACAGTAACTGATCGAAAGGGCCATAAATGGCGAGTACCACCAATGGGAATAAAATAAGCCCTGACACTTTTTCAAAGAGAAATGACATAAAGGTCAGTTCTTCTAACAGATAGAACGTTTTAAAAAGATAAGAAAGGCCGTAAATAAAAAAATATTTTACAATAAAAAAAAGAGAAATAAAGCCAATGACCTGAGCAAAATTATTGATTTGCCATGCTTTATTATCCCAAGCTGGGTGGGTTATCAAAAGAGCCAATACAAGTGCAAAGAAAGGCAGTAAAAATAGAGACAAGCCTTGATTATTTGTTTCTCTAAAAAATTGATTGGTGAATCGTTGAGCAAAAACAGCCTTTAACATCAATCGAGTACCACGATTAAATTGTACCCAAAAAAAGGCCGTAAAGGATAACAAAAGAATGCAAATACCAAAAACCCATTCAGAATTTGGGTAGGTATGTTGAATAGTCGTTAGCTCTGTCACGGTCTAATTTGGATAGCCCGCATCTATCCAACATTCTAACTTCTGAATATCAGACATAGAAAGGTTCTCTGCTGGTGGCATGCGGACGTTTTCGTCAGTTGATTTAAGCACAGAAATAAATTGCGATGTATTGGAAGAAATTACATCGCTTATTCCTTGATAGGTAGTAAAATCGCCGGCGGCCACCCCTTCTCCTCCATAACTATGACAGCCCGTACAGTTATTATCGAAGATAGAACGCACTTCTGAATATGTATAATTGGTATCGTCACAAGCTTCTGGCGCAATGGGATCACCTTCTTCCTCCTTACAGGCCGTTGTGATAAATAAGACTGAAATAGTTAGATAAATAATTGGTTTCACCTTCTTGATTTTTATGCAATTTACCGTTTTATCCTAAATTATTCAATAATTTTGTACCAAACTAAAATCAATATAAATGGATTTGTTTCAAGCTCCCGATTACTTTCAACTAGACGATTTATTAAGTGAAGAGCATAAATTGGTCAGAGAGGCAGCCCGCGAATGGGTAAAACGTGAAGTTTCTCCTATTATAGAAGACGCCTGTGAAAAAGCCGAATTTCCCAATCACCTTATTGGTGGATTAGCAGAAATTGGTGCTTTTGGACCTTACATACCTGTTGAGTATGGTGGGGCGGGACTGGATCAAATTTCGTACGGTTTAATTATGCAAGAACTGGAAAGAGGAGACAGCGGTATTCGCTCCACTTCTTCTGTTCAATCTTCTTTGGTCATGTATCCTATTTATAAATATGGAAACGAAGCACAAAGACAAAAATACTTACCTAAACTAGCTTCTGGAGAGTTCATTGGTTGCTTTGGCTTAACAGAACCCGACCATGGATCCAATCCTGGTGGAATGGTGACGAACATCAAAGACATGGGCGATCATTATTTACTTAACGGTGCTAAAATGTGGATTTCTAATGCTCCCTTCGCAGACGTTGCAGTGGTTTGGGCTAAGAATGAAGAAGGACGGATTAAGGGAATCATTGTTGAAAGGGGAATGGAAGGTTTCACCACACCAGAAACGCACGGCAAATGGAGCTTAAGAGCTTCTGCTACCGGAGAATTGGTTTTTGATAATGTGAAGGTTCCTAAGGAAAACCTTTTGCCTAACAAGGATGGCCTGGGCGCTCCGCTTGGCTGTTTGGATTCTGCCCGATATGGTATTGCCTGGGGAACCATCGGTGCCGCTATGGATTGCTACGACACTGCATTGCGTTATTCTAAAGAGCGCATTCAATTTGGCAGACCCATTGCTGGTTTTCAGTTACAACAAAAGAAATTGGCTGAAATGATTACAGAGATCACCAAAGCGCAATTCATTACTTGGAGATTAGGTGTTTTACGTAATGAAGGTAAGGCTACCTCTGCACAAATTTCAATGTGCAAAAGAAACAATGTTGATATGGCTTTGAAAATTACAAGAGAAGCACGTCAAATATTAGGAGGGATGGGAATTACTGGTGAATACCCCATCATGCGTCACATGATGAACCTAGAATCTGTCATAACCTATGAAGGAACACACGATATCCACCTTCTTATTACTGGCTTAGATATCACCGGAGAAAACGCATTCAAATAATAGCAAAATATCTCATAAAAAAAGCCTCGCTATGCGAGGCTTTTTTTGTTTTGCTAATCCGTTGTTTATCCTTCACAACTAGTACATTCTTTTTTCTGCTTAAATTTCTGTGCAGCATTCATACTGTGTTGATAGTACAAAGACTTCACACCCATTTTCCAAGCAGTAAGGTATAGCTTGTTGATCTCTTTGGCAGTCATATCTGGGTGTAACATTAAGTTCAAGGATTGTCCTTGATCGATGTGGTTTTGCCTATTAGCAGCTTGATAGATAATACTCATTTGATCAATTTCGGAGTATGTTTTAAATACTTCTTTTTCATTCTCAGTTAAAAAGTCTAGGTGCTGTACGGAGCCATCAAAGTCTCTGATGCTTTTCCAAACTTCTGGAGTATTTTTACCTTTTTCTTCAAGTAGTGCTGTTAAAAAAGGATTTTTGATGGTTGTTTTAACTTTTGCGATATCTTTCACATAAATGTTGGACCATATCGGTTCAATGCCCTGCGAGACCTGACCTAAAATGAAGGCCGAAGAGGTAGTTGGCGCAATGGCATTGAGAGTGGCATTTCTTCGTCCATAACCTTCTAAGGTTTTTGGTTCGCCAAACATGGTTGCCAATTCAGCAGATGCCTTATAAGAGGCTAATTTTACTTGTTTGAAAACTTCGCTGTTTAAATCAAATGCTTCTTGACTATCGAAAGGAAGCATTTTTGACTGCAAAAGCGAATGCCATCCCAATACTCCAAGGCCCAAAGCTCTGTTGTCTTTTGCAAAGTTATATGCTCGTTGCATAAACATGAATGTTTGACGGTCGTCCAAGTCATCGGAGTCTCTGTAACGCTCTAGCTTTTCTAAAAATTCTGTGATTACTGCGTCAAGGAAGAATACCATTGTCTCAACGGCATCTGTATCTTTCCAACGATCATAATGAAGTACGTTAATAGAAGATAAAACACACACAAACGACCAGTCGGTGTTAGAGGGCAACATGATCTCTGTACACAAGTTACTAGCAACTATTTTATGTCCTTTATCTCTGAATACCTTGGGTGCTCCGTTATTGGCTTTATCTGTAAAGAAAATATAAGGATATCCTATTTCGCCTCGTCTTTGGATCACTTTTGCCCATATCGCTCGCTTTTCTACATCTCCTTCAATCATGGACTCCATCCATTTGTCAGTAACGGTAACGCCGTGTGTTAACTCCTGAATGGGGTTTCCTTCTGTTCCAATCTCAAGAAACTCTTCAATGTCATTATGCTCTACTGGCAAGTATGGAGAAAACCTTCCTCTTCGTACTGAGCCTTGACTTACCACATCTACCATTGTTTCGAATAACTGCATAATATGCACAGCACCAGACGCTTGTCCGTTATTTTTTACGGAGGCCCCACGGTGTCTAATATTGCCAAAGAAACCAGAAGTACCTCCTCCAAGTTTCGACATCATTCCTACTTCAGATTGGGTGTAGAGAATATTCCCCATATCGTCTGCAACATTAGATCCGAAACAACTAATGGGTAATCCTCTTTCCTTACCAAAGTTTGACCAAACGGGAGAAGCTAACGAATAAAAGCCTTCTGACATGTAATGGAAAAACTTATCTGCATAGCCTGGTATCCCTAAGATTTTCTCTGCGTTTTCTGCAATTTCTCGTATTCTTTCTTCGGGTGTTACTCCTGGCGTTAAGTAACCAGAGGCTAAAAAATTTCTACTATGTTCGGTAAGCCATCCAAAATTAGCAGTTGGATTTGTTTCGTTATTTAAATGAATGTTTTCTTCTAAAGTTGTGGTTTTATTCATAATGTGGTGTATCTCAATATTTAATGTGGTGTATTTTTTATCCTAAAATAGGTCGTCTGCTGTAATGCTTTGTGTTCTCTTGCTGTAGTTAATGGAGCGTTTAACAAAAAAGTCACCGTGCTTGGTTCCAATAATTTCATCATCAAACCACTCTGTATTCTTAAGCAAGTCATTATCAATAGCAAAAACACCTCCTACTCCAATGCTTTCCAAAGATTTGTTAAAACGATCTTTAATGAATTCATTGATTACGTTTTTAGGCAAAAAGTCAAGCTCGCCTTTTTCAAAAATCCAGTCGATGATGGCACTTTCTGCCTCAAAAGCTTGCTTACACATCTGTTGAATTTTACTGTTGAACATGACGTCGAACCAGTCGGGGTTTTCTGCTTTTATGATTTTGATTAAATCAATACCAAAGTCTCCATGGATCTGCTCTTCTTTTGAGGTGGCTTCAACCACATTGGAAACTCCTTTCAGCATGTTTTTATGCTTGTTAAACGCCATGATGATAAGGAACTGAGAGAAAAGAGAAACGTGCTCAATAAATAATGAGAATAATAAAACGGATTCAGCGTACTCGTTATTTTTTTCGCTCTTAGAACTTGCTAGTGCTGCTTGCAAGTAGCGAACTCTTTTCATGATGACAGGGTTTTTCTTGATTTCCTCAAAATCAGCGTTTAAACCCAATATCTCAAGTAAATGCGAGTATGCGTCAGCATGCCTAACTTCACTTTCAGCAAAGGTAGCGCCTACCGATCCTATTTCAGGCTTGGGTATTCTGTGATAGATATCACCCCAGAAACTTTTCACCGATACTTCAATTTGAGAAATAGCAAGCATGGTATTTTTTATGGCGCTTCGCTCTGTATCGTTAAGTTTTGTTTTAAAATCTTGAACGTCGCTGGTAAAGTTGAACTCCGTATGAATCCAATAAGAGTGTCGGATGGCCGGAACGTATTCATACAGTTCCGGATACTCATAGGGCTTAAGGTTGAGGCGCTTTTCGAATACGTTGCGTTGTCTTTTGGCGTTTTGCTTTTGTCTGTATAGAATATAGCTTTTAGCAACATCTAAGTGCTCGCTCTTCATTAATATTTGCTCAACGATGTCTTGAATTTCCTCTAT
Organism: Flavobacteriales bacterium; assembly: GCA_965661505.1. Classification (GTDB taxonomy): domain Bacteria; phylum Bacteroidota; class Bacteroidia; order Flavobacteriales; family UBA7312; genus UBA7312. The sequence continues at coordinate 19,876 of CBFIDX010000009.1, read as the reverse complement.
GTTAGGAACGTAATTTTTCAGTTTTCTTTTTCTATCGATTAACTCAGCATGTACCGCTGCAGCAATGCGTACGGCCTCTTCCTCATCGTCTTTACCAACAGAAATCATAGCCTGTAAAATAGCACTGGTTACTTTATCTAGTTTAAAAGGTTGCTTACTCTGGTCTCTCTTGTAAATGTGTGCTATTTTCATAATCGTATCTTTATTTTTTATTATCAATTTTACCCAATAACATTCTACTTCTTACCTGAATAAATAAGAGAATCATGCAAGGTAACTGGTTCATGTATTTTGGGAATTTGGTGTTTAGCGATTGCTGAGCTGAGCTTGCTTAAATTCCACTTTGAGCATTGAACGACACAAATGTTTTAAAAAAAAACATCCTGTGCAATTCATTTTTATTCACAATGATTTTAAGTTGTTAACAGACTATCTTGTGAGAAAAAAGCTGTCTAATCTGATTTTGAAAACGTTAACTTAAAATTGGTCATTAAGACTTATTTTTTTGTGAAAAACAAAACCTCAATTGTGATTTTAAAATACAACAATTGATCATTTTTTTACTGCTTTTTGTGTGTCCTTAGCAAATTAGCTGCTTGGCAGAGCTGCTTATACCAGTCTTGACCATAAAGGCGGATAAGTGGTTCTTTTAAGAATTTATATACCGGCACTTGTAATTGTGTTCCGCAGTGGCATGCAGGCGCACAAATTTTTATTGCTTCATAGTTAATGGCGTCAAAATCTCGGTAGTGCTGAATTCTTATTGGAAACAAATGGCAAGAGATGGGTTTTTTAAAACCCACTTTTCCAGCATGATAAGCCTGCTCGATGGAACACTTAGCGGTATTTTTTTCATCAAAAACTACAAAAGCACATTCTTTATTAGCTACCAAAGGAGTAGTGTTATCACCATCTCCATCCACAACGTAAAACCCTTGCTTTTCTATTTCTTCAATGCCTTCTTTACGCATGTAGGGTTTTACCTCATTATATATATCGGGTAAAATACTTAGCTCTTTATCAGTCAAAGGAGCGCCAGCATCGCCTTCCACGCAACAAGCGCCTTTGCAAGCAGACAAATCACAAACGAATTGCTTTTCAAACACATCGAAAGAAACAATTTTATCATCAATCTGTATCATAATACAAAAGTAAGGAACCAAAGTGGCATATGGTTTGAATATGTTTATTTTTGCGGCATGGCAAATTATGAAGACATTTTTAAAAAAGTAGTAGCACATGCGAAAGAATACGGTTTTGTATTTCAGTCAAGTGAAGTTTATGACGGACTAGCGGCAGTGTATGATTACGGTCCTTATGGCTCGGAACTAAAAAACAATATTCGAACGTATTGGTGGAAGTCGATGGTAAATATGAATGAGAATATCGTGGGTATCGATAGCGCTATTTTTATGCACCCAACCACTTGGAAAGCCTCAGGTCATGTAGATGCCTTCAACGACCCATTGATTGATAATAAGGATTCTAAAAAACGGTATAGAGCCGATGTATTGATAGAAGATTATGCCGCTAAAATTGAAGCTAAAATTGCCAAAGAAGTAAAAAAAGCAGCCAAGCGTTTTGGCGACTCTTTTGACGAGGCTCAATTTTTGAGCACCAACCCAAGGGTGGTGGGCTACAAAGAAAAAATCAGTAGCATCATGCTTCGTTTTAGTGAGGCCATGGAAAAAGATGACTTGGCTGACATAAAAGCTCAAATTGAAGCGCTTGGCATTGTTTGTCCTGTTTCTGGAACAAAGAACTGGACCGATGTTCGTCAATTCAATTTGATGTTTAAAACACAAATGGGTGCTACCACCGAAGGCGCAAGCGATTTATACCTTCGTCCCGAAACCGCCCAAGGAATTTTTGTCAATTTCTTGAACGTACAAAAAACAGCGCGAATGAAAATTCCTTTTGGGATAGCACAAACAGGAAAAGCTTTTCGCAATGAGATTGTAGCGCGTCAGTTCATCTTTCGTATGCGAGAATTTGAACAAATGGAAATGCAATTTTTTGTGCGTCCGGGGGAAGAAATAAAGTGGTACGACCATTGGAAAGAAACGCGTATAAAATGGCATCATCAGTTAGGTATGGGCAAAGAAAATTACCGTTTTCACGACCACGAAAACCTAGCTCACTACGCCAATGCTGCCTGCGATATAGAGTTTAAATTCCCCTTTGGCTTTAAAGAATTAGAGGGGATACACTCTAGAACAGACTTCGATTTAAAAAGCCATCAAGAATTTTCTGGAAGAAAGATCCAATATTTCGATCCAGAAATAAATGAAAGTTACGTTCCGTATGTGGTTGAAACCTCTATCGGTTTGGACCGGATGTTTTTAACCCTCTTAAGCCATGCCTATAAGGAAGAAGAAGTAAAGGGAGAAAAACGCATTGTGTTAGCCATCCCTCCAATGTTGGCTCCCGTAAAAGCGGCAATACTGCCCCTCACAAAAAAAGAAGGCATGCCCGAAAAAGCAAGGGAAATTATGCAAGCGCTACAGTGTGACTTTAACTGCCAGTACGAAGAGAAAGATTCCATCGGAAAACGTTATCGAAGACAGGATGCCATTGGCACTCCTTATTGCATTACTGTTGATCATCAAACCTTAGAAGACAATACGGTTACTGTAAGGGATAGGGACAGCATGGAACAAAACAGGATAAGCATTGATGCTCTTCATGCTCTTATTGCTAAAAAAGTGGATTTCAGAAATTACCTCTAAGCGCTTTTAGGCGTTCACCTATTTGCCGTTGTAGTCACTCATTGTTCTGGCTAAGCCGATGGTGCCAAATGCCAAGACCGTTTTAGCGGCTTGTTCAATGCGTGTTGGCAGTGCCTCTTGCTGTTCAGGACTCCAAGGGCTTAGCACATAATCAGCTTGTCGGCCCTTCGGGAAATCGTTGCCTACACCAAATTTCAATCGAGCATAATCGCTACGGCCTAAAACGGCTTGGATGTCTTTTAGCCCATTGTGGCCTCCATCACTTCCTTTGCCTCTAAGGCGCAAAGCGCCAAAAGGAAGGGCTATATCGTCCGTAATTACTAGGAGGTTTTTAGGGTCTATTTTGTGTTGTTGAAGCCAGTAGTTAACCGCTTTTCCACTGAGGTTCATATAAGTGCTAGGCTTCACCAAATAAAAAGACCGCCCTTTGTGTTTTACCAAGGCTGTTTTTGCATGACGCTCCTCCATAAAAAAAGTGTTGGACGACTCTGCTAGAGCATCCAACACTTTAAATCCTATATTGTGTCGGGTATTTTCATACTCCGATCCAGGGTTTCCTAATCCAACAATGAGGTATTTCATCTGCTAAAATTAAGAAATTCTAATGGTGTATTATTCCGCTGCCGGAGCATCTGCTGCTGGCGCTGCATCTCCTCCTTCTGTTGCTTCATCCTCATCTCCTTCTTCCTCGTCAAGTGCACCTCTAGCTGTTTTCACACCAACGACCACAGAGCTATCAGAAGCTAGGAAGGTGTACTTTTCGTCCCGAATATCTCCGATGTAAATAAACTTACCAATACGAACGTCTTCAATATTTAGTTCTATGGCATCCGGTAGGTTGGCAGGAATAGCGCGTGTTTTAATGTTTCTTCTTCTTACAACAAGGTTTCCACCGTTACGTACGCCAATAGGTGTTCCGATAAAGTTAACAGGGATGTTTATGGTTACCTCTTTATCATCAAATACCTGTAAAAAATCGATGTGTAAGATTCGATCCGTTACCGGATGAAACTGTAGGTCTTGAATAACGGCTTGAAAAGCCTCTCCTCCAACTTCAAATTTTACCAAATAGACGTCGGGAGTGTTTACCAGTTTGTTCAAGTCATTCTCTGTAGCAGAGAAATACACTTGCTTTTCTCCCCCGTAAAGTACGCATGGAACTTTACCCTGATTTCTTAACGCTTTGTTAGCAGTTTTTGAAGTTTCTCTAACCTCGGCGTTTAATGCAAATGATTTCATTTTATATATAATTAATTAATTAACAAATAAAGTTGGAGCTGATGGATTCGTGTGCGTGCACACGTTTGATGGTGTCAGCAAAAAGATCAGCAACTTGCAGCACTTTTACTTTATCGCTTTTGTGATCTTTGGTTAAACTATCCGTTACCAGTAACTCCGTTATTTTTGATTGGTCCAAACGCTCGTAAGCGTTTGCTGATAATATAGCGTGCGTGCAACATGCCCGAACGCTATTGGCTCCTTTTTCCATCATTAAGTCTGCGGCCTTTGTTAAGGTGCCTGCAGTATCAACCATGTCGTCTATCAGTACTACGTCTTTTCCTTTAACGTCTCCGATAAGCATCATCTTACTTACTTCATTGGCCTTTTCCCGGTGTTTGTAACAAACCACCACTTCTGTATTTAAGTACTTGGCATAGGTATTGGCTCTTTTGGTGCCTCCCATATCGGGTGATGCTATGCATAAGTTGGATAAGTTGAGCTGTTGTAGGTAAGGTAAAAACAAGGTAGAGGCAAACAAATGATCAACAGGTACTTCAAAGAATCCCTGAATTTGATCGGCGTGCAGGTCCATCGTCATGATGCGATCTACACCGGCTGCCGTCAATAAGTTTGCCACCAATTTAGCCCCTATGGGCACTCTTGGCTTTCCTTTCTTATCCTGACGGGCATAGCCAAAATAAGGCATTACTGCGATGATTTTATGCGCCGAGGCTCGCTTGGCAGCGTCTATCATCAACAGCAGTTCCATCAAATTTTCGGTAGGGGGTGGTGTTGATTGTATGATAAAAACATCGCAACCCCTAACCGTTTCATCAAAAGAAGGTTCAAACTCACCATCGCTAAAATGCACTATGGAAACCTCTCCTAAAGGGATGCCATAGCTAGCGGCTATTTTTTTAGCCAGTGGCTTGCTAGCATTTCCGGCGAATATTTTGACTGCTGAACTCATGCGTTGATAAATGGGGCACAAAGATAGAAAAATTGCCAATTATTGCTACATTTTTTCGCTTTCGTTTGTGAGGCTAAAACAAATACTTACTTTTGCAGCCTGCTTTTTTTAAAGCGCCCGAGTGGCGGAATTGGTAGACGCGCTGGATTCAAAATCCAGTGATAGCAATATCGTGCCGGTTCGACCCCGGCCTCGGGTACAAAAGCACCTTCAAAACGAGGGTGCTTTTTTTGTATCTTTACTGACTGTATGTTTTCTATGAACAACAAACAAAAAAGATACGATCGTGCTTACCTTCGCATGGCCCAAGAATGGTCTAAACTATCGCACTGTAAGCGCAAACAAGTGGGTGCGCTCATCGTAAAAGATAGGATGATTATTTCAGATGGGTATAACGGATGTCCTTCCGGTTTCGAGAACGAATGTGAAGATGAAGCAGGCAACACCAAATGGTATGTGCTACATGCCGAAGCAAATGCGATCTTAAAAGTAGCTAGCTCTACACACAATTGCAAAGGAGCTACGCTATACCTCACCCTTTCCCCTTGTAAAGATTGCAGCAAACTCATTCACCAAGCAGGCATTAGTCGTTTGGTATACCTCAATGCTTATAAAGACACTTCGGGTATTGACTTTCTAATAAAAGCCGGTGTAAGCGTTGTTCATTTTACTGATATAGACAATGCGTAAAGAAAACCATTTTAGTCCGCTCATTTTTGCACTCATTTTAATTGGTGGGATTTGCTTGGGTTATTCCCTCAATTTTTCGAGCAATGCCTCTTTTACTTCCAGTAATAAGTTTAATTTGATCTTACATCAGCTAGAAGAAATTTATGTTGATTCATTGGACAAAGGAGACTTAGTAGAAAAAGCAGTAGAGGGCTTACTTTTGGAACTTGACCCCCATTCGTCCTACATACCTGCTAAAGATTTAGATGCCATCAATGAACCCATGGAGGGTAGTTTTGATGGAATTGGCATTGAGTTCAACTTAAAAGACGATACCATCTTGGTGGTTGCCCCCATATCTGGCGGTCCATCTCAGCAGGTAGGCATCCGTGCTGGAGATAAAATAGTGAGGGTAGATGGGGAAGTGATTGCTGGCACTGATTTAAGCAATCAGAAAGTATTTGATTTACTAAGAGGGAAAAGAGGTACCAAAGTAGTTGTTTGCATCCTCAGAGCTGGCCTAAAAGAGCTCATTGATTTTGAGATTACAAGAGGGAAGATTCCGATACACTCCATTGATGTGGCCTATATGGTAGATCATGAATTTGGCTACATCAAAGTCAACCGTTTTTCGGCTACTACTTATGAGGAGTTTAAAAGAGCTAGTCGGAACCTACTAAATGAAGGAATGCAAAAATTATTGTTGGACTTACGCAATAACCCAGGCGGTTATCTGGGGGCTGCTATAAATATGGCCAACGAATTTCTGGATGACAATCGGCTCATCGTTTACACCGAAGGGCGTAGCCGAAGCAAAGAAGAATATTTTTCCAATGCTTCGGGTCAGTTGTTAAACACAGAGGTAGTTGTATTGATTGATGAGGGCTCTGCTTCGGCTTCCGAAATTGTGGCTGGTGCCTTACAGGATAACGATAGAGGGCTGGTTGCTGGCAGGCGTTCTTTTGGGAAAGGACTGGTGCAAGAGCAATTTGAAAACAAGGATGGTTCTGCTTTCCGCATCACTACACAGCGCTACTACACCCCTACTGGGCGTTGTATCCAAAAGCCTTACCTAGTTGGAGAAAAAAATCAATACGATAACGATTGGCTTGATCGATTAAATAGTGGAGAGCTCACTTCTAAAGATAGCATCCATTTTGCAGACAGTTTAATGTTTACAACCCCTAAAGGAAAGATTGTTTATGGGGGGGGTGGAATCATGCCCGATGTTTTTATTCCTCTTGACACCAATGCCTACCACGCTAGCATATCGCAAGCAAGTCGCAAAGATTTGATTCGAAGCTTTGCTTTTGACTATACCAACACGCAGCGCGCATCAATCGAGCAATTATCTCTGGATGCTTTTATTCAGTATTTTGAGCTGAAAGAAAGCGATTGGCAGCTGCTGGCTAAAAAATGCAAAGAAGCCGGAGTAGATTTAAAAATGAATACATGGGATATGGAAGATAAAAAAATCGTCCATACCCAGTTAAAGGCCTACATAGCACGGAATATATGGAACGATGCAGGCTTTTATCCCATTATACACCAAATAGATAATGCTTTTCAAGAAGCAATTCTTTTGTAAATCATTATCTTTGCAGTTGAATTTTATGAACTAAAAAATAACTATCATGGCTTTTGAATTACCCAATTTACCTTACGCACACGATGCCCTAGAACCACACATTGACAAGCGTACTATGGAAATCCACCATGGGAAACACCACGCTGGATATACTACTAAACTAAATGCTGCCATTACTGGAACAGATGCTGAGGGAAAAAGCATTGAAGAAATATTAGCAGCGCCTAAGCTATCTGCTGGCGTCCGTAATAACGGTGGAGGATATTACAACCATTGTCTATTTTGGAGCATCATGAGCCCTAACGGCGGTGGCCAACCAACAGGCGCTGTAGCCGAAGCCATTCATGCTGCTTTTGGTTCTTTCGATGCCTTTAAAGATGCTTTCTCTAATGCAGCTGCTACACAGTTTGGCTCGGGCTGGGCTTGGCTTTGTGCTAAAGATGGTAAGGTTAGTGTTTGCTCTACTCCAAACCAAGACAATCCCTTGATGGCTGGACAATGTGGCGGAACGCCTATTTTAGGAATTGATGTATGGGAACATGCCTATTACTTAAACTACCAAAATAGAAGACCGGATTACATTAATGCTTTCTTTAATGTAGTAAACTGGGAAGAAGTAAATAAAAGATTTGAGAACGCTTAAGCACTCAATGCAATATAGCTATAAAAAACCCTCTAGTGATAGAGGGTTTTTTTGTGACTTAAAAATTAATAACAGGAATTTACAATTTGACTAAGGAAGTTTTCGGAACCAAAACGATGTTATGAAACTACTCTACCGTGACGGACTTTGCTAGGTTACGAGGCTGATCTACATTGCAACCACGCATTACCGCAATATGGTAAGAAAGTAATTGCAATGGGATATTACTTAAAATGGGTGCTAGAGGCTCAGCCACTTCAGGGATTTCAATCACAAAATCGGCAATCTCTTTCACTACTGTGTCGCCTTGTGTTACTACGGCTATTACAATACCGTTTCGAGCTTTTACTTCCTGTATATTACTTACTACTTTTTCGTAATGCCCTTTTTTTGTAGCAATGACCACAATGGGCATGTTTTCATCTATTAATGCTATGGGCCCGTGTTTCATCTCAGCAGCAGGATAACCTTCTGCATGGATATAGGATATTTCTTTTAATTTCAAGGCTCCTTCTAAAGCAACCGGAAAATTATAGCCTCTGCCCAGATACAAGAAGTTATGTGCATCCTTAAACTTAGAAGACAACTCTTCAATATAATCGTTGGTGCCAATCATGCTTTCTACCTTATCTGGAATAGAAGAAAGCTCAGCAATAAGCTCTCGGTAATAACTTTCAGCTATGGTCCCTTTCTTTCTTCCTAGCATTAAGGACATAAGGGTTAAAACCGTTACTTGAGCTGTAAATGCTTTGGTAGAGGCTACTCCAATTTCTGGACCAGCATGGGTGTATGATCCAGCATCGCTTAGGCGCGCTATGGAAGAACCTACTACATTGCATACTCCTAAAACAGTTGCTCCTTTTTCTTTGGCAAGTTTCATGGCAGCCAATGTATCTGCAGTTTCCCCAGATTGAGAAATGGCTAAAACAATGTCTTTTTCGGTAATAATAGGATTTCTGTACCTAAATTCTGAAGCATATTCTACCTCAACAGGTATTCTTGCCAAATCCTCAAATAGGTATTCTGCAATGAGTCCTGCGTGCCAAGAAGTTCCACAAGCCACAATGATGATTCTGTCTGCATTGATTATTTTTTGTTGATAGTCAGCAATACCACCAAGCTTTACTTCGGCAGTGACGAGGTCTAAACGCCCGCGCATACTATCCGCAATGGACTTAGGCTGCTCGAATATCTCTTTCAGCATAAAATGCTCATAACCACCCTTTTCGATGGCCTCTAAATTCATTTCAAGCTCTTGGATGTAAGGCGTCTTTTCAACGTTTTCGATGGTTTTAAGCTCTATCGGTTCTCCGATTTTTAAACGTGCTATTTCCCCATCTTCTAGGTATACAACATTCTTGGTGTATTCAATAATGGGAGTAGCATCAGATGCTAAAAAAAACTCATTTTCTGCTATCCCAACTACCAGAGGCGATCCTTTTTTTGCAACAATAATTTCATCTTCATTTCCCTCTTCTATAACCGCAATGGCATAGGCTCCTATTACTTCACATAGTGCTAAACGAACTGCTTCAAAAAGAGTTGTTTTTTCAACTTTTTGAACTTCTTCAATAAGGTGTGTCAGTACTTCGGTGTCAGTATCACTTTCAAAAGTATGTCCTCTCTTAATGAGCGTTTCTTTTATGGAATCATAATTTTCTATAATTCCGTTATGAATTAAAGCAATCTTTTTATCCTGAGAAGTATGTGGGTGCGCATTCACATCGTTTGGCACACCATGTGTTGCCCACCTTGTATGACCAATACCAATGTTGCTAGAGGTGTTTTTATCCTTTGAGTAAGCTAATAAATCAGCAACTTTTCCCTCTTTTTTGTACACATTAATTTGTTGGTTCAACAAAGCGACACCTGCACTATCATATCCTCTATACTCCAATCGCTGTAACCCTTTAATGATTATCGGAAAAGCCTCTCGATATCCTATATAACCTACAATCCCACACATATTTAAAAGTCGGTAAAAATGATTCTTAACTCAACGTTTTCAGCAAACAAGGTCCTGTTTGCATTTACAGATGCTCCTATTGGAGTTAGGTGCAAATCTTCTAGAGGAAGTTCGTTATTCATTAACATACTAAGGTGTTTGGAAATATTGAATGTATATTTCGAGTCCTCTAAAGCTCCTCCAAAATGGGTCTCTCCCTCAAAAAAGTCTTCCATAAAAACTTTGGTCCCATCAGCGTTGACACGAACAAGCGATAAATCAGAATGAGCACTGTAATCAGAAGTCTCATTAATTTGATTGAAGGTAAGGTAAGCAGCATTAATTGGCTTTTCTTCAAGAAGTAGCTGAAGGGAATCTACAAAAGTATCTGAAAAAACAACCTTTAGGTTATAGCCTCCCATGGACTGCACTCCAAGTTCGTTTGTTAGTTGTTGGGCTTGTTCAAAATGATTTATGCGTGCCGCTGAACTGCTCATTACTAAATCTAACTGCAATGAATCGTTGTAGGTTATCGTTAATTTGGAATCTACGTCTTTTAAATTAAAATAAATGATAGATCCCCCAATGGAGGTAGTTCTAATTTGAATTCCTTTCAGATACTCAATAAAGCTATTGTTGTCTGTTAAATCTTCACTGCTAGCATTAAGTATCTCTTGTCCTAAATTATCTAAATTAACTTTTAGAGTGTACTTTCCTAGGGTATCTGGATCAGAGCCATAGGGATAAAAAGAGTGGGTAGCGATTACCTCTGTTGCTTCTTGAATGTTATTGGAGTAATAGGCAGAATCAACATAAATGCTCTGGTCTAACTTTGCCACCTCTATTTCCATCTGTTGAGTTGAATCACCATAGTAAGCTGCATAGGTTAGGGATAGTTCAGCTGAAACCAAAACAGGGTTATCACCAAAATCTATGGCACTTTCTGAAAGTAGTAGCTGTGTAGAAAAACTTGCTTTGCTTTCTCCAAAAACAGGGTCATTGAAAGAGCCTAACAAATTCAGGCTATTTTCATCTGTTCTTACGGAATCCTCTTTTACAGAGGATAGTTCTGTAAAAAAAACACCTTCATGGCTATTAGTAGAAATCACAATTTGATCACTTTCTGGCTGTATCTCTAGGCCTATAAGATCCGGGTCCGTACATGAAAATAGGACTAACGAAAGGAAGAATCCTAAAATCTGGCTTTTATTCATTTTATATTTCTTCTTTATTAAGATAAGATCGCTTCCTCTTGTAACAACTCATCGTACATCATATTACATTCGGAAATGTAAGTCTCTGCAGTCTGATAGTTTAACATTTGCTTACCGCTGTTCTGAATGTATGTTTGTAATTCATCGCTTACTTTATCATCCCCAATAATAACTGCGTCAGCAAAAGAAATCGCTAACTTATGAAGATTCGTGATGTTTGCTTGGTCTATAATGGAGGTGTCCTCCTCAGAAATTCCGTTTACCCTCGACTTGGCAGCCATTTCGCTAGAAAATTCCGTTTCTAATTTTTGATCATAAACGGAGTAAACCACTTTTGTTTCAGAAAAAATTGGATCATCGGCAAATGCACGCTTAAGATACATAGGCACCAAGGCAGACATCCATCCATGGCAATGAACAATATCTGGCGCCCAGCCTAGTTTACGTACCGTTTCCAATACTCCTCTGCAAAAGAAAATAGCGCGTTCATCATGAAAGTCAAAGGCTTCGCCATCGAGCTCATTCATGAATGTCTTTTTTGGAAAAAAGTCTTCATTATCGATGAAATAAACTTGCATCCTTATAGGCTGCAATGAAGCAACTTTAATAATCAATGGATAATCTAAGTTATCTAAAATCATGTTCATACCCGAGAGACGGATCACTTCATGAAGTTGATGTCTTCGTTCATTGATACATCCATATTTTGGTGTAAAAATTCGGATATCTTTTCCCTGATCCATCGTGCCCTGCGGTAGGTTTCTTCCAATAAACGACAACTTATTTTCAGGTAAATACGGCATGATTTCCTGAGAAATGAACAATACTCTTTTCTTTTCCATCTTTTTGCTTTTAGTTCAAACAGAAGAGTTCAAACTTATTCATCCTGCAAAAATACAAAAAAAGGACCTAATAATCAAGGAAAGTTCTACTTTTACAGGCCAAAAAAAGGGAATCATGATTGTAGTTGAGACGATCGCTTCGCTAAATAAAATCATTACAAACAGTAAAAATGAGGGACAATCTATTGGCTTTGTCCCCACAATGGGAGCCTTACATCAAGGACATTTATCTTTGTTAGAACAAGCACGTTCAGAAAACGACAAGACCATTTGCTCTATTTACATCAATCCAACACAGTTTAATGATAAGGATGATTTACAACATTATCCTAGGCAGTTAAAACAGGATTTAAAAAAACTAGAAAAAATGGCTTGTGATGTTGTTTTCGTTCCAACAAATGAAGAAATGTATCCCAATGGATTCGCAGTTAATCATTTTGAGTTAAATGATTTAGACAAAAGCATGGAAGGCAAGCATAGGCCAGGGCATTTTAATGGGGTATGTACGGTTGTTAGTAAACTTTTTGAAGTCGTACGTCCCAATAATGCCTACTTTGGAAGAAAAGATTTTCAGCAGCTAGCCATCATAAGAGAGCTTAACAAAATAAAGGGTTTTGGGGTCAATATCGTAGGCTGCCCCACATGGAGAGAAAAAGATGGCTTAGCGATGAGCTCGAGAAACGCTTTGCTCAACAATAAAGAACGCGTATTAGCATCAGCGATTTATCGAGTTTTACTCTCAGCAAAACAAAAATATACCAACACTTCACTAAACGACATAAAAAATTGGGTAGAAAAAGAATTGAACGCAATTGATTCTTTCGCAATTGATTACGTAGAAATAGTTAATCCTAGCACATTACAAGTAGTTACAAAAGATGAGAAAAAGAAGTCTGCTATCTTGTGTATAGCGGTATTTTTAGGAAGTGTTCGTTTAATCGATAATATCCTATTAAATTAAGTAATTTTACTGCATGCAAATTGAAGTTGTAAAATCAAAAATTCACAGAGTAACCGTAACCGGTGCCGAACTCAACTATATCGGTAGCATTACCATTGACGAAGACTTAATGCAGGCCGCAAACATCCTTGAAGGAGAAAAAGTACAGATTGTCAACATAAATAATGGAGAACGGCTTGAAACCTACGTTATAAAGGGACAAAGAGGCTCCAAAGAAATCTGTCTGAATGGCCCAGCAGCTCGAAAAGTGCAAAAAGGTGATCTAATCATCATCATTTCGTATGGCATAATGGACTTTGAGAACGCAAAATCTTTCCGGCCTACCTTAATTTTTCCAAATGATGACAATTCGTTATGATTTTAAAAAAGTGGATTAAATACCTTCTATTTTTAGGAGTCGCTGTCTTGTTATTGTTTTTGGCATTCAAAAATCAAAATCCAAAAACTTTAGTAGAACAACTCAAAACGGTTGATTACCTGTGGGTTTGGATATCCATAATTTGTGGTTTTTTAGCTATTGTTAGTAGAGGTATCCGATGGGTGATATTAATAAACAACATGGGCTACCAAACAAGCAAGCTTCACAGCGTTTATTCGGTTGCGATAGGTTACTTTACAAACATCGCCATCCCTAGAGCTGGAGAAGTAACTCGATGTACCACTCTTAGTCAATCTGAAGACATCCCTGTTGACAAACTCTTTGGAACCATTATACTGGAAAGAACCATCGACTTTATCATACTGATTTCTTTAATCTGTTTCACTTTTTTAATTGAATTTGAAACTTTTTCTACCTTTTTTAAAAGCTTGTTTGTAAACGGAGAAACCATTTCTCTCACAAAAGTGATCTACCTAAGCATTGGTGTGATTTGCTGTTTGTTCATTCTTTTTAAAGTCTTTAAAAACAGCATTCAAAAATTAACGATATACCAAAAAATAATCTCATTTCTTAAAGGGGTTGCAGACGGCTTTAAGAGCATTAAAGGCATTCAAAATAAATGGGCTTTTTGGGGTCATACATTTTTCATTTGGCTGATGTACTACTTAATGACCTATGTTTGCTTTTTTGCCATTGAAGCAACGCAGGTACTGAAACCTTTTGACGGCTTGTTTGTTATGGTTATTGGTGGTTTAGGAATGGTTGCTCCAGTACAAGGTGGGATCGGCGCATACCACCTCGTTGTAAAGATTGGGTTAATGATTTTAGGTATTTCGAACGATGCTGCTTTGCTATTTGCTACGGTTGTACATACCTGTCAAACCTTAATGACACTTTTTGTAGGAAGCGTTTCTCTATTAATGCTATTTTTATCTAAACGGAACATCAAAAATGAAGCCTCAACGAACCCCAGCTGATAAAATTTATTCACAAGAACAGTTGCTTGCTTACTTAAGCGACTGGAAAACGAAGGGAAAAATTGTTTTCACAAATGGTTGTTTTGATATTCTACATTTGGGGCATTTGGACTATCTTGAAAAAGCTTCTAAACTAGGCCATAAACTGATCATTGGTCTAAATTCAGACGCTTCCGTTCGGCGCTTAAAAGGAGACGATAGACCCATAAACAATGAACATGCAAGAGCGCTTATGCTAGCTCACATGACGGTAGTAAGTGCTGTTGTGCTATTTGATGAGGACACTCCTTTTGAGCTAATAAAAAAAGTTGTCCCCGATGTATTGGTAAAAGGTTCTGACTACAAGGTTGAAGAGATTATTGGAAGCAATGTTGTTTTAGACAATGGAGGTGATGTAGTTACATTTGATATAGTTGAAGGCTACTCAACCTCTGCCTTCATAAACAAAATACAAAATGGCAAAAGTTAAGACTACCTTTTACTGTCAGAATTGTGGAGCGCAAAGCGCACAATGGATGGGCAAATGCAAAGCCTGTGAGGAATGGAACACACTAGTGGAAGAAGTAGTTTCTAAAGACAAAACCGAAAACTCCTGGAAAGCAGCATCTACCCAAAGAGCTAATAAACCGCTTAGCATTCAAGAAATCTCTTTAGGAAATGAATTGAGAATTGATACTAATGACCAGGAGCTAAATAGGGTTTTGGGAGGCGGAATTGTTCCCGGCTCATTGGTTTTATTAGCTGGAGACCCTGGCATCGGGAAGTCAACCCTTTTACTACAAGTATCATTAGGGATGCGGCGCAATGTATTGTATGTAACAGGAGAAGAAAGCGATAAGCAAATAAGAATGCGTGCAGAACGATTAGGGCTAAAAGACTCTCCTTGTAAAATTCTGACAGAAACAAATACTCAAAACATTTTTCAGCAAGCAGTAAATGTTGACCCTGATTTAGTTGTGATTGATTCCATACAAACCTTACAGACCAACACGATAGATTCTTCTTCTGGGAGCGTCTCTCAAATTAGGGCCTGTACTGCTGAATTGATGAAATATGCCAAAGAAACTGGAACGCCCATTATTCTTATCGGACACATTAATAAAGATGGGCACATTGCTGGGCCAAAAATATTAGAACACATGGTTGATGTTGTGCTTCAATTTGAAGGCGATCGAAATCATGTTTATCGAATTTTACGATCCAATAAAAATCGATTTGGATCAACTGCTGAGCTAGGTATTTATGAAATGCAATCGTATGGCTTAAGAGAGGTAAGCAATCCCTCAGAGATTCTGATCTCTCAAAAAGACGATGCCCTTAGTGGAGTTGCCATTAGTGCAACTATTGAAGGAGTTCGTCCCTTAATGATCGAAATACAAGCCCTTGTTAGCTCCGCTGTGTATGGCACACCTCAACGCTCTGCTACGGGCTTTGATTTGCGTAGATTGTCCATGTTACTAGCCGTTTTAGAAAAACGTTGTGGCTTTAAGCTTGGCGCCAAAGATGTGTTCCTAAACATTACAGGTGGTATTAAAGTTGATGATCCTGCCATAGATTTAGGTGTCATTTGTGCGGTGCTATCCTCTAATGTTGATATGGCCATAGATGATAAATGTTGTTTTGCTGCAGAGGTTGGACTTTCGGGAGAAATTAGACCCGTTAATCGATGTGAGCAACGCATACAAGAAGCCGAAAAATTAGGGTTCGAGCGTATTTTTGTGTCAAAATACAACAAGATAAATCCCGAAGACTATAACATAACCGTGCTTACCGTCGGAAAGATGGAAGAGGTTTTTAAAGCTCTCTTTGCTTCTTAATCTAGAATTTCATACAAATCATCCAACTTAGGAGATAGAATAATTTCAATTCTTCTGTTGGCACTTCTGCCTTCCTTATCAGCATTTGTGGTAAGCGGGCTATACTCACCGCGACCCGCAGCGGTTAATCGACTGGGCGAAATATTACTACTTTCTGATAAAATACGGACAATGGCTGTTGCTCTCACCACACTCAAATCCCAATTGTCTTTAATCTGTCCACGACCTCCAAAAGGTATGCTGTCCGTATGTCCTTCGATCAATACGTTAATATCAGACTGACTTTCTAAGGCTTTTGATAGTTTGGATAATGCCTCCACTCCTCTCTCGTCAACTTTCCAGCTTCCTGATGCAAAAAGCAGTTGCTCATCTAATGAAATATAGACTTTTCCATTTTTCTGCGTAATTGTTAAGCCATCTCCTTCAAAACCTAATAAAGCAGAGGAAATACGATTTTTTAACGCATTTACTAAAGAATCTTTACGATTAATTACATCTTCTAGCTCAACCACTTTTTGCTCCCTTTCTTGTAGCTCTTCTTGAGTATGTAACAACTGTTTTTGTTTTTTTGTGAGGCTTCCTTCCAATGCCATGAGCTCATCTTCCTTAATCTGCAAGTCTTCTTGTGTTTTCTGCAACTCAGCTAAGAGCTTTTTCGTTTCCTTGGCTTTATTGGCCATAAACTGACTGTTTTTATCAATTAACAGGTCATATGCTGAGTTTAATTCTTGATGTGCAGCTTGTAAATGAATTAGTTTATTCGACCGACTGGATGAGTCTGCTACTAATGCTGATACAGATTGGTTTAATCGATTGACTTGATCGCCAAGCTCTGTATTTTGAGTATTTAACTGTAAATTTTCTTGCTTTAAGGATTTGTTATATGATTTTAAATCGTTTTGCTCGGCTTTCATTTCTTCAACAATTTTTGGAGAAACACAAGCTGTTACTAAGCCTAAACAGAAAACAAAGATAAAAATACGATAAGACATAAGATGGCTATTTAATTCTCAAAGATACAAAGGGATGTAAGTGAGTAGTTAGTTTGTGAAAAAGGTTTTCAACAGCGATTGTTTGATTAAAAATCAAGCTCTACTAGAATAGGACAATGATCTGATTGCTTGGCTTGTGGTAGTATGGCCGCTCTTTTCAATTGTTTTTCTAAATTAGTAGTTACCATATGGTAATCGATACGCCAACCTAAATTTTTAACTCTTGCATTGGCTCTGTAACTCCACCAGGAATAGTTGTGTGGTTCTGTGTTAAAATGACGAAATGTATCTATAAAACCAGTTGAAAGAAAATCTGAAATCCAAGCACGCTCTTCAGGTAAAAATCCAGATGTATTTTTATTGCGTGTAGGATTGTGTATGTCTATGGCTTTATGGCAGATGTTGTAATCTCCAGAAATGATGAGTTTGGATCGTTTATTTTTTAGTTCTTTTAGGTAATTTTTAAAATCAGAAAGAAACTGCATTTTAAAGGCTTGCCTTAAGTCTCCACTACTGCCTGATGGCATGTAAACGCTCATAACAGACACCTCTCCATAATCTACTCTCAAAACACGCCCTTCGTTATCATAGTCATCTATTCCCATTCCGTAGGAAACATTATCGGGAATAATCTTGCTCAAAATTGCTGTGCCACTATACCCTGGCTTTTGTGCCGAAAACCAATAGCATGTATATCCTAAGTCTTCAAAGACGGAAGCATCTATTTGTTCTGGCTTAGCTTTAATTTCTTGTAGACAAACAATGTCAGCCTTAGCTAGTTGTAGCCATTCTACCAAACCCTTGCGCATAGCTGCGCGTATTCCGTTCACATTATAGGATATAATCGATGGCATTTATCTAAATCTTCTATTTATTGCTCCTATCAGTTCATTATCAACTATTAGCTCGAAGCGATAGTCACCGGCAGATAAAACATTTCCCCTTGTCCATAAAATACAATCCGTTACGTGTTGATTTTCATATTCAAAGGAGTGCGCAAAGGAGTATTGTAAAATGGTATCTGGTAATTCTAATTCTTGAATTTGATTTGCTACATTTAAAACGTTGCCATCTGGAGCTATAATTCGAATAAATAACTCTTTGACTCCAGCTTCTGCTACTTTATTTTCTAAAATGCTTAAACAGATCCTGAAATTCTGAATTTTATTTGCTCTAGAGCTTGCTACTTCTCTTCCACTCGCTCTATAATACAACCCCTCAACATCTATATTTTCTGCTTTTAAAACGGAAGCAACGCTAACCCTATCGACTAGTTGCTGGTTTGTCTTTTCTAGTTTTTTGTTTCTTGATGAGATGATGCTATTGGCCTTTTTAACACTATCATTCTCTATAACCAAAGTAGCATTCATTGTAAGTAAAGAATCAATGGCTGAAATGTATTTTCTACTAATCTCTTTTAAGCGAGTAATTTTTCTCTTGGCTTCATTAAGTTGATTTTCAGATCTTAATAATTTTTTTATGTCAGCTGCATATGCATTTATGAGTGAGTCTTTCTCAAATAACTGCTCGTTTAGCTCGCTATGCTCATCCTTTAGGAACTCGTGTTCATCTATGAGATCATCAAGGTCATCACGTAAGGCATTTTTTTCTTCTATAAACTGTGTTTTAAGCGCAACTTGTTTCTCAAATTGCCTACTTTGCCAGATTAAAGAAATTAGAAGTAACAAAACGGCTATTCCTAAAGCAGTAATAATGCGCTTTGTTTTAGGATCCTTAAAAATTGTTTTAGATGGTTGTGAATTCATTAAGCTTCTTTATTTGCTTCATCAACATAATTTAGTCTAAGCTCGGATAACATCATCTCCTGTGTTTTATCCAATTCTTCAGAAAGATTTCCTTTGGTTTTTTGAGACAACATCTCTAGCATATCAATTGCTTGTTTTGCTTTTTCTAAATCACGAGCAAGCTCGCCACTTACGGGGTTAGCAATTTTTCCTAACTCCTGCATAGCAGTATGGTGCATTAGATACAAAAGCTGCATGTATAGTTGATCGTTTTTATCCATTCTAGAATTTTTGATATGCAAATTTAGTTTTTTAACTTTAAAAAATCATTAACCTCTTTGTCGCTATGAACCTTTACAACCTACTAACGTGTTTCTTAGAACTTTTATATCCCAATACTTGCTTAGGCTGTCAAGAGTTACTAAAAAGCAGAAAAAACTGCATTTGTATTGCTTGTCAGTTCTCCTTGCCTAAAAGTAAAATCATCGATCTTTCTAATAACGTTGTACATAAAAAGTTTTGGGGGAGAATACCGCTCCTTCAGGCTTATTCTTTGTATCGATTTCAGCGAAATGGAGTACTTCAAATATTGTTGCATCAATTTAAATATAAAGGAAAAGATTATTTAGGAGAATTTTTGGGCAAACAATTGGCAATTTCACTTCAGAATAACCATGAATTTATTTATCCTGATGTTGTTATACCCGTACCACTTCACAAAAAAAAGGAACGCAAAAGAGGGTATAATCAAAGTTTAATTATTGCTAAAAAAATGAGTCAAATATGGAAAATTCCGATAATGGACAATGCCATTACTAGGGTTTCTTATTCAAGCACTCAAACAAAAAAGAGACGCTATGAAAGATGGGAAAACGTTAATACTATTTTTGAGCTTAATGAAAAAAAGAAAGAGGAAATAAAGAATAAGCACATTCTAATAATTGACGACATAGTTACAACAGGGGCAACCCTAGAAGCTTGTGTGAAAGAAATACTTAAATCTGAAAATGTAAAAATTAGCATTGCTACTATTGCCTATGCATAAAAAAAGAAGGCTGTAAAGCAGCCTTCTTTTTGTTGGACGTGAGATTTTTATTTATTGAAGTACAATCTTCTTGTTGATACCACCAGTACTAGTAGTAATCTCTAAGAAGTAAACTCCTTTAGGATGAGTAATCACGTCA
>CBFIDX010000008.1:0-67922 GCA_965661505.1 Flavobacteriales bacterium | reverse complement strand
CACCCCTTTATAATCCTTACGTTCTACAAAAATATGAACCGTTTCTCCGTAAGTATATATTCCTGAACGAACAACTCTTCCGTGCTCATCTTCTTCTACTTTTGGCTCCATGTATGATTTGGCTCCACGTTGAGTTGTTTCTTGCCATGCTTTGGTGGCATCCTCTACCCAAAGAGCAATTACTTTTACAGCATCTCCATGTTCGTTGAGGTGTTGGTTTAACAAACCGTCTTTTTCTAATGGTGTGGTTAACACCAAACGAATTTTATCTTGCTTTAACACATAAGAAACACGATCATCAAGGCCAGTCTCTAATCCTGCATACGCCTCACTCTGAAAGCCAAAAGCGGTTTTGTAAAAGTGTGCAGCCTGCTTGGCATTACCAACATACAGCTCTACATAATCAGTACCTAACAAAGGCAAAAAGTCTTCTGCCTCTTCAAAGAGTTTTTTTAAACCGTACTCCGTGTTTTGTAAGTCTTTAAGATTTTTAATTTCTGTTCCCATTGCTTTTATATTTTTATTCTACCCATGAGGTATGATAATTTCCGGCATCAATTGCCAATGCTTGTTTTGTGATTTTTAGTGGTTTAAACGTATCAACCATTACTGCCAGCTCTTCTGTTTGTGTTTGGCCAATACTGCGCTCCATAGCCCCTGGGTGTGGACCGTGAGGTATTCCTGCTGGATGCAGAGTAATCATGCCTTGTTCTATGTGATTTCTACTCATAAAATCACCGTCAACGTAATACAGTACCTCATCCGAATCGATGTTGGAGTGATTATAAGGAGCAGGTACTGCTTTTGGATGATAATCGTACAATCTTGGACAAAAAGAACAAACTACAAAACCAGCTGCTTCAAATGTCTGATGTACTGGAGGAGGCTGGTGTACTCTTCCTGTTATGGGCTCAAAATCATGAATAGAGAATGCGTAAGGATAATTGTATCCATCCCAACCTACTACATCAAAAGGGTGAGATGCATAGATGTATTGATGCAGCATTCCTTCCTTCTTCACTTTGATTAAAAAGTCTCCTTTTTCATCGTGAGTTTCTAAGTTCGTTGGTCTTCTCAAATCGCGTTCGCAAAAAGGCGAATGCTCTAATAACTGACCAAACCAATTGCGGTAACGCTTGGGGGTGTACATTGGAGAGCTAGACTCCACAATAAACAACCTGTTATTCTCATCATTAAAATCGATTTGATAAATCATCCCTCTTGGAATCATCAGATAATCACCATACCCAAATTCAATATTTCCTAATAAGGTTCTTAAAGTTCCAGCGCCTTTATGCACAAAAATCAGTTCATCGCAATCTGCATTTTTATAAAAATAGTCTCGCAAAGATTTTTTAGGTGCTGCTAATACAATGTGGCAATCATTGTTTACCAATACTGGAATTCTGCTTTCTAAAAAATCATCTTTAGCAGGTACTTTAAATCCATTTAAAGCATAGGATTTCATATTTTTATCAACTGCTATTTCTGGACTCACATTGATGGATTCTAATACTTGCTTCACTTGTGTTGGACGTTGGCAATGGTACAGCAAAGACGACATACCGTCAAAGCCTACCGTTCCAAACAATTCCTCATAGTAATGATTACCATCAGGCTTTTTAAAAACCGTGTGGCGCTTATGGGGTATGTTTCCTAATTGATGATAAAAAGGCATAGTTCAGTTTTTTACAAATCTACAAATTGTCTTTTGGTTTAAATGCGCTCCGCAAATCTACCTTTTGGTGACTATGAAAACGCATTTTGTTTTCTTGCTGCAAACGCAACTTTTTTTGTTCTAGTTCAGGAAGTTGTAAAACTTCTAAACATGCTGGTGTACAACACTTTTGATGAGCTTCTTGGCATTTTTTACATTGTATAAATAGTAAATTACAATTCACGTTTTTACAGTTTACATGTATATCAGAGGGGGCACCACATTGATGGCATTGACTGATTACCTCAGTAGATATGCGTTCTGCTAATCGCTCATCAAAAACGAAATTTTTCCCTTTGAACTTGTTATCCAGCTCTTTGTTCTCTTGCAATTGTCTAGCATAATCGATAATCCCTCCATGGAGCTGATTGACATCCTGAAAACCATGGTGCTTTAAGTAGGCTGATGTTTTTTCACAACGGATGCCCCCTGTACAATACAACAATACTTTTTTATGTTCTTGACCCTTTAGCAATTCTTTGACTTCGGGTAGCTCTTCTTTAAATGTTTCTGCTTGTGGACATATCGCTTCTTCAAAATGACCTATTTCGCTTTCGTAATGATTGCGCATGTCCACCACAATAGCTCCGTCATTCATGGCTTCATTCCATTCTTTGGCATTTAGGTGCTTGCCTACATTGGTAACATCGTATTGGTCAATGGAGAGGCCGTCAGCCACAATTTGTTGTCTCACTTTAATAGCTAGCTTGAAAAAAGACTTTCCATCATCTTCAACGGCAATTTTGAAAGGGATGTTCTTAAATTGTTTTCTAGCATGAACGCTAGAAACAAATTGTTCCCAATTGTGTTCAGGAACACTGAACTGTGCATTAATTCCTTCATGAGCTAAGTAAATACGTCCAAGTACTTTTAACTCACTCCAATCACGAAACAAAGAATCTCGCAGTAGTTGAGGGTCTTCTAGAATAACATACTGATAAAAAGAAGCAGTAATGCGTTTAAAATTCTCGGCATACAGTCGCTCAAGCGCTTGCTCTTTATTGAGTTTGTTTAGCAAGTTTTTTTTTCTCGCGTTGGGATCCATCAGCGTTCGTTTGGAAAGACAAAGTTAAAAAAATGAATGTATTTTCTATCCCATTATACACTCCATATAATACTATTGAAATGTTATCTTTGTGGATTGATGAAAGATACCATTTTAGTTATAGGGGCTTCAGGCCAAATTGGCACTGAGTTAGTAATGAAACTTCGAGCGCTATACGGAGGAAGTCAAATCATTGCTAGTGACATTCGTCCTTCTTCCGAAGAAGTGATGCAAACTGGCCCCTATGAGACCTTGGATATTATGGATCAAAAAAGCCTGCATCGCATTGTCAAAAAACACAAGGTTACCCAAGTGTATCTTTTAGCCGCTCTACTGTCTGCTACTGCAGAGAAAAACATTGAATTGGGCTGGAGTCTGAATATGCGTTCACTGTCTCATGTGCTAGATTTAGGTAGAGAAAAAGTGTTAAAAAAAATATATTGGCCAAGCTCCATTGCTGTTTTTGGCCCTAGCACGCCTAAAATAATGACACCTCAATACACCGTTATGGAACCCAATACCGTTTACGGCATCAGCAAGCAAGCGGGAGAAAGGTGGTGTGAATATTACTTCCAAAAGTTTGGCGTAGATGTGCGAAGTTTAAGGTACCCTGGCTTAATCAGCTGGAAATCTGAGCCTGGTGGAGGCACTACCGATTATGCTGTCCATATCTTTCACCAAGCATTAAAAAAAGGGAGCTATACTTGCTTTTTAACTGAAGATACTAGCCTACCAATGATGTACATGCCAGATGCAATACGAGCTACCATCGATCTGATGGAAGCCCCTTCAGATAATGTAAAAATTCGATCTTCTTATAACATAGCAGGTGTGAGTTTTAACCCCCAAGAAATAGCAAAAGAAATTAACAAACACCTGCCAAATTTCAGCATTGACTACAAACCGGATTATCGACAGGATATAGCTGATAGTTGGCCACATAGCATTGATGATAGGCAAGCCCTGAATCATTGGGGTTGGAAAGCAGAATATGATTTGTCTAAAATGACCAGTGATATGATGGCTAACTTAAAAGAACATTACAAGATAAACGCATAAATTATGAGTTTACAAATCTATAACACACTGAGTAGAAAAAAAGAGGCCTTCGAGCCTTTGCATCCGTCACACGTTGGCATGTATGTTTGTGGCCCTACCGTTTATGGCGACCCTCATTTAGGACACGCTAGACCTGCCATTACTTTCGACATTGTTTTTAGGTATTTACAACACTTAGGTTTTAAGGTGCGATATGTTCGAAATATTACCGATGCTGGTCACTTAGAAAATGATGCAGATGAGGGGGAAGATAAGATTGCTAAGAAAGCTCGTTTAGAGCAGCTGGAACCCATGGAAGTTGTACAATATTATACCCTACGTTATCACCAAGCCGTAGCGTCTTTGAATTGTCTTCCTCCAAGCATTGAACCAAGAGCTACCGGGCATATTATCGAGCAGATAGAGATGGTAAAAAAAATCCTTGATAATGGATTAGCTTATGAAGTAAATGGATCTGTATATCTAGACGTAAACAAGTATAATAAGCAATACCCTTACGGTAAATTATCTGGAAGAAACCTTGAAGACACACTTGAGAACACCCGTACGTTAGACAGTCAAGAAGAAAAGAAAAGTTCCGTTGATTTTGCTATTTGGAAAAAAGCTGCTCCAGAGCACATTATGCGTTGGCCTTCCCCATGGGGAGAGGGTTTTCCTGGCTGGCACTTAGAATGTTCTGCCATGAGTAGCAAGTACCTTGGAAATGCTTTCGACATTCATGGCGGAGGAATGGATTTAGTATTTCCACATCACGAAGCTGAAATAGCACAGTCCAATGCTTGTAATGGTTGTGATCCTGCTAATTACTGGATGCACAATAATATGATTACCATTAACGGACAGAAGATGGGGAAATCTTTAGGTAATGCTGTGAACTTAGCACAATTTTTTAGTGGTGAACACGATTTGTTAGAAAGGGCATATTCTCCCATGACGATTCGTTTTTTCATCCTCCAAGCACATTATAGGAGTACAGTCGATTTTTCGAATGACGCTTTACAAGCCGCTGAAAAAGGAATGACCAAGCTAATGAATGCCTTCGAAACCCTTGAGCATTTAATAGCTAATGATCGTTCTACAGTGGATGTGACTTCTTTAAGAGAGAAGTGTTACAAAGCCATGAATGATGATTTCAATACGCCTATTTTAATTTCGCATTTGTTTGATGGAGTACGCATTATTAACTCTGCAAAAGATGGAAGCGAACACATAAATGCAAGCGATATTGCAGAACTAAAGGATTTGTTTCAACTCTATGTACACGATATTTTGGGATTACAAACAATCCAAAAGGAAAGTGCAAATGATTTGACTAATGAAGTAATGGACATCGTTTTACAGCTGCGATCAAAAGCTAAAGAAAATAAAGATTGGAGTTCTGCTGATTTAATTCGTGACGAACTAAATAAATTAAACATTCAAGTAAAAGATGGAAAAGAAGGCTCTTCTTGGGAGCTGAAAAATAACTAATATGAAAAGAACAATCGCTATTCTTGTCTTTTGCATTCTTGCTGCTTGCAATACTGAATCACCAACTAAAGAACAAGCAAAAAAAACACTAGTTGAAGTGCCTGTATTTAATACTGACAGCGCTTATCATTACATTCAAACGCAAGTGGATTTTGGCCCTCGATACATTAGTAGTAAAGGGTGGGAAAACTGTGGAGATTACCTTGTTAGAGAACTCAAAAAATACACTACACATGTTCAAGAGCAAAATACCGATTACACCACTTATGATGGTAAAAATCATGTATTAAGAAATATCATTGCTGAGTTTAGCCCTGAAAAAAACAACCGCATCATGTTGTGTGCTCATTGGGATACGCGGCATGTAGCCGATCATGATACAATCGATACTAATCAGCCAATTTTGGGAGCAAATGACGGAGGTAGCGGAGTGGGTGTTCTTTTAGAAATAGCACGTCAGTTAGCACTAAAAAATAGCTCAATCGGTGTTGATATCATCTTGTTTGATGCTGAAGATTATGGCCAGCCTGACAATTCTCTAAGCCCACCCCAACAAGACACCTGGTGCATTGGCTCTCAATACTGGGGGAAAAATCTTCACAAAGAGGATTACTACGCTAGGTACGGCATATTACTAGACATGGTAGGTGCTCCAAACGCCATTTTTAAACACGATGCCGTTTCCAAACATTATGCAGCCAATGTCTTAAAAAAAGTATGGGGCATTGCAAATCAATTAGGTTTTGGCAGCTATTTTCAATACCAACTGACTCCCCAAATTATTGACGATCATTACTACGTTAACAAGCTAGCAAACATCCCAACCATTGATATTATTGAGCACGATAATGCAACCCCAAGTGGGTTTAATAAACATTGGCACACGCATGGAGATGATATGAAAAACATCGATAAAAAAACACTCCATGCAGTTGGGAAAACCCTAATGCATTTAATTTATAACGAATAAAATTAGTTGTTTCAAATCAAAAATGTATTTTTGTATAACTTTAAAAAATAAAAACTAGACATAATGGAGATTTTAATATTCTTTATAGCTCATTGGTACTTGTCCTTATTTGCACAATCTTTCTTTCATCATCGCTATTCTGCACACCAGATGTTTAGCATGAATAAATTCATGGAGAAGGTATTCTTTGTGTATTCTTTTATAGCGCAAGGATCTTCCTACATGAGTCCAAAGGTATATGGAGCGATGCACCGTATGCACCATGCTCATGCAGACACAGAAAAAGACCCACATTCTCCAAAATACTCTAGTAACCTAGTAAAATTAATGGTAAAAACATACCATCAATTTAGAGGGGTTCAAAACAACTCCATAGAACTAAAACCTTCTTTTTATAAAAATCTACCCGATTGGAAATGGTTTGATAAAATGGCCGGCTCCTTTGTTGTAAAATTATTGTGGGCAGCTGCTTACACTTTGTTTTACATTAAGTTTGCTACTGCCTGGTGGATGTTTCTATTGATTCCTGTACATATTTTAATGGGCCCTGTACACGGAACAATTGTGAATTGGTTTGCGCATAAAATTGGCTACACCAATCATGATGTGGACAATACGTCTAAAAACCTCATGCCTTTCGATCCGTTTATGCTTGGCGAAGGTTATCATAACAATCATCATGCATTTGGAAGCAGACCTAATTTTGCCGAGAAATGGTACGAGATAGACCCTATCTACCCCATCATTCGCTTATTTGATTGGATAGGACTTATTAAGTTAAATTCTGTTGCTGCAAAAGGATAATCCTGACAATCATCAACTATTCTTAGTTTAAAATACAGATGTCTGAGGAGTTAAAAGAATGTCCTATTTGCGAATCTCCATACGGATATTTTATGCGAGCAGGTTTATATGTCTGTCCAGAATGTGCTCATGAATGGAATCCTGATGAAGAAGAGCTAAAAAACAGCATTGTAGTTTTGGATGCTAATGGTACTATCTTACAAAATGGTGATAGTGTAATCGTGTTAAAAAATTTGCCTGTTAAAGGAGCTCCTAGCCCAATAAAAGCTGGAACAAAAGTGAAGAACATTCGCTTAACCGACAGCGATCACAACATTGCCTGTAAAATTGATGGTTTTGGTGCTATGGGACTAAAATCTGAATTTGTTAAAAAAGCCTAACCCAAAACGATTAACTTAATGCGTCTTTGTCATATTTGTTGGAGTAGCAATAATAAAATCTGCCTGGCCTATTTGCCCTTCAGCTAATGCATTGATATCATCTTGCTCAACGACAGAAATCGTCAATATCTTAAGCTGCTTGTTGGCTTGCCTTAAATACCAATAAATCCCTTCATATTGCTTAGAGTGAAAAGCTCCATTAAAATGAACTAAGAGATGGCCATTTCGACTATTCTCCAAAATAAAATGAGCCATCGTAGCATCCTTCAAAGCTTGCGATTTTGGCAAATTATCTCCTCCATGTCCCATTCCCATTTCTAAAATTTCTTGATAAGTGCTCAAAGTTGTATCAATAGTGATGGGCAGTGGCGCCATGTAGGATTTAGCTAAATCTGAAAGTCTATTGAGCGAATCTAAACCATGCTTATAGACCATAGAAGCATAACGCCTTGGCACATTTGTAGCAATAAAAGGAAGTTTATTTTTCTTTGCAAACTGTAGTAGCGGTAGGTAGTCGGTTTCAAAATTTACCCACGTTTTGCTTTCGCTAATTAACTTTTTTTCAGAAATCATGCCAGCTAAGTACTCATCAATAACTAATTGATTATCGGCTTCCATCATTTCAGCTCCGAGAGTTAGCTGTTGATTTTGCTTTTGTAAATCTATCACAAGCTCTAGCTGTAGCCAATGGTGGATAGGATTATCATGAAACTCTCCAAAAAGAACTACCTCCTTTTGAAGGGCTTGATCTACAAGGGCTTGATAAGTTGTCTTATCTCCTTTGTGATCATAGATCTCAAAGGCTCGCTTTTGTCCGAAAACTACAAGGCTCACAAACAGTAAGCACAACACCAAAATATTCTTCATCTCATTTCTTTAATTTATTCACTAATCTTCACAGCCTTCTGGCGAAGGCATTAGGGTATATACTTCTAGGTAATCCTCTTTTTGTATTGCAGTAATAATAACCTGTACAGGTAATCCAAGCTGAGGCACCATCGCTTCATAATAGGCATCCATTCCCCATAACTCGTCACCTACAAATTTAATGGGTTGAGTTATTTTATCTTCAAAATAATGCTTTCCTTCTAGGAGTGTCCACCATCCCTCTAGAGTATCTGCCTGAGTTTGCCCTTTTGAAGAAAAAAAGCCTAGAATAAAAAGCATGAATAAGCACAAACGCATCCAACAAAAATAGGCATAATCTTGTATCTTGCACAGAAATCATCCTGCTATGTCGAACGTTAAGAAACTCTTTTTAATCGATGCATTTGCCATTATTTACAGGGCATATTTTGCTTTTAGTAAAAACCCACGCGTCAACTCTAAGGGTGTCGAAACATCGGCAGTACTAGGGTTTGTTAACACACTAGTAGAAGTAC
Source organism: Flavobacteriales bacterium (assembly GCA_965661505.1). Lineage (GTDB taxonomy): Bacteria > Bacteroidota > Bacteroidia > Flavobacteriales > UBA7312 > UBA7312. Next base: position 59,095 of record CBFIDX010000008.1, on the reverse strand, counting down.
TGAAAAAAGAAAACCCATCACACATAGCGGTTGTTTTTGATACACCAAAAGCAACCATTCGCCATATAGAGTACAGTGAATATAAAGCGAATAGAGAAGCCATGCCAGAAGGCATTTCTGTTGCACTGCCCTATATTGACCAGGTATTAGATGCGTTTAATATTCCTAAACTTTTTGTTGATGGCTACGAAGCTGATGATGTGATTGGGACCCTGGCTAAAAAAGCTGAAAAGGCAGGTTTTACAACCTACATGATGACACCAGATAAAGACTTTGCCCAGCTTGTATCAGATAATATTTTTCTATACCGACCCGCTAGCAAATGGAAAGGAACCGAAGTTTGGGGGGTTCCAGAAGTCCTTCAAAAATTTGAGATTAATCGAGTAGAGCAAGTCATTGATTTCTTAGGCATGATGGGCGATGCCGTTGATAACATCCCTGGCCTTCCGGGAGTAGGTGAAAAAACAGCTAAAAAGTTCTTAGCTCAATACGGAAGCATGGAAGATTTGCTTGCCAATACAGACCATTTAAAGGGCAAACTAAAAGAAAAAATAGAAAACCATAAGGAGCAAGGTATTCTATCGAAAAAATTAGCTACCATCTTGTTAGATGCACCCATTGAACTAAATGAAGATGACCTACAAACACAAAAGTTTGATGCTGAAAAAGTAAAAACAATATTTGAAGAATTAGAATTTAGGACTCTCGCTAAAAGGATACTCAATAGCAAGGAGGAACAGACGGAGAAAGAGGAAGGAAAACAAGGGCAGGCTAAAAGCGAGCAGCCATCGGGTCAAATGGATCTGTTTTCAATGACGGAAGAAGAAGCTCCGATTGCATCCTTTCAAACCCTTGATGAAAAAAAGGTAAACTATCAACTTATTACAACGGCTGAAGAAAGAAAAAGCTTAGTTGATAAGCTCCTGCGACAAGAATCCGTATGCTTTGATACAGAAACAACAGGGCTTAACCCACTTACTGCCGATTTAATTGGATTGGCCTTTTGTTATGAAAAAAACAAGGCTTTTTACGTTCATGTTAAGGAAGGAGAAGAACAAAAAGTTGTAAATGAATTTAGGCCATTCTTTGAGAAAGAAGGAATTGAAAAGATTGCTCAAAATCTTAAATACGACTATAAGATTTTGGCAAAATACGGCATTAAAGTAGCGGAACCATTTTTCGATACCATGCTAGCTCACTATCTGTTAGAGCCAGACCAACGCCATAATATGGATGCATTGGCTCAAAACTATTTGAACTACAGCCCCATAAGTATAGAAACACTAATTGGAAAAAAAGGCAAAAATCAATTGAGTATGCGTCAAGTAGCTATCGAGAAGGTATGCCCTTACGCTTGTGAAGATGCCGATATAAGCTGGCAGCTAAAACAACTTTTTGCAAAAAAAATACAACATACAGCCCTAGATGTACTCTTTAAAAAAGTTGAGCTTCCTTTAATTCCTGTGCTTGCAAGTATGGAGCTAGAAGGAATTAAGATTGATATCCCTGCCCTACAAGAGTTTTCCAAAGAGCTAGAGAATCGCATTTTTGAGTTAAATGAAAATGTCCAATCCATTGCGGGAACTCCTTTTAACTTAGCATCTCCCAAGCAGTTGGGACAAATTCTTTTTGAACACCTTAAACTAGTTGATAAACCAAAAAAAACAAAAACAGGACAATACTCAACTTCGGAAGAAACACTTTTGAAGCTCAAAGGCAAACACGAAATCATTGATGATATTTTAGAGTTTAGGCAACTACAAAAGCTAAAATCAACCTACGTAGATGCCCTTCCTGATTTAGCCACTAAAGAAGAGAATAGAATACATACAAGCTATCAGCAAGCCGTTGCAGCAACTGGACGATTGAGTTCTGTTAACCCTAACTTACAAAACATCCCTATTCGTAGCGAAAAAGGAAGAGAAGTCCGCAAAGCCTTTGTTCCTAGAAATGAAAGTTTCACCCTACTTGCAGCTGATTACTCTCAAATAGAACTCCGTCTAATGGCGCACCTGTCTCAAGATGAAGGAATGCTCAGTGCTTTTCAAAATGGGGAAGACATCCATGCCGCTACCGCAGCCAAAGTATATCAACTTGAACTGAAGCAGGTAAGTAGAGAACAACGATCGCATGCTAAAATGGTCAACTTTGGAATTATTTATGGCATTTCAGCCTTTGGTTTAGGGCAACGCTTAGGCATTAAACGAACAGAAGCGAAAGAAATCATAGATAACTATTTTGCGCAATACCCAAAAGTAAAAGCCTATATGGATTTAAGTATAGAACAAGCCCGAGAAAAAGGCTATGTAGAAACACTGATGGGCAGAAAAAGATTATTGAAAGACATCAACTCTAGAAACGCAGTGGTAAGAGGGTATGCTGAACGAAATGCCATCAATGCTCCTATCCAAGGTTCCGCTGCGGACATTATTAAGCTGGCCATGATCAATGTGCAAAACGCTTTGTACTCAAGAGGTTTGCAATCTAAGATGCTTTTACAAGTACATGATGAATTGGTTTTTGATGCTCGAAAAGAAGAGTTAGATCAACTTAAAACAATTGTCAAAAAAGAGATGGAAAAAGCCATCCAGCTATCCGTTCCTTTAGAAGTAGATATGGGAACAGGCCATAATTGGTTAGAAGCCCACTAAGGCTTATCGTTTGTTGTAAAGCGAATAAAGCACTAATAAAGCTGCAATGCCAATAAAATTGCTTTGACCCATTCGGCCAATAGATGAGCTTATGTTACCAACTACATCCCATCCTAACAAGGACTCTCCGATTAATAATTGAACCGTAACTCCCAAGCATAATAAGATAACGGCAAAAGAAGTGAGCTCTGTAAGGAATTCTTTAAACTGTGATAATTTTTTTTTCATAATGGTTTGGTATAGTCAAACATAAACAATTCTTGAAAAACAATAAAGCCCGCATAAAAAGCGGGCTTTATGATTTCAATTCATTCTTAAATTACTTCGTTAAGAATGAATAAAGTATAAGTAATGTTAATAAGCCTACAAAACCTCCCTCACCTAAAGCAGTGATAATCGCTGATACATGGCTAATTACATCCATGCCAAATACAGCGCCGCCAAATAAAATTTGAATAGCTACTGCTAATCCTAATAACGTCATTAATAAGCCTGTTAGACCCTTAAAAAAGTCATTGAAATACTTAAATACCTTGTCCATAATATTGATATTGGTTTGGTTAATAAAGGATCAAACATAAAGGCTAATTTTATACAAATCAAATAATTAACTTCAATAACTTAAAATAGGCTGGTAAACAAAATTTTAATCAAAAACAAAAGCATCTATTTTACAACTACCTGTTTATTAGGTTTTTAAAAAATTATGAAGGTTTTAAAAATTCATACATCTTCAGCCTTATCAACAAAAATCTGTTAAAAATCTGAACAACTGTTAGGATGTTGATTTACAATGTTTTAACTGTTGCTTTAGAGCTATTTACAATCCTTTTGGCTTAAAAACTCATTTTTTCCTAAAAGTCACGAACAGAAAGAAGTACTTGTTCAAATTTTTGGGGTTCGTCAATGATTTTCAAGTATTTAAGAGCAACTTCTCTAGCAGGCACCAATTCTCCCTTTACTTTGTAGTCTTGAAAACGCTCTAAATGGGGAAAATGATTTTCATCAGCATCTCGAATGGCATCTTGCATAGCAGTGTCAACAATTCCAGGAGCTACCGAAAACACTTTAAAGGTGGGTTGTTCGGCTTGTAACACTTGCGTAAACATGTCTAAAGCAGCTTTTGAAGCGCAGTATGTACTCCATGCTTCAATGGGGTGTTTTCCGGCTCCTGAACTCACATTAATGATGATTTTTTCAACAGGCTCATCACGATAAGCCTGTACAAACTGATTGCATAAAAAAGAGGGGGCCGTAACATTTACGGAATAATTCTCCGCCACTTCCTTATAAGATTGTGAACCTACTTGAGTTACTGGACCAAGGGCTCCTGCATTATTAATAAGAACAACTTTTTTACAATTTTCAGGCACCTTTTGAAAGATATTTTCAGAAACTGCCTCTTTTAAATCCATGGAAACATGAGTGAACCGTTCATGCTGAATGGTATTGCTACGCGATACCCCTACAAGCTGATTATTTTCATCTTCCAAAAGTAATTCTGTTAAGGCTTTCCCTAAACCACTACTGCTGCCTGTTATGTAAAAACGCCTCATTTATAATTGATCTAATGCATTGGATAAATCGGCTTTCAAATCGTCAATATCTTCTACGCCAACGCTCAAACGTATCAAAGAATCGACTACTCCTGTTTTTTCTCTTTCTTCTTTGGGGATGGCCGCATGGGTCATGCTAGCAGGGTGGCCCGATAAAGACTCTACCCCACCCAAGGATTCGGCTAGTGTAAAAACGCTCATTGAAGAAACCACTTGAAAAGCATCTTCTATTTTATTTCCTTTTAAAGAGAAAGACATCATGCCACCAAAATCTTTCATTTGACTCTTGGCCACAGCATGATTGGGGTGTGTTTCAAAGCCTGGCCAATACACCTTATCTACTTTGGGATGATCGCTTAGGAAGTAAGCTATTTCTCTTCCATTTTCGCAATGACGCTGCATACGCAAATGCAAGGTCTTAATTCCTCTCAATACTAAAAAACTATCCATGGGGCCTGGCACAGCACCACAAGAGTTTTGTAAAAAGTACAAACGTTCTGCCAAAGCATCATCGTTGAGCATTAAAGCCCCCATAACCACGTCTGAATGGCCTCCTAAATATTTGGTAACCGAATGCATGACTATATCGGCTCCTAAATCCATTGGGTTTTGCAAATAAGGAGAAGCAAAAGTATTGTCTACTCCCAAAAGAAGGCCGTGTTTTTTAGCCACTTTTGCCGCCGCTTCAATGTCAATAATGTTCAGCATGGGATTGGTGGGTGTTTCTACCCAAATTAGCTTGGTTTTTTCGGTAATGTGTTCTTCTATGTTATGAGCATTTTCCATGCCTATAAAATTGAACTTGATTCCATAATTTTCAAACACCTTGGTAAAGATGCGGTACGTTCCTCCATACAAATCGTTGGTAGAAACTACTTCATCACCAGGGCTCAGCAACTTTATCACAGCATCGATGGCTGCCAGTCCACTAGCAAAACACAAGCCGTATTTAGCATTTTCTAAAGCAGCTAAATTGGCCTCTAATGCCGCGCGGGTAGGATTTCCTGTTCTGGAGTACTCAAACCCCTTGTGATCGCCGGGCGATGCTTGTACATAGGTAGAGGTTTGATAAATGGGTGTCATGATGGCACCAGTAGCCGGATCTGGCTCTAAACCGGCATGAATTACCTTGGTATTGAATTTCATATTTGCTTTATTCATCCTGTCAAAAATTTTGCTTCACAAATGTAGGGATTTGTTCTTACTTTTGAAGCAAACTACAATGGATGAAAAAAGTATATCACTTAGGAAAATGTTCTACTTGCAAAGGCATATTGGAGGAACTGAATTGGAGTGGAGAAGCGCAAGAAATTCGTTCTGAAAAAATAACTGAGCAGCAACTTGACGAAATGGCTACTCTAGCGGGCTCTTATGAAGCGCTCTTTAGCCGAAGAGCCATTAAGTACAAAAGCATGAAGCTAAAAGAAAAAACGCTTAGTGAGGCAGACTACAGACAGCTCATTTTAGAAGAAGATACTTTTTTGAAAAGACCGGTTTTTTTAATTGACAGATCGATATTTATTGGCAATACTAAAAAGACCATAGAGGCAGTACAAGCAGCTCTTAATGAATAAGCGGCTACTCGCACATATAGCGCTCTTTGCGGCCAACCTCATCTATGGCATCAACTATACCGTAGCAAAAGATGTAATGCCTGATTTCATAGAACCTTTGGGTTTTATTTTTCTTCGCGCTAGCGGAGCACTTCTTTTGTTTTGGCTGTGTTATCGTTTATTTTTTTATGAAAAAATTGCTCGAAACGACATGTTCAAGCTCATGCTATGTGGTTTATTTGGGGTAGCCATTAATCAGATGCTTTTTTTTGAAGGGCTGAACCTCACCACTCCTATCAATGCTGCCGTTATCATGGTAACCAATCCTATTTTAGTATTGATCATGGGTGCCCTTCTGGCAGCAGAGCGCATTACTAAACGCAAAATGCTAGGAATTGCCTTAGGCGCAACGGGGGCTATTTCGCTCATCACTTATGGCGGAGCTGTAGAGCTAAATCCGAATCATTTTTGGGGCAACATCATGGTACTTATCAATGCCGCTTCATATGGGGTTTACCTTGTGATGGTGAAGCCTTTGATGGAAAAATACAAGCCCATCACTGTTATTTCCTGGGTCTTTCTGTTTGGCTTCCTCTTTGTTATCCCATTTGGCTGGACCGATTTTCAGTCCATACAATGGAGTCAAATGCCTAGCGATGTTTTGTACAAGGTAGCCTTTGTTGTGATGGGCACAACCTTTATGGCTTACCTCTTAAACATTTATGGCCTGAAAACACTCAATCCATCAACGGTAAGCACCTATATCTACTTACAACCCGTGCTGGCAAGCATGGTGGCTATCTTAGCAGGCAGCGATTCATTATCCCCAATAAAAATAATGGCAGCCTTAATCATCTTTGGAGGAGTGTATTTGGTAAGCGTAAGCCCTAAGCAGAACTAGCATTTTGCTACCTTTGCCAAAATTTTGAGATTCATGATGTTATCTATGACGGGCTACGGGAAGGCCGAACTCAGCCTAAACAATGCTCATTTTACCATTGAGGTAAGATCGCTTAACTCCAAGCAAATCGATGCTAACGTGAAGATGTCTTCCATGTACCGAGAGAAAGAGATAGGCTTGCGCAAACTACTAGCAGAAAAGTTAGTGCGTGGCAAGATAGAACTATCCATTTGGCGCGAAGAGCTAAGCAATACAAACCGCTTTCACCTTAACCAAGAAGTAGCCAAAGGCTATCACCAACAGATGGAGGCTTTCAGGCAAGAGTTAGGCCAATCAAAGAAGCAAGAAGCTGACTTTTACCGAGATATTATGCCCACTATCGTACGATTGCCAGAGGTATTTATGAAAGGAGAAGAAAAAGCCGATGAACAAGAATGGAAACAGCTTGAAGAAGCTGTACATACAGCCATTCAGCAATTGATACAGTTTCGTACAGATGAAGGGATAAAGCTGGCCGAAGATATGAGGAACCGCATTGACCTACTTGCACAGTTTTTGGAAGAACTAGCCCCTTTAGCGCAGCAACGCATCGAAAAAATTAAAAGCAGCTTACACGAAAAACTCAAAGAGATCGCTGATAAAAACGTCGATCAAAATCGCTTTGAGCAAGAACTCATTTACTACCTCGAAAAACAAGACATTACCGAAGAGCAGGTACGCCTTTCTGCCCACCTTAATTACTTTCTAGAGTGCATGACTGTGGGCTCACCCAATGGAAAAAAACTAGGATTTATCTGTCAAGAGATTGGAAGAGAAATCAATACCATCGGTTCTAAATCCTCAGAAGCAGGAATGCAAAAAGTAGTGGTGCAGATGAAAGATGAGTTAGAAAAAATCAAAGAACAACTATTGAATGTCCTCTAAAAAAGTAGTCATATTTTCTGCCCCTTCTGGTGCTGGAAAAACAACTTTGGTGCGCTATTTACTAGAAAAAGGATTGCCCTTAGAATTTTCCATTTCAGCTTGTAGTCGAGCACCTAGAGCAAATGAACAAGACGGGAAAGATTACCATTTTTTAAGCCCTGCTGACTTCAAAGAAAAAATAGCTGTAGATGCTTTTTTAGAGTGGGAAGAAGTCTATGAAAATATGTTTTATGGCACCTTAAACTCAGAAATAGAACGCATTTGGGCAAATGGAAAACACGTTATTTTTGATGTAGATGTAGTGGGCGGCACTAACATTAAAAACCATTTTGGAACGCAAGCGCTCTCCATCTTCGTAGCGCCTCCATCCATGGATGATTTGAAAAGTCGTTTGGAAAGCAGGGGCACCGAAACCGCTGAAAGCCTACGAAAACGATTGGAGAAAGCAGCAGAAGAACTAGCGCAAAAAAATGCTTTTGATGTAATTATCGTTAACGACGATTTAGAAAAGGCTGCCGAGGAAGCCCTTCAGGTCGTTCAAGATTTTTTAACCTCCTAGCGCATGAAAGTTGGTCTTTTCTTTGGTTCTTTTAACCCCCTACACACTGGCCACATGGCCATTGCTCAATACATGACGGCCTATACCGATTTAGAGCAAGTTTGGTTTGTGGTATCGCCACAAAATCCGTTTAAAGATAAAAAGAGCTTACTGGACCAGCACCATCGTTTAATGCTGGTACGCATTGCTACTGAAGACCACCCAGACTTTAAAGCCTGCGATTTAGAGCTTAGTATGCCTCAACCCTCTTATACTGCAGATAGCCTAGCTAGGTTGAAAGAAAAACATCCCCAACACGATTTTTCCTTAATTATGGGCAGCGATAACCTCAATACTTTTCATAAGTGGAAAAACCATGAGCAGCTGTTACAAGAACATCGCCTGTATGTGTACCCTAGGCCCAATGCTGCTAGCAGCGGACCCTTGGCCCAGCACCCACAAGTGCAACTAACCCAAGCCCCGCTCATGGATATTTCAGCCAGCTTTATCCGAAAAAGCATTGCTAAAAAGAAAGACATCAGCTACTTTTTACCACCCAAAGTGTGGCAATACATCGACGAGATGAATTTTTATAAATAGCTAAAAGTCTATTAGTGATGCACCCCTTTTGGGCTGATAAATGTAAACCCACACTTTCCGCTGAGTTTTTTTGAACAATTTTTTTAAGGAATAAATTTTACTAAAGTCAAGCAGAAATGAAAGGTACTGCTGAAATAATCACCGAAGACCTTCGATTAATCGAACGGGTCTTTAATCAGTTTCGTCAAATTTTTGATAAGGGTTAAGCCACTTCTAAACTGGCCAAAATACTTTCGAAAAGGATGCGACCATCGGTATTGCTAAGCTCCTCATCGGCAGCGCGCTCTGGGTGAGGCATCATACCAAACACATTTCGTGTAGCATTGCAAACTCCAGCAATGTTTTCAATGGCGCCATTAGGATTGGCTTCATCAGTAATGTTACCGCCTGCGTCGCAATAACGGAACAACACCTGATCGTTATCGTTCAAGCTTTTTAGGGTTTCTGCATCGGCATGGAAACGACCCTCTCCGTGAGCGATGGGAATTGAAATAGTTTGTCCAGGCTCCATTTTTTGGGTCAATAGTGTAGTGGTAGTTTGAGCGCTAAGATTGACATTTTTACAAATAAACTGATGGCTGTTATTATGCAACAAAGCGCCTGGAAGCAAGCCCGATTCGCACAAAATTTGAAATCCGTTACAGATACCCATCACATAACCCCCATTATTCGCAAATTCAATTACTTGCTCCATAATGGGCGAAAAGCGGGCAATGGCTCCTGATCGTAAATAATCTCCATAAGAGAATCCTCCTGGCAGAACAATAAACTCACACGCTTGTAAATCGGTGTCTTTATGCCAAAGTTTTACTACCTCTTGTCCCATGATGGTTTCCAAGACATAAACCATGTCATTATCGCAATTAGAACCCGGGAAAACAACTACTCCAAACTTCATTTTATTTGAATAAATATTAAAGCCACAAACTTACGGATTATTTGTGTTCTCTATATTTTTGAAATGTGGAAATACAGCGTAGATATTAGAAAAAGCAGCGCTAGTGTTTCGTACCACCACCATTTACGAGCAAACAAGAGGTAATTTCCTACCAAAGCGGCTATGGGAAAGGCCAAAACAAGGGCTTGGTGATGAGCTGCCATTATAAAAAACCCAATGCACCCTAAGGGTAGATAGGCTAATAGCAGAACAAAGGCTTTTCTAGAGCGCAAACTTTTTAGACTTATCCATTGTGCCAATTCTTTGACTGCACTAAGAAAAAGGACGCCCAAAAAAAACATAAAAATCAATAGAGGCTCTGCTAGCTCCCAATTGGGTAAATGCCATTGGAATTGTTTGGGGTAATGATCTAAATAGTAAGGCAATGCATCGATGACATAAAAATAGGCTGCAATCATTACTATTGGAGTAATAAACCCAATGATTGGGATGACATAATTGCGCCAAGCGGAAGCGCTATAACTTAGGTTAGCTACATAAATTAATGGAAAGAAAAAAAGCGTTGGAGGATATACCAGCACCGCAACACCCAACAATAGCCCCGCATCGTATAAGAGGGCGTAGGGTCGCTCTTTTTGATACATAGACAGTAGTTTGTTGAAGAAAAAAAGCATGATAAAAAGGGCTAGCCAAGCAGGTGAAAAAGAGAAAATAGAGCTAAAAATTAAGAGTAGGGCTGCGGGAAGGATGGTGTTAAATTTTAAAATTCCTTTTTGAGAAATCAAATTATTAAAACCCATGGCCATTAGTAAAGACAAGGCAAACGTAAAGATTGCAGCTGCCCATTTATTATAAAAAAGAAGACTTTGCAGGAAATCAAACAAAGGATAGCCCGTTTGTGTAAAAGGATAAGGAGCTAAGTACAAAAGCTGAAATACCAAAAACACTACCGCCATGGAAAAGAAACAAAAAAGTGCCCCCGGGCGTGTGGTTTTCAGCAGTTTTACTAACATTTATTTCAGAATATTTCTACTTTTGCTTTGAATTAAAAACGACAAACCGATGATGCGCGATTTTTTTTACGGATTAGGTGACCTTTTCGAACAATTATGGACCATTGTCCCATCCATTGGCAACATCCCTAACTACATCTCCATCCTTATTATTTCTGTTCTTTTTATTTACTGGACGGTTAAGCTGGTTCAATACAGTCGTAAAGGAGAAGCTTAAGCCGTTTCTGTTTTCAGATCAAAGCCGATGTCTTTTCGGTAGTATTTCTTATCAAATTTAATTTTCTCTGCATTTTCGAAGGATTTGGCCAATGCTGTTTCCATGTCCCTTCCCATAGAGGTAACCGCTAATACACGCCCTCCGTTACTCAACACTCGCTCTCCGTCTTGTTTGGTTCCGGCATGGAACAAAAGAGATCCTTGGCAATCTTCCCATCCCGTCATTACTTTTCCTTTTTCATACGATTCTGGATACCCTCCAGAAACTAACATCACGGTAACGGCGGTATCCTCGTCTACATAAAAATCTTTTTCGCTAAAGGTGCCATCGCCAATGCCTTTAAAAAGATTTAGTAAATCGGATTTTATGCGGGGTATTACTACTTCCGTTTCTGGATCGCCCATGCGTACATTGTACTCAATCACATAAGGGTCTCCTTTTACATTCATCAATCCAATAAAAATAAACCCTTGGTATGCTATCTCTTCCTCTTGAAGCCCTTTAATGGTTGGCTTAATAATTTGATCTTCAACTTTTTCCATGAAGAACTTATCGGCAAAAGGAACAGGAGAAATGGCTCCCATACCCCCTGTATTTAGGCCTGTATCGCCTTCGCCAATGCGCTTATAGTCTTTCGCTGCTGGCAATACTTTGTAGTTTTTTCCATCGGTCAAAACAAAAACGGATAACTCAATGCCATCTAAAAACTCTTCGATTACCACTTTGGCGCTAGCTGCTCCAAATTTAGCGTCTGCTAACATGCTTTTTAGCTCGCTTTTTGCTTCTTGTAAATCGTCAATGATCAAAACGCCTTTTCCTGCTGCAAGGCCGTCGGCCTTTAATACATAGGGCGGATTGAGTGTTTCTAAAAAAGCACATCCTTGATCAAGAGTATCTTTAGTAAAACTTTGGTAAGCCGCTGTAGGAACGTCGTGCTTTTGCATGAATTTTTTTGAAAATTCTTTACTTCCTTCTAATAGTGCTCCTCTTTTAGATGGTCCAATAACGGTTACCTCTTTTAAAGAGTCGTCGGCCTTAAAAAAATCGTAAATCCCTTTTACTAATGGATCTTCCGGCCCCACCACAAGCATGCTGATATCGTTTTCTAAAACCAAGGTTTTTAGAGCCTCAAAATCGTCTACTGCGATGTCTATATTTTGACCCAAAGCGGCTGTCCCCGCATTACCCGGAGCAATGAATAATTTTTCGCACATACTACTCTGTGCAATTTTCCAACTGAGGGTATGTTCTCTACCACCCGATCCTACTACTAATACATTCATCTATAAAGGGATGTTTCCATGTTTCTTTTTGGGCAGCTGATCTACCTTATTTTCAAGCATCTTAAATGCCTTTATTAACTTTTCTCTTGTTTGTGAGGGTACTATTACCTCATCTACATAACCACGCGCTGCGGCATTGTATGGGTTAGCAAAAAGATCGGCATATTCGGCTTCTTTTTCTTTCCATTTTGCGTCCGCATCTTCGGCTTCCTTGATTTCTTTTCTAAAAATAATTTCGGCAGCTCCTTTGGCGCCCATCACTGCTATCTCTGCAGAGGGCCAAGCATAGTTCATGTCCGCTCCAATGTGTTTTGAGTTCATTACATCATAAGCACCACCATATGCTTTTCGCGTAATTACGGTAATGCGTGGCACAGTGGCTTCCGAAAAAGCATACAGTAGTTTTGCGCCATTGTTAATGATACCGTTCCACTCCTGATCCGTTCCAGGTAAGAAACCAGGCACGTCCTCAAATACCAATAAAGGGATGTTAAAACAATCACAAAAGCGTACAAAGCGTGCTGCTTTATTAGAAGAGTTGCTATCTAATACTCCTGCTAAAAAAGCAGGTTGATTAGCTACAATCCCAATAGAGCGACCACCAAGGCGTGCAAATCCACATACAATGTTTTCAGCATAATCTTTGTGTACTTCGTGGAAAGAGCCCTCATCTATTGTCCCTTCAATGACCTCACGAATATCATAGGGTTGGTTGGGGTTCTCTGGAATAATCTGATCCAAAGCCGCTCTGGTTTCATCACCTCCTTCATAGGCTAAAGCAGGCGCATCCTCTTCGCAATTCTGAGGCATATAGCTCAATAGTCTTTTTAGGTTGTTGATAAGCTCTATTTCGTTGGCATAGGTGAAATGCGCCACTCCTGACTTGGTGGAATGAGTGGAAGCACCTCCTAATTCTTCGGCAGTGACCTCTTCGTGCGTAACAGTTTTAACCACATTTGGACCTGTAACAAACATATAGGAGGTGCGCTCTACCATCATGATAAAATCAGTAAGGGCTGGAGAGTAAACAGCTCCTCCAGCGCAGGGGCCCATGATAGCCGAAAGCTGTGGGACAACCCCACTTGCTTTGGTGTTTTTGTAGAAAATGTCAGCATAACCACCAAGAGAAACAACTCCCTCTTGAATACGGGCTCCACCACTATCATTTAAACCAATAACAGGAGCTCCGTTTTTCATGGCAAGATCCATAATCTTGCAAATTTTCTCTGCATGTGCCTCTGCCAAAGAACCTCCCATAACCGTAAAGTCTTGTGCAAAAACATATACTAAACGCCCTTCAATGGTTCCATATCCTGTAATGACTCCATCGCCTAAAAAAGTTTGCTTGTCTAAACCAAAATTGCTTGAACGGTGCGTGACTAACATACCGATTTCCTCAAAAGAACCCTCGTCCATTAAAAAGTGAATCCGTTCGCGAGCGGTTAGCTTTCCTTTGGCATGTTGGGATTCAATGCGTTTTTGGCCTCCACCGACTTGGGCTTGGGATTTTTTTGAAGCTAATAAATCTAATTTTTCTTTCATTTTACTCTCCTTCCATTAAAGCCATAATCTCGTCGTTCATTTCCATATTATGGAATACATTTTGTACGTCATCATCTTCTTCTAGCTTGTCCAATAACTTTAAAACTAAGGGTGCTTGCTCACTAGTAATGGCTTTGAAATTATTCGGTATTCGTTGTAATTCAGCATTTTTTACCTCAACACCCATCTTCTCCAAAAGTATGGTCATGTTGCTAAAATCGGCAAAGTCAGTATAGATAGTAATGGCTTCCTCGTCTTGCTCTAGCGCTTCTAATCCCCCATCAATTAATTCCATCTCTAGTTCTTCTAAGTCCATTTTTATCTGAGATGGGTCAACCGTAAAAACCCCTTTTCTGTCAAAAATGAATTCTAAAGAACCATTGGTTCCTAAATTTCCGTCGTACTTGTTAAAGTAGGAGCGTACATTGGCTACCGTTCGGTTATTATTATCGGTTGTACACTCAACGAAAACAGCAACTCCGTTGGCAGCGTATCCTTCTAGGGACATTTCAACGTAATTAGCGGCATCAGCACCACTTGCTTTTTTAATGGCGCGCTCCACATTATCCTTAGGCATATTGGCCGCCTTGGCATTTTGGATAACCTGTCTTAAACGAGAATTGGTTTCAGGATTTGACCCTCCGTCTTTTACCGCCATGGAAATGTCTTTTCCGATACGAGTAAAGGTTTTGGCCATCTTTGACCAACGTTTCATCTTACGGGCTTTTCTAAATTCAAATGCTCTTCCCATCTTTGATTTATTTATCAGCAATGCTGTATTATGCAACCAAATATAAGGTTTTAGTCTAATTTTAAAACCGCTAAAAAGGCCGATTGAGGCACTTCCACATTTCCTACTTGTCGCATGCGCTTCTTCCCCTTCTTTTGTTTTTCTAATAATTTTCTTTTTCGGGTAATATCTCCTCCGTAACATTTTGCTGTTACATCTTTCCGTAATGCTTTTACGGTTTCTCTAGAGATGATTTTTGCACCAATAGCCGATTGGATGGCAATGTCAAATTGCTGTCGTGGGATCAGTTCTTTTAACTTCAAACAAATTTTTTTTCCTAAGGTATAAGCGTTGTCTCGATGTATGAGTGCCGAGAGTGCATCTACTTGATCGCCATTAAGTAATATATCTAGTTTAGAAAGATTAGACTGACGGAATTCTAGAGGAAAATAATCAAAGGAGGCATAACCCCTAGAAATGGTTTTTAGCTTGTCGTAAAAATCAAATACAATTTCTCCTAATGGCATTTCAAAAGTGAGTTCTACTCTATCGGTAGTAAGGTAAACTTGATTTTTTAATTCACCTCTTTTTTCTATACACAAACTCATTACGGCTCCTACAAAATCAGACTTAGTAATGATTTGAGCACGAATGTAGGGTTCCTTGACATAATCCAGTGTGGAGGGTTCTGGTAAATCAGAGGGGTTATTAATGATCAACTCTTCGCCTGCCTTGGTGTAGGCATAATAAGAAACGTTAGGAACGGTAGTAATTACCGTCATTCCGAACTCACGTTCTAACCGTTCTTGAATAATTTCCATGTGCAACATGCCTAAAAAACCACAGCGAAAACCAAAGCCCAATGCGGCAGAAGATTCTGGCTCAAAAGTCAAAGATGCGTCGTTGAGTTGTAGCTTCTCCATAGAGTTTCTTAACTCTTCATAATCCTCCGTATCTACCGGATAGATCCCGGCAAAGACCATGGGCTTGACGTCTTCAAATCCTTGTATGGGCTCATCGGCAGGCTGCGCTGTAAGGGTAATGGTATCTCCTACTTTTACTTCTCTCGCATCTTTAATTCCAGAAATAATGTATCCTACCTCTCCGGTTGATAGTGTCTTTTTGGGTTGTTGCTTAAGCTTTAGTGCACCAATTTCATCGGCAAAATATTTTTTACCGGTAGCCATAAACTGCACCTCATCTCCTTTATGGATGGTACCATTAATAATCTTGAAATAGGCTTCTATCCCTCTAAAAGGGTTGAAAACAGAATCAAAAATCATGGCTTGTAATGGAGCGCTGGGTTCTCCTTTAGGAGCAGGTACGCGTTCTACAATGGCTCGTAAAATATCGTGTACTCCCATTCCTGTTTTGGCAGAAGCTGGTATAATGTCTTGGTCATCACATCCTATTAAATCAATGATTTGATCTTTTACAACCTCCGGCTCTGCCGATGGCAAGTCAATCTTGTTGAGCACCGGAATAATTTCTAGGTCATTTTCTAAAGCAAGGTACAGATTGGAAATGGTTTGAGCCTGAATGCCTTGAGCGGCATCCACAATCAATAATGCTCCTTCGCAAGCTGCAATAGAACGAGAAACCTCGTAGGAAAAATCGACGTGACCTGGGGTGTCAATTAAGTTAAGCACATAATCTTCACCATCCAACTCATACTCCATTTGTATGGCGTGACTTTTAATGGTAATGCCTCTTTCACGCTCTAAATCCATGTCATCCAACAACTGATCTTGTGCTTCTCGTTCTGTAACGGAGCCAGTATATTCTAACAGCCGATCGGCCAAGGTGCTTTTACCGTGATCGATGTGTGCGATAATGCAAAAATTTCTTGTCTTTTTCATCTAAAGCGAAAATACTACATTTTGTGTACTGAGGAAGTCAAAATTAATGCTTTTAAAGCGTTAAAAAGTCATCGTTTTTTTGAATGGTGATTATCTGAGAAGTTTCCAATCTACATAAAATGTACCGAAAGGAATCACTGAAGCTGCCAACACAATTATAAAAGACAATGTGTTCCAATTATATTGAGGCTTTAAGTAAACCGCCATTAATAAATAAGCCATAAAAAACAAACCATGAGGCATCCCTAACATTTGTACATAGGTAGGGTCTCCCATTTGGTATTTAATTGGTACGGCAACAAATAGTAAAAGCAGGTATGACATGCCTTCTAAAAAAGCAACTAATCGAAATACTCTTTTCATCCTTGTTGATTCATTTTAGCGATGTATTTACCAATAATATCAAACTCTAAATTTACGATCGAACCTACTTTAAAATTATGAAAATTAGTATGTTGGTAAGTATAAGGAATGATGGCTACTGAAAAGGCATCGTCTTGAGAATTAACCACCGTAAGACTAACGCCATTTACGCAAATAGAACCTTTTTCTACAGTGATGTTTTCCTTTTTTTGATACTGAAAAGTGAAGACATATGAGCCCTCTGCATCTTCAACCGCTATGCACCTAGCTGTTTGATCTACGTGCCCTTGCACCATGTGCCCATCCAATCGGTCGCCCAGTTTCATACAGCGTTCGATGTTGACCTTATCACCAATTTGCAAATGACCTAAATTAGTTTTTTGTAAACTTTCTTGAATAACAGTTACGGTATATACATCATCTTGGATGTTTACAACGGTTAAGCAAACCCCATTGTGAGCTACTGACTGATCGATCTTTAGCTCTTGCGTTATGGGCGTACGCATACTAATGTGTAAATTTTCTGCTTCCTTCTGTAAAGAAACGACCTGACCGATGTGTTCTATTATACCTGTAAACATTAGTAATCTATGAGTTGTTCTTCTATGCCTTCTGGCACCTCTCTAAAAGTATAATCCTGACTTCTTAGCTGAGGTTCAAAACCAGCTTTTTGGATAGACTCTTGTATACTTTTGTAGGTAAATCGGTGTGGAGCGCCTGCCGCAGAAACAACATTCTCTTCTATCATGATCGATCCAAAATCATTGGCCCCACCATGCAGACATAGCTGTGCTGTTTCTTTACCTACAGTTAACCAAGAGGCTTGTATATTTTTGATATTTGGTAGCATGATGCGGCTAATGGCTATCATTCGTAAATACTCATCTGCCGACACATTGTTTTGAATTCCCCTAAGGCGTTTCAATAAAGTACCATCATCCATAAATGGCCAAGGGATAAAGGCTAGAAAACCATCGGCTTCAGCTGGCTTTTCAGATTGAACCTGACGAATCCAAACCAAATGTTCAAAGCGCTCTTCGAGAGTTTCTATATGCCCAAACATCATGGTAGCGGAAGTGGTAATGTGTAGTTGATGTGCCGCACGCATTACATCTAACCATTCTTGTCCGGTACATTTTCCTCTGGAAATTAACCTTCTTACACGATCGTTTAAAATCTCTGCACCTGCACCCGGTAAGCTGTCCATGCCACTTTCTTTTAGAGCAGCTAGCACTTCCAAGTGAGATTTTCCTTCTAGTTTACAAATATGAGCCACTTCTGGCGGACCCAAAGCATGCAGACGCACCTTAGGGTAAAGTATTTTTAATTCGCTAAACAGGTTTGTGTAAAAGGCTAATCCTAACTCCGGATGATGACCTCCTTGTAAAAGCAGTTGATCCCCACCATAGCGTAAGGTTTCTTCTATTTTCGTTTTGTACTCTTCTATTTCGGTTACATATACTTCTTTGTGACCTGGTGGTCGAAAGAAATTACAAAACTTGCAATTAGCAATGCAAGCATTGGTTGTATTAACATTGCGATCAATTTGCCAGGTAACCTTACCATCGGGTTTTTGAATTTTTCTTAATTCGTTGGCTACATACATCAACTCGGCAGTCGGAGCATTTTCAAAAAGAAACTGTCCCTCCTCTGCGCTTAAAAAATCAAAAGCCAAAGCACGTTTTAATAAAGCATCTGTATTCATATAAATTGCCTAATTTTGGAGGTACAAAAATACGCAATTATATGAACACTTTTATTGCTCACAAAACGAGTATTCAAGATACAGATAACCTTGTTATATTAATCGACAATGGCCAGCAATTGAAAGACTTTTCTTTATCAAAAGAAGAGATGGATTTTGCCCAAAAAAGTTTGGACACAGCTCAAAAAAGCGTTTACATAAACCAATATAATAGATGGGTTTATGTGCAAATGCTAACGGATTGTAGGGAAAGTGCAAGAAAGGCTGCCAACAGCTTGCATGCATCTGTTGTTGGAAATAAAATCAATGAAGTGAGTGTGATCAACGCTATGAATAACAAAGCTGTCGCTTTTGCATTTGCTGAAGGCCTTGCCTTAAGCAACTATCAATTCTTGAAATATTTCAGTGATAAAAAAGAGCACAGTTTGACAACCATCAACCTTTGCGCTAAAATGTCAAATGAAGATGCCACTGAACTTCAAGCTATCATCGATGGGACTTTTATTGCCAGAGATTTGGTAAACGAACCGCTGTCATATCTAAGTGCACTACAATACAGTAAAGACATAGAAAACTATGGTGAAACTCACGGTTTTTCAGTAGAAGTGCTTCATAAAAAACAGATCGAATCTCTAAAGATGGGTGGTTTGTTAGCGGTAAATAAAGGGAGTATTGACCCTCCTACTTTCAGTATAATGGAGTGGAAGCCAAAAGAAGCTAGTAACAAAAACCCTATTGTATTAGTCGGTAAAGGAATTGTTTATGATACAGGAGGGTTGAGCTTAAAGCCAACACCTAATTCGATGGATTTAATGAAGAGTGATATGGGCGGGTCGGCTGCAGTAGTTGGCGCTATGGCCGCTATTGCTAAAGCCAAGCTCAACATCCATGTAATCGGTTTAGTTCCTGCAACTGACAACAGACCTTCTGGAAATGCATATGCTCCGGGAGATGTAATTAACATGTATGATGGCACAAGCGTAGAAGTGCTTAATACAGATGCTGAAGGAAGGCTCATTTTAGCCGATGCCTTAAGCTATGCCAAAAAATACAAGCCGGAATTAGTGATTGATTTAGCCACGCTTACTGGAGCAGCTGCTAGGGCCATTGGCAAACAAGGAATTGTAGCTATGGGCAATGATGAAGATACCATGACAGCGCTAAAAAAGAGCGGTGAAGAGGTTCAAGAGCGATTAGCAGAATTTCCTTTTTGGGACGAATATGCTGAAGACCTGAAATCGAATATCGCAGACATGAAAAATTTGGGAGGCCCTGAGGCTGGAGCCATTACAGCCGGTAAATTTTTAGAGCATTTTACTGATTATCCATATACACACTTAGACATCGCTGGACCAGCCTTTATGCTTGCCCCATTTAATTACAGAGGAAAAGGGGGCACAGGAGTTGGCGTTAGATTGTTGTTCAATTTCCTAAAAAAGAAAGCAAAATGAATAGAAAAATAAAGGTGGGTGTTTCTATTGGTGACATCAATGGGATTGGAATGGAAGTCATTCTTAAAACGTTTAAAGATAAGCGAATGCAAGAACTGTGTACCCCTATCATCTTTGGTTCATCCAAAGTAGCATCGTTCCATCGCAAAGCCCTTGGCATTGAAGACTTCAGCTTTAACATCATTAAAAGTATTGAGGATATAAATCCTAAAAAAGCAAACCTTATCAATTGTTGGAAAGAAGAAAGCAAAATTGACTTAGGCAAAAGTACTACAGAAGGCGGCAAATTTGCTTTTAAATCTTTGCAGGCTGCTAGCAAAGCCTTATTGGAAAAGCAAATAGATGTTTTAGTTACCGCTCCTATCAATAAACAAAATATTCAGTCCGAAGAATTTAAGTTTCCTGGGCATACAGAATACTTAGCCTCACAAGACAAAGGGGAAGCCTTAATGTTAATGCTTTCAGAAAAGATGCGCATTGGAGTTGTAACTGGTCACCTTCCGTTGGAAAAAGTAAGCTCGAATATTAATCAAGTTGCTGTAGTAGAAAAACTGCGTTTACTGAACGCCTCTCTGATTCAAGATTTTGGCGTTAGAAAGCCAAAAATTGCTGTTTTAGGACTCAATCCGCATGCCGGAGATAAAGGAGTTTTAGGCAAAGAAGAAGATGCCATTATCTCCCCAGCATTAGAAGATGTAAAAAAAGAAAATATACTCGCTTACGGACCCTATCCTGCTGACAGCTTTTTTGGCTCAGAAAAGCTCAGCTCTTTTGATGGAATTTTAGCCATGTACCACGATCAGGGGTTAATTCCTTTTAAAACATTGGCTTTTGGGAAAGGGGTTAATTTTACTGCTGGACTCTCCTTTGTAAGAACTTCTCCCGATCATGGAACGGCTTACGAAATTGCTGGACAAAACATCGCTCATGAGCAATCATTTAGAGAAGCTGTTTTTACTGCCTGCGATATTTTTAAAAAACGTGAAGAGTTTAAGAAAATTACTAAAAATCCTTTACCCATAAGCGAGCGTAAAAGGCTTAAATCTTCCGGTCGTCAATAAACCAAATAAAAACAATGTCTTTTATTCAGGAATTTTGCGTTAAATTTATTACATTTGCAGCCCTTTTTCGAAGAATCGATAGATGGAAAAGTTAAAAAATTATCAAATCCCCTTTTCAGGACTAAAACTGGGGAGCCATCAGTTCGATTTTGAAATTAAGGATACGTTCTTTAAACTGTTTGATTATAGTGAGTTAAATTCAGGGAATTTAAAAGCAAAGGTTTTGCTTCATAAAAAAAACACCCTGTTAGAGTTTGTGTTTGAGATTAATGGTACGGTAACGCTTTCTTGCGACACTTGTACAGATGAATATCAACAATATATAACGAGCAGCTTTAAGCAGATTGTAAAATTTTCAGATGTTGAAGAAGCACAAGATACAGATGAAATCATCGTTTTGTCTACTAATGAACACACATTAGAAATCGGACATTCTTTATATGAATTCATCCACTTATCGCTTCCAAGCAAAAGAACACATGCTATTGAAGCAGATTGCAATCAGGAGGTATTAGAAAAATTAGAAGAACTGGCCTTTCAAGAGCCCGAAGTAACAGACCCACGTTGGTCAGCACTTCAAAAATTGAATAAATAAAACCCGGAATAGGGCACATCCACAACGCAAAATCTCGAAAACGAGAAGAGACAAAAGAAGAACGCACTACAAGGCTTCAACGCAACAGATAACTACTTGTCCCACTACAGGTGAAGCTCATCAAACACACAGAGCTCATTGGGTAGATGGCATCCTTTACTATAAAGGAAAAGTCGTTATGGAAAAGTGATGAATCACTTGTTGATTTCACACCTTTTTACGAAACATTTTTATTTGTAGATTTAAGGCCTGTTAGTAGGACTTGAATCTACTTTTGTTTTTATGACAAAAATCCGCATAGGTATTGATATTATGGGGGGCGATTTCGCTCCAAAAGCAACCATAGATGGAGCGATATTAGCTCAAAAAGAGCTAAACAGCAATGTAGATTTAGTTCTTATTGGCGATGAGCATATTATACTGACTACGCTTAAGAATGAAGGCATTGACAAAACACTGTTTAGCATTGTCAATGCAACAAGTGTCATTGAAATGGGCGATCATCCTACCAAAGCATTTGCCAAAAAACCCAACTCCAGTATCGCTGTTGGCTTTCGCTTATTAAAAGAAGGAAAAATTGATGGTTTTGCCAGTGCTGGAAATACAGGCGCCATGTTTGTAGGTGGCTATATGTCCGTAAAACCAATTGTTGGCGTTTTACGACCTTGTATTTCTTCGGTACTTCCTAAGGAAGATGGTGGAGTAAATGTCATATTAGATGTAGGCGCCAATGCCGATTGTAAAGCTGATGTTTTGTATCAGTTTGGAATTTTAGGCTCTCTTTTTGCAGAGCATGTTTGTGGGATAAGTCAACCGAAAGTAGGCTTGCTGAATATTGGAGAAGAAGAAACAAAAGGCAATATGCTGACTACAGCTACACATGAAATGATGAAAGATAACTCACATTTTAATTTCATTGGCAACATTGAAAGTCGTGATATTTTTGGAGATACTGCAGACGTTATTGTTTGTGATGGATTTACAGGAAATGTAGTCCTTAAAGAAGCTGAAGCATTTTATTCACTAATAAAAAAGAGAAAGATTGATGATGAATACTTCAATCGTTTCAACTATGAAAATTACGGAGGGACTCCGATTTTAGGTTTAAATAAATCTGTAGTAATTGGTCATGGAATTTCAAATAATATAGCCATTAAGAACATGATTATTTTAACTGCTGATGTTGTAGAGGCAGATTTACCTTCTAAAATTAAAAATACATTTTACCATGAGTAAACAAAAAGCTGCCATTACCGGGATTCATGGATGGGTTCCAGATTATGTTTTGACCAATAAGGAGTTGGAAAAGATGGTGGATACGAACGATGAATGGATAACTACCAGAACTGGAATTAAAGAGCGTAGAATTCTGAAAGGAAAAGGGCTGGGTAGTTCAGACATGGGCGCTGAAGCTGCAAAAGGCTTATTAGCAAAGAAAGGGATAGCTGCCGAAGATATTGACTTAATTATCTGTGCTACAGCCACACCAGATATGCTTTTTCCGTCTACCGCTTGCATCATTGCCGATAAGATAGGTGCTAAAAATGCTTTTGGCTTCGATTTAATGGCAGCATGCTCTGGATTTTTATTTTCAGTGGCTACAGCAGCCAAATACATCGAAAGTGGCTCTCATAAACGAATTTTAGTAATTGGTGCAGATAAAATGTCCTCCATTGTTGATTATGAAGATCGACAAACGTGTATCATTTTCGGCGATGGAGCTGGCGCTGTTTTGATTGAACCTTCTGAAGACGATACGGGAGTACAAGATTCTATTATGAAAAGCAATGGAGAAGGAAGGCATTACCTACACATGAAAGGTGGAGGATCTGTTAGTCCTGCATCGCATGAAACAGTAGATGCAAAAGAACATTACATACATCAAGAAGGACAAACCGTATTTAAATTTGCTGTTAAAGGAATGGCGGATGTATCGGCAGAAATTATGGAACGCAATAATTTGAAGGGCGAGGATGTTGCTTGGCTAGTTCCACATCAAGCAAATAAGCGTATTATTGACGCTACTGCTAATAGAATGGGGGTAGGAACCGATAAGGTTATGCTGAACATTCAGCGCTATGGAAACACAACGAACGGAACTATTCCGCTTTGTTTGTGGGAATGGGAAAAACAATTAAATAAAGGAGATAATATTATTCTTGCTGCATTTGGAGGTGGGTTCACTTGGGGGTCCATTTATTTAAAATGGTCATATGACAGCAAATAGTTTATATCTTTGAACATATAAAAACCATTAAAACATGGATATTAAAGACATACAAGAGTTAATTAAATTTGTAGCCAAATCTGGTGCTACAGAAGTAGATTTAGAAATTGATAATGTAAAGATTTCTATCAAATCTCCTGCCATGAAAGCAGGTAAAGTAATTGAGCCAGCGGTAGCTATTGTTCCCGAAATGCCTGTCGGCTCAACAGTCATGACTGCATCTCCACAAATGACACCGATGGCAGATGCCACCGATGCAAAAGAGGAAACAAAAAGTGATAACGAAGCGACAGAAGACACCTCGAATTATATTACTATTAAATCACCTATGATAGGGACCTTTTACAGAAAACCTTCTCCTGATAAGGATGCTTTTACTAACGTAGGAGACGAAATAAAGCCTGGTGATGTATTATGTGTGGTAGAAGCTATGAAGCTATTCAATGAAATTGAATCGGAAGTCTCTGGTAAAATTGTGAAAGTGTTAGCAGAAGATGCTTCACCTGTTGAATACGATCAACCTTTATTTTTAGTAGATCCTTCCTAATTTAAACACTACACACATGTTTCATAAAATCCTAGTTGCCAATAGAGGTGAAATTGCTCTACGCGTTATTAGAACCTGCAAAGAGATGGGCATTAAAACCGTAGCTGTTTACTCTACAGCAGATGCTGACAGTTTACATGTACGGTTTGCCGATGAAGCCGTTTGTGTGGGTCCAGCACCAAGCTCCGACTCCTACCTAAACATTCCTAATATTATTGCGGCTGCCGAGATTACCAATGCTGATGCCATCCATCCGGGCTATGGGTTCTTATCCGAAAATGCAAAGTTTTCAAAAATTTGTGGTGAAAATGGCATTAAGTTTATAGGAGCATCACCAGAAATGATTGAGGGGATGGGTGATAAAGCTGCAGCTAAAGATACCATGAAAAAAGCAGGCGTTCCTACGATCCCAGGTTCAGACGGCCTAATTAATGACTACAAACACTGTAAAAAATTAGCCATTGAAATTGGCTACCCTGTAATGCTAAAAGCAACAGCTGGTGGCGGTGGTAGAGGAATGCGCCTCGTATGGGAAGAAGCAAATTTAGAAGCTGCCTGGGATTCTGCTCGTCAAGAGTCGGCAGCGGCATTTGGTAATGATGGGATGTACATGGAAAAATTCATTGAAGACCCTCGTCATATTGAAATCCAAATCATTGGAGACAGCAAAGGGAAGGCCTGTCACCTTTCTGAAAGAGACTGTTCTGTACAAAGAAGGCATCAAAAATTAGTAGAAGAAACTCCTTCACCATTCATGACTGATAGCTTACGAGAAAAAATGGGCAAAGCTGCTGTAAAAGCTGCTGAAGCTGTCAAGTATGAGGGTGCTGGAACAGTAGAGTTCTTAGTGGATAAACACCGTAATTTCTATTTTATGGAAATGAATACCCGTATTCAAGTAGAACATCCCATAACAGAAGAAGTTGTTGATTATGATTTGATTCAAGAGCAAATTAAAGTAGCTGCTGGAACACCCATTTCGGGAAAAAATTATTACCCACAATTACATGCCATTGAATGTAGAATAAATGCCGAGGATCCACATAACGATTTTCGACCTTCTCCTGGAAAAATCACGAATTTTCATGCCCCTGGTGGTCATGGTGTTCGTATTGATACACATGTTTACACGAATTATATGATTCCTCCGAACTACGATTCAATGATTGCGAAGTTGATAACAGTTGCTCAAACAAGAGAGGAAGCCATTGCTAAAATGCAAAGAGCATTAGACGAATTTGTCATTGAAGGAGTGAAAACTACCATCCCTTTTCATCAACAACTCATGAGAAATGAAGATTTCTTAAATGGAAAATACACCACTAAGTTTATGGAAAGTTTCGAATTGAAATAAAACAAAATTGAAAAACTAAAAAGCCCGTTTTAAAAAACGGGCTTTTTTTATGCTGTGGTGGCCACTTGCTTTATCCCAACCATCTGTTGGATCGCCTCTTGAATAGCTTGTACATCGTAATTACACTCTCTCCACAATTCGTCTTGTGTTCCATGCTGTATAAAAGAGTCAGGAACTCCTAAGCGTTTTACTTGTGCATGATAATTATGATCGGCCATAAATTCTAATATTGCACTTCCAAAACCTCCTTGAACGCAACCATCCTCAACAGTAATTACCTTATTATGTTTTTTAAAGATTTGATGTAGTAATTTTTCATCCAATGGTTTTACGAAGCGCATATCATATTGAGCAACGCTATAACCTTTTTGTTCCATCTGCTCCCTTGCTTTTGTTGCAAAGTTTCCAGGATGTCCGATTGTAAGAATAGCTAATTCATTACCCTCAGCAATTTGTCTTCCTTCACCAATCGTTAATTCTTCAAATGGCTGCTCCCAATCAATCATCACGCCCTTACCTCTGGGATAGCGTATGGAAAAAGGACCGTGTTCTTTTAACTGAGCTGTGTACATCAGATTACGCAACTCTTGCTCGTTCATTGGCGCAGAAACAATCATATTAGGAATGCATCGAAAATAAGCCAAATCATAAGCTCCATGGTGAGTAGCACCATCAGCACCAACTAACCCTCCTCTATCTAAACAAAAAACAACATTCAAATTCTGTATAGCAACGTCGTGGATTACTTGATCGTAAGCACGCTGCATAAAGGTGGAGTAAATATTACAAAATGGAATTAATCCTTGGGTAGCTAAACCTGCTGAAAAGGTAACTGCGTGTTGTTCGGCAATGCCCACATCAAATGTTCTATGGGGCATTTCTTTCATCATATGGGTCAAGGATGAGCCTGTCAACATAGCAGGCGTTATCCCCATAATTTTATCATTTTTTTCTGCTAACTGAACAATTGTTTTGCCAAAAACATCTTGATATTTTGGGGCTTGTGGTTTTGTAGAAACGTTTTTAACGATCTTACCCGTATTTTTATCAAACAATCCAGGAGCGTGCCATTTGGTGGCACTTCCTTCCTCAGCTGGAAGATAGCCTTTCCCTTTTTTTGTTAAACAATGTAAAATTTTAGGACCTGGTATATCTTTTAAGTCGTTTAATACTTTTGACATATGGACTACATCATGTCCATCAACAGGGCCAAAATAACGTAAGTTTAAAGACTCGAAATAGTTGCTTTGTTTCAAAAGTGCAGACTTTACTAGGTTCTCCACCTTAGAGGCAATCGCTTGAGCGTTTGGGCCAAACTTACTGACTTTTCCTAGTAAATTCCATACCTCATCTTTGGCTTTATTATAGGTGTGTGAGGTAGCTATATCTGTTAGGTATTCTTTTAAGGCTCCAACAGCGGGGTCAATCGACATACAGTTATCGTTGAGGATAATCAATAAATTTGAGTTCTCAATTCCAGCATGATTTAAGCCTTCAAATGCCATTCCTGCTGTCATCGATCCATCGCCAATCACAGCAATGTGCTGCTTGTCATATTGTTCTTTATGCATTGAAGCTAGAGCCATTCCTAAAGCACCAGAAATAGAAGTAGAAGAATGCCCTACACCAAAAGTGTCATATTCGCTTTCACTACGTTTCGGAAAACCACTTACTCCTTTGTATTGTCTGTTGGTATGAAAATTGTCCTTTCTTCCTGTAAGAATTTTATGCCCGTATGCCTGATGACCCACATCCCAAACTAATTGATCATAGGGGGTATTAAAAACGTAATGTAAAGCAACAGTTAATTCTACAACACCTAAACTAGCACCAAAGTGTCCTCCTTTGGTAGAAACAACATCAACAATAAATTGTCTTAGTTCTTCGCAAAGCTGAGGCAACTGTTGCTCCGTTAACTTTTTTAAATCAGATGGAAATTGTATGCCATCTAGTAATTGATGTTGTTTTTTTATCAAAACATAAAATTTACAGACAAATATACGAAACTTAAGCCGTGCATTTTGTATATTTTTATAAATCTTTAGTTATACAAAAATGCTTTGCTTTATTTTGATAATAAAGCACGTGTTTTTCGCATTAATTTATCTGATAAAAGATACATGACTGGCACAATAAACAAGGTTAAAAAAGTAGCAAATGTCAGTCCAAATATAACTGTCCACGCCATTGGCCCCCAGAAAAGAGCATTGTCTCCACCAAAGAAAATTTGAGGATTTAATTCTGTTAAAAGGGTGTAAAAATTAATATTCATACCTGTTGCCAATGGCAATAAGCCCAATACGGTTGTTATAGCTGTTAGAAGAACTGGCCTTAAACGTTTTTGTCCACCCTCTTCAATACAAGACATTGCGACTTCAGGGTCAAGATGGGCATTCTCTTCAAGGACAAGCTCTTTGCGTTTTCTACTTTTTAACAAATCAATATAGTCGATAAGAACAATGGCATTGTTTACTACTATACCTGCTAGAGATACGATTCCAATGCCAGTCATGATGATAACAAAATCCATATTGAAAATAGCCAATCCTAAAAATACGCCAATTGTACTAAACAAAACGGTAATAATAATGATGATGGGTTTAATTGCTGAATTAAACTGCGAAACAAGAATTAGAGTGATTAGTGCTATAGCAATCATAAGTGCCCTAGATAAAAACTCTTGCGTTTCAGCTTGCTCTTGTTGTTTTCCAGTAAATTTCAAATCATATGATTCTGGAACAGGGTAGTCTGTCAGCAACTTTTTAAGTTGTTCATTAATGGCAAACTCATTGTATCCTTCTAAAACGTTTGAGTAAAGCGTTACTTGTCGCTTCATCTCTTTACGTTTTACAGACCCATAGGTGTTATTATAAGTATAATCGGCTACGGATGAGACTGGAATCTGCTTAATTTGTCCATCAGCCTGACTACGAAAGGTAATTCGCTGATTCATTAGAGCGGGAACACTGTAACGGTACTCATCTGCTAATCGCAAAACGATAGGATATTCGTCCTCTCCCTCTTTAAACTTAGATACTTCTTTTCCGAAGAGCGCTGTTCGAATAGTACTGGCTACTTGTGCTGTTGAAACACCCAATCTACGAGCCATATCTCTGTCAATATTGACTAATAATTCTGGTTTACTAAGCTCTAAATCAACTTTTAGCCCTTCAATACCTGGAATTTTTTCGGCTTCAATTTTTTGCTGAATATCCTCTGACATAAGTAATAACTGATCAAAGTCTATTCCAGACAATTCAATGTTAATTGGACGACCCATAGGTGGTCCTTCACGGTTTTTATCTACTGTAATATCTACACCAGGATAGCCCACTAATCGTGCGCTTACCTCTTTCATTACCTTACTAGTGCTTACACCTTCTCTATTTTCAAACTCTACAAAATTAATGGTAATACGTGCTTTGTTAGGTGTATTCCCCATTGCTCCTCCCATCTCGTTAGGGTCAGAAGTTCCGGCTCCTACATTGGTCATTACTGAAGACACTGCATTTTGATAGGGAGCTAAAGTTGTGATGATCTCTTTTTCTACTGTTTTTGCTATAGAGTCTGTCACTGCTACATCCGTACCATTAGGTGTTTCTACAAATACATTGATGTATTTTGGTTCATTTACTGGAAAAAACTCAACGTTTGGCGACATTAAGGCAAAGAACACAATGGAGAAAATCAAGAGCCCTCCTGTGGCCATCAACAGAGTGATGGGTCTTCTTCCTTCTAGTGCCCATTTCAAAGCGCTAGCGTATCGTTTTTCAAGGCGAACTAACAAACTATCTTGAAACCAGTAGGAAGCTGGCGTTAGGTAAAAGCCGTTTAACAAGGTTAATAAAGCGAAAGCGACTAAAATACCACCCATCAGTTTAGACCCAAAAAGATAAAATAAAATAGCACCAGAAATCATGTAGATTCCTGTTTTTACTAGCTTCCTTTGATTAGGTAAGGATCGCACCTCTTTCTTGATAAAAGAAGAGGCAAAGACTGGATTGATGACTAGAGCTACAAAAAGTGAAGATCCCAATACGATGATCAATGTCATCGGTATGTATCCCATAAATTCACCCATTAAATCGTCCCAAAAAAGTAAGGGAAAAAATGCTGCTAAAGTAGTTGCTGTTGATGAGATGATAGGCGCTGCAATTTCTCCAACTCCTTTTTTTGCTGCCTCTATTCTGCTTAATCCCTCTTCGGTATAAAGTCGATAAATGTTTTCAATTACTACAATGGCATTATCAACCAACATACCCAAGGCAAGAATAAGGGCAAAAAGTACTACCATGTTCATGGTTGTGCCCATTCCTCCGAGCACCACAAAGCTGATAAACATAGACATAGGTATGGCTAAACCAACAAATAACGAATTACGAAGACCTAAAAAGAAAAGCAACACCAATATGACCAGTATAACTCCGAAAATGATGCTGTTTTCTAAGTTATCAATCTGCATACGAGTTTGCTCAGATTGATCATTAGTAATGGATATTTTTAGGTTTTCAGGAAGAATATTGTCTGTTTTTGAAATGGATAAAATTTCCATTATTTTATCCGTTGCTTCTAGCAGGTTTTCGCCTCCTTTCTTAACGATATTTAAGGAAACAACAGGTTGTTTATTTAGTCGAGCATAGCTTTCAACTTCTTCATAGCCATTAACTACCTCAGCCACATCTCTTAAGTAAACAAAATCGCCTTTTTCACGTTTAACGATGATGTCTCCTATCTCTTTTACCGAGCGAAATTCTGAATCTGTACGAACCATTCTTCGCGCAGCTCCCAAAAGAATGTTTCCTCCTGCAATAGATACATTCTCAAAAGCAATTGCATCTTCAATATTTTGAAAACTTATCTGATTGCTCTCCATTCGATGCAGGTCTGTTTTTATTGTGATTTCTCTGTCTAAAAGACCTGTTATCTCCACCTTCGAAATCTCGGAAAGTGCTTCTATCTCATCTTGTAAATACTCGGCATGTATTTTGAGTTCATCTAGGCTAAAATCCCCAGAAAGATTGATGTTAAGAATTGGAAATTCTGAAAAGTCAATATCCATTACCATTGGATCTAAATCCAAATCGTTAGGCAAATTACTTTTGGCTTTATCTACAGCATCTTTTACATCTTGTAAGGCCGTTTTAACCTCAATGTCGGTGTTAAATTCAACGATTACTGTTGAATTGTCCTGAATGGAAGTAGAATTCAAATTCTTAATTCCTTTGACTGACTTTACCTCTTTTTCTATGGGTCGTGTAATCAGGTTTTCGATATCGGCTGGCGAATTACCAGGATACACAGTCTGAACCATGATGGTTGGCATCACTATGTCTGGGTAAAGAGCCTTTGGCATGGACTTATAACTGAATATACCAAATAGGGTCAACAATACCGTCAGAATAAATACAGTGGTTTTATTCTTAAGAGAAAGATTGGTGAGTTTGAAACTTCTATTACTCATGAATATTATTTTTTGATGTCGATAATCGTGCCGTCAGCAACTTCATTGTATCCTGCAATAATGACTTTATCTCCAAAAGAGATTCCAGAAAGTACACGAGTTTGGTCTTTATAAGACCTGCCAACCTTAATGTATCTCTTAAACGATTTAGAGTCTTGAGCAACAAACACAAAATCTCCGCGCATATCTCTTTTAATTACTTCCGACGGCAATACCAATGCATTTTCTGCAGTAAAATCTTGTATTCGAAGAGAGGCAACGGCATTGGGTTTTATTTCGCCAGAACGATTGTCTAAATCAATTTTTACCTTAAAGGTTCTGCTTTTTGGGTTGATAACTTCTCCAACAAACGAAATGGGTGCTTTTCGTTCAATACCTAAGGCTTTAAAATCAATAAATACCTCGTCATTTTTTCGAAGACTGTTGGCATAACGCTCAGAAACATCTGCCTCTACTTGTATATAACGAGCATTGACTACTCTTAATGCGGGCATACCAGGAACAAGTAATTCACCAATATTATAATTTATTTCATCAATCCTTCCGCTTATTGGGGCTGTTAACTCCATCTTGTCCAACTGTGCTTCTGTAGCAGCAAGTCTCTTTTGCGTAGATTGATAGGCGTTTTTAGCTTGTAAAAACTGTATTTCAGAACCGATTCCCTTTTTCCACAGATTATCCTGACGCTCAAAAGTTGTTCGTGCTAGGTCATTCTGCTGACGAAGGTCTTCTACTTGGTTGGATAGTACCGCTGCGTCTAGCTGTAAGATGGATTGGCCTTTATTTACCCACTGACCTTCTTCTGCCATTATCGCTTTTACAATACCTCCCATTTCCGAACTGACCGTAACATTTTCTTTTGATGTAACGTTTCCTGGTTGCTCAATGTAATGGCTAAAGGGTGTTTCTACTAACTCAACTATGCGTACAGGAACGCCTCCTTTTGAAACCGTATCTAATTTAGCTACTTCTTTTTCTAAAGTACCTATCTGTGATTTAAGCTCAGTCAATTGTCCTTTCAAATTTTTGAGTTCAATTTTTTTAGCTTCTATGCCTTGCGGCTTTTCAGCACATGCTGCAAAAAGCAATAGCGACAGTGGTATGATAATTTTTGATTTCATCTTGCTTATTTTCCTAATGTTCGTTGGTAATTCATTTCTGTTGATAAAAGATCGTACATAGCTTGTGAGTAATTGCTGTGAGCTTCTAAGTAATCTGCTCCACTTTGAGATAATTCAACACTACTTACCAATCCCTCTTGGTATTTTACAAGTGTTTTTTGGTATATTTTTTTAGAAAGCAATAGGCTTTTATCTTTATGCTCAATGTTACTAATTGCGGTAAGGTAAGCGCTAAGTGCTTGCTGATACTCAAGCTGTAAGGCTTGAGCAATATTTTGTTGATCGTTTCGGGCTTGCTGCAATTTAATTTTAGCCTTTTGTACTTTAGCCATTCTGTTGAGCCCATCAAAAAGGTTTAAAGTAGCTTTGACACCGAATACCTTTGTAGGGTACCAGCTTCTATCACTATCGTCAAAATTAAATTCGTTTCGCATTGCATTTTCACTATAACTACCAAAAGCAGCTATACTTGGAAGGTACTGAGACTGATACCTTCGTAAATCCAATTTATTAATGGCTGTTTGTGTATTAGCTAATTGATATTCTATTCGACTTTGCCATTGCGATTCCTCAAATTCAAACGCTTTACTTTGGGCAGACAACTGCTCTAAAGAGTCTGTTAACTCCAACGATTCATCCAGCGATAATCCTAACATCATTTTTAAGTTCAGAAGTGATACTTCTGTCATCCTATTAGCATTGTCTGATTGAGTTTGCATATTAGAAAGTACTAGCGTCATTCTATCCACTTCTAAATCTTCAACAAATCCCATTTCGTATCGAGCAGCCGTTTCTTCTAAAATATCTTTATGGATAAGTACTACTTCCTTTAAAAACAACTTTTTTTCTTCTGCCAAAAGAACCCCCCAATAAGCTAGGGCAATATTATCTTTTACCTGTTGCTCTGTAAGTTGTAATGACTGTTGAGCCATTTTTTTGAACGTTGAAGCAGCTTTTAAACCAACAATATAGCTTCCGTCAAATAACAACTGACTAGCATTTAAGGTTGCGCTTGCATTATGTTCTGTTCCAAACTGGAGTTCTGAAAAATCATCAGAATCAGCATTTGGATCAAACATTTGTGCTGGAACAAGGGTTGTTGGTATTTCCAAAAACTGTTGCCATTGAGCTTCTGCTGAAACATGCGGCAATCCAATAGCTGTAGTTTCTAAGACTTGCTTTTTTGCATAAGAAACATCCAGCCGTGCATTTTTCATCTCTTTGTTATGTTGCATGGCATGTGTTTGGGCTTGTTTTAGCGAAAAACGGTGTTGGGCCGATAGAGTTCCACAAAACAGAAAAAACAAAATTAAAATCCTACTCATTTGTCATTTTTTTTATCTAAATATTCAATCCCTTTTATGGTAGCTATTCCGCGGATGTGGTAGATACGATTCTCTTGTAGCAGCTGGCGAAAATCGTATTCGGTTAGCGGAAACAGTTCTTCATTCACCAAAGCATCTACCCGGTTTAACATAAACTTTGTGATGATATCTGTATCTATTAAAGGTCGATACAATTCTTGACTAATTCCTCGCTCAAGGTTATTCTTAATCGTTTTAAAAATGCTCTTTTTCTTTAAGTCATCCATAAAGCTCCAAACTTTAGGGTAATACTTTTTTAAATTACTAAGAAGAAAAGGATGATTGTGCTTCATCATTTCACAAATACGCTCATCTATTTCAAAAATTTCATCTATTGCGTTTTCATATTTTTGTGATAAACCCTCTATCACTTCCTTCATGCAATTGTGATGATAAGCGAAGCTTTTTTCGACCAAATCTTCTTTGTTTTTAACGTGTAAATAGAGTGTTTTTTTTGAAATTCCTAAATGTTGCGCCACATCATCCATACTTACTCCTTTGATGCCTGTTGTCAAGAATAAATGCAGCGATTGTTGTATGATTCTATTTTCTCTTTCCATAAAAAGGGAGACAAAAATACAACATTAAATACAATGGAAACGTTTTTTGTTACTTAATGTTTCCGTACAGACTAATTTCTAGAGAAATCATTAAGTTTTATATCTTTGCCATAATAGAAAAAAATGCATGAAACGGACTAAAATCAGTAAGTTATTACAAACCGAAGCTAAAAGACAAGAAGTTAATGTTAAAGGCTGGGTTCGTACCAAAAGGGGCAGCAAACATGTATCGTTTATTGCCCTTAACGATGGTTCTACTATTAATAATATTCAGATAGTTGCAGAAGGCGAACTTTTTGAGGAAGAAACTTTGAAGCTTATCACGACAGGCGCATGCCTTTCGGTTGATGGGGAATTGGTGGCTTCTCAAGGGAGTGGGCAAAAAGTAGAAATCACAGCTAAAAAAATTATTGTTTTGGGTGTTGCTGACCCAGAAGAATACCCTCTTCAACCCAAAAAACATAGTTTAGAGTTTTTGAGAGAAAAAGCACATTTGCGTTTTCGAACGAATACCTTCAGTGCCGTGTTTAGAATACGGCATGCTTTGGCTTTTGCCATTCATCAGTTTTTCAACGATAGGGGCTTTGTGCACATGCATACACCCATTATTACAGGTGCTGATGCCGAAGGAGCAGGAGAAATGTTTCAGGTAACAAACTTGGACTTAGACAACCCACCTAAGGGAGAGGATGGGAAAATAGATGAGTTACAAGACTTTTTTGGAAAGAAAACAAACTTAACAGTCTCTGGCCAGTTAGAAGCTGAACTAGGTGCAATGGCGTTTAGTGAAGTATATACTTTTGGACCTACGTTTCGTGCCGAAAACTCCAATACTTCTCGCCATTTGGCAGAGTTTTGGATGATCGAACCTGAAGTTGCTTTTGCAAACTTAAAAGACAACATGGATTTGGCGGAAGAATTTTTAAAGTTTTGTATTCAGTACGTATTAGAACACAATGCCGATGATCTAGCTTTTTTAGATAATCGACTCGCTAACGAGGAAAAGAATTTAAAAAAAGAAGAACGTTCTGAATTGAGCTTGATAGAACGACTTAAATTTGTTGTTGAAAATGACTTTGAACGCTTAACGTATGGTGAAGCCATCGATATTCTACGTAACTCTAAACCAAATAAAAAGAAAAAATTTAAATTCCTCATTGAAGGTTTTGGAGCCGATTTACAATCAGAACACGAGCGTTTTCTAGTAGAGAAAAAATTCAAAAAACCCGTTATACTTACCGACTACCCCAAAGGGATAAAAGCTTTTTACATGCGTATGAATGAAGATAATGAAACTGTTCGGGCCATGGATATTCTTTTTCCAGGCATAGGGGAAATTGTAGGAGGATCGCAAAGAGAAGAACGTTTGGATAAATTAAAAGCTAGAATGGATGAAATGGATGTGTGCCAGGAAGAACTATGGTGGTATTTAGAAACGCGAAAGTTTGGTAGTTGTCCACACAGTGGTTTTGGCTTAGGATTTGAGCGACTAATCATGTTCGTAACAGGAATGAAAAATGTACGTGATGTCATTCCCTTTCCACGTACTCCCCAAAACGCAGATTTTTAGAATGCAAAAACAGCGATTACAACAGAATCAACAACTCAAACTATCTCCTCAACAAATACAGTTCTTGAGTTTGTTACAGATCCCTATTGTATCCTTAGAAAAACGAATCGAAGAAGAATTAGAAGATAATCCGGCACTAGAAGAAGATGAAAAGCTGGAAGAGGAGGCTTGGGATGAAGAGTATAGCTATCGACCACAACAGAAAAAAGAGGATAATCGTCCTGTTATTGCTGAAAGAGAAGAAACCTTACAAGAATTTTTACTCAAGCAGCTACCCCTTCAGAACCTTAATGAGAATGAATCTTTTTTAGCAACTTTTCTGATTGGCTCTTTGGATAGTAATGGTTTTTTATCAAGAGATCTATATGCTATTTCTGATGACCTACTTTTTAAGCATAACATGCAAATTAGTGAAGAAAATTTGTTTCCTATCATGAAAATGATTCAATCATTGGATCCAGCAGGTGTTGGCGCCCAAGATCTTAAAGATTGTTTACTCCTTCAATTAAATCGAAAAAAAGAAAATCCCAATATCATTCTTGCAAAAACAGTTTTAAAAAAATATTACCAAGCCTTTAGTACTAAAAATTATAGCAAAATTCAAAGGGAACTAAATTGTGATGAAGACTTATTGCGCCTAGCTATTCAAGAGATCGGAAAACTTAATCCTAAACCTGGAGGAAGTTTTGCAAATACAGCAGAAGGAACTGCATACATTACGACTGATTTTATTCTTAAAAATATTGATGGGGAGTTGCAATTACAACTCAATGGTAAACATAAGCGGAAGCTAGGCCCTAGTAAACATTACCAACAGATGTTAAAAGAATTAAGCAATGATGAAGAAGCCAGTATTTTTTTAAAAAAGAAACTAGAATCGGCTCAGTGGTTTGCGACTGCTCTAAAGGAAAGAGAAAATACCTTGCTTAATACTATGAACTGTATTTTAGAGCTTCAAGAAGCGTTTTTTAAATCCGGAGACCTAAAAGAGTTAAAGCCTATGAAGCTGATGGACATCGCTCAAAAAATTAAGCTTGATATCTCAACTATCTCAAGAGTTACGAATAGTAAATACATTGAAACTCCTTTTGGAACTTTTCTATTAAAAGAATTTTTTTCAGAAGCTTACAGCAAAGAAGACGGAAGCAGTGTGTCAAATAAAGTGGTAAAAAGTCACTTGACTGATTTGTTAGAAACGGAAGATAAAAAAGATCCATATACTGATGAGTACATTGCTGAAAAGCTTGGAGAAAAAGGATACCATATTGCGAGAAGAACCGTAGCTAAATATAGAGAGCAATTGGGCTTTGCAAAGGCTCGCTTAAGAAAAATCTTATGATGCGATTTGCACAGTTAATTTCTATCGTAGCGCACCCTCTTTTTATGCCTGTTTACACAGTGCTGTTGATTTTCAATTTTAATCCCTACGTACAAGTACAGGTTTCTGATGATCTTCAAAAATTAGTTCTTTTGGTGCTTACTGTATGTACAATTGTTTTGCCCTTAATAACTGCCTTTGTGATGCAACGATTTGGTTTAATCAATAGCCTTTTTATGAAAACAGCTGAGGAGCGTAAATGGCCTTTTTTATTTTCAATTTTGTGGTTTTATTTAGGTTTTGAAGTATTGACAAAATTACCTTTGCCTAAAAGCTTGTATCTTTTAATGATCGGTGCCCTGGTTATTCTTTTTATTGCGCACGCTATTACACTTCGATGGAAAATAAGTATTCACATGCTAGGAATAGGTGGTTTGATAGGAGCCCTTATCGGGCTTTCTCAACGTTTTCAATACGACCACTTTATAATGATTTCGATTGTTGTTTTGTTAGCCGGTTTCATTGGTTATGCTAGACTGAAAACAAATTCGCATAATTTTCAACAAGTTTATGCTGGTTTTATCATTGGTCTTATAATTGAATGGATGGTAACTTTCTTGCTATAAATTTTCTTATAATTGCAATTATCCATTCTTGAGAAAATGAACAGTGAAAAAGTAAAAATAAATAAAAAAAGACATCTTTTTAAGGCAATTACGTGGAACGTCTTAGCAATGACTACCACATACTTAGTGCTAACAATTTTGCCTCCATATTTTGGTTTAGAAGGCATTTCAAAAGAAGGTGCTGGGTTTTTAACGATTGTTGATAGAGTGGTGAAATTAGTCTTCTATTATGGACACGAAAGGGCATGGTTTGCCTCAAATTTTGGAGTTAGTAAAGCAAATAATAAAGACTAATTTTCTTTGTAGTGATACTCTATCTTTACCGCTTTTTCTTCTAGTTCTTCCTCTATTTCATATTGGTATTTTTGAGTAGGAGGTCCTTGCTCACGAAACCACCAAGCTAAGAGAACTCCCGCAATACCACCCGATAAATGTCCCTCCCAAGAGATGTGTGTTTTAATAGGAAAAATACCCCAGATAAGACTCCCATATAAAAACACTACTACTAATGAAACAGCCATCAGGCGGGTATGTTTTCTAATTAGTCCGCTAAAAAATAAAAAAGACGCTAATGCGTACACCAGGCCACTAGCTCCTATGTGAAAACTCGGTCTTCCTATAGACCACAGCCATAAGCCGCTCATTAACCAAGACCAAAAAAACACTTCTTTAGAAATCTCTTTATAAAAAAACCGAAGGGATGTGCCTAAAACAATAAGAGGCAAAGCATTATTAAAAAGGTGCTTCCAGTCACCATGAATAAATGGTGCAGTTATAATGCCTAGTAGGCCTTCTAGTGTTCTTGGAAATACACCTAGCTTAATCCCCTTATAGTCAAGGTGATTTTCTGCTAATTTTACGAAAACTATCAGTGCAACAAAAACTAAACTAGGAAGTAGGTTTTGTAAAGTAACTTTCTGATTCATAAAACGTAAACATAAGTATGATTATACTTGGAACAGGAAACGGTCAGGATATTGTAACCGTTTTATTATTTGCTGCGAGCTGTTTATTTTTTATATGGATTTACCCGCCTCTTAAAACATCAATATTTTCACTTTTTACTAAAGTGAAGTGTTTGATTTCGTTTATTCAATCACGATTTTCTTAACAATCTTTTTCTGATTTTTTTGCAGTACTAAAAAGTAAATTCCTGAATGGAGCTCAGACACATCAATGCTCCCATTTTTAATGACCGAATGATTGATTCTTTTACCGGTAATATCCAAAATCTGATGCGATACATCTGTCAACTCTCCTTCAATATAAATGACGTCATTAGAAGGATTGGGATAGATTAGTAACCTCCATGCATTTTCTTCCAAATCGCTAACTCCTGCCCATACACTTAGCTGTATGTCTTGGTAATCGGACATGTTGTCTCTATCAGCAAAGCGAATCGTTAACTCTCCATAACCAGGAGTATTTCCTAGATAGAATCGGAAAGAGACGTGTCCAGTATCTGATGGTAATAAATAGTAAAATCCAAGAGAATCACCTGTTGACATACACATGTCGGGTGTACACTGACTCCATAACCAATCTACAGGCATATCCCATGCGGTAACGTGTTGTATAAACTTATTAGTTGTACAACAATCATTATTTATAATCTGACCAGAAATCTCAGTCATGGAACCTAATTGTCCTTCTTCGTCAATTGAATTGAAGTGGGTTTGGAAAATAGACTGTGAAAATACCGATCCAGAGGCCAAGAAGAAAACAAATATAAATACGCTACTTTTCATCATTGTATAATCAATTTTTTGATTTGAGTTTTATCACTTGAAGTAACTTCAATAAAATAAATTCCTGAGGCTAATGTACTCAAATCTAAAGAGATCGTTTGTCCAGTTGCTTCAGTATCTAACATCAACTTACCTTGCGTATCATATAAATTCACCTTATAGGTCGCTGTTTTACTAAATAAAATTTGACACTGATTTTGTGCTGGATTAGGAACAAGTTTAAGGTCAAAATTTTCTAGTTCAGCTAGTTCAGTTGAAGCGCTTAATTGTGGAAGTAAAATATAGTCAACCCAAGAGCAGTCGTCGTTTTCATCTACCCATCCATCTTTTACATATTCCCATTTCAAGGTATGACTTCCTGTAGTTAACCAATAAGACTCCTGTGACCAATCTACAATGCCTGTCCATTCGTCTCTAAGTATGTTGTCGATATAGAATTGTAAATAATCATATCCATCTTCACTGGATACTTTTTTAAAGAAAGAGAAATCACCAGCAACTGCAACGTCAACTTCTAACTCCATAATGGTAGATTGGTTACTTCCTATTGGGCCCGATTTTGCACAATAATCCCCTTCGTACTGACCGCTATTGACGATCAACCATGGAGCATTACCAGATATTGACCAATCATACTGA
The DNA here is from genome assembly GCA_965661505.1 of Flavobacteriales bacterium. Lineage (GTDB taxonomy): Bacteria > Bacteroidota > Bacteroidia > Flavobacteriales > UBA7312 > UBA7312. The sequence goes on along the minus strand of CBFIDX010000008.1, from coordinate 19,120 downwards.
AGTAGGTTGCCTGTTTCATAATCTTCACTAGCCATATTGGCTAGTACATCAAAAGTTTCTTGGGCGTTATACATCCCAAAAGTTAAATCATAATCAAAAGAAATGGCTGTTCCGTATGGTATTGAAGGGTCTGCTTCAATTGTAAATGATGCTTGTTGAATTGTACCCCCTTGTGGAAGTGAAGTGAAACTATAATTAGCGGAGGTTATGTTTATATACATACTAGAAGTACTCAAGACAGCATCTGTAGAACCACAATCTGAAGAACCTGTATTGTAGGACTCAACATTAATAGTGGCTGTTTCTCCTGGCTCCAGAATTCCATTTCCAGACGCGTCAAGTAATTCAAAATCTCCTATCATTAACTTTGGCGCTTGCAGAACAAAACTGATAGGTGTGCTCCATGTATTTGATGCGTTATCTGTAATCGTTAAATCTAGTGACGCTAAATGCTGATCTTGCACTCCGTCTGCAATCATTAATTCATAAGCAGCCATTGCATTGATTGTTGTTGATGAGGCTACTACATTTAAATTTTCTATGTCATCAATAATTGTAACATTGGGGTCATTAGTGCTTAATGTTGCTATAACTCCATTTGCTGTTACACTACCAAGATTTTGAAAATCAACATCTAATAAAAACTGTTCATTGAAATCAGCCAATTGATTGTTATTCGCCATTGCATCATCAATTTGGTATGTTATTGCTGTTACAAATGGGGCATTTGTAGATATTACCTGTACAGAACCTAGGTAAGGCTCGCGATCCTGTTTTGTAACAACCACGTCCAATACCCCCATAGATGATAAAGGGGTAAAAGATAAATTAACGTTCCCACTAGTACCTACAATTTGAGCATCTAATAAAACACCGTTTTGAGAAACAGCAACATATGCATGTTCTTCTGTTGTTACACTTAAACTGGATGAGCCAACTGGTATAGATTGTAAATGAGTAACATTTAGAGGGTCTGGAACAGACATGTATGGCATCAAAGAAGGGTCTCCCATCACATGGTATATCTCCCAGTAATATTCCTCTGAACCACCTGCAGCGGTTACCGCTAAGTTACCCGCATGTACCATTTGTGATAGGGTTATGAACCAATCAGAAACTGCTTCTCCATTTTCGTGAAACAGGCAATCAAAAACGCCTAACCCTGTCTGAGAATAAGCTGGATTGGCAGAAATGGAACCGGTTCCTACTGCCCACCAAAAATCTTCGTTCCAGTAGGTGTTATTGGAGCCCCCTATGTGTCCTACAGCTCCTTTACCTTCTGCTCTTAAAACAGCTTCTCCAAAACATTCAGCATTATCAAATGAATTGGGCAAACAACAATTACTTACGATAACACAGTATTCGTCTTGATTCGATAAACCAGATACATCAGAAGTTTCAAAAGAAGGGTCCGCCCATCCATTTTCCCAACAATGTGCTGTGTAGTTGGCAAAGCCAACTCCATTACTTACATCGTCAATAATCAAGGCCGATGCGCTGGCTTGATCAGAAGTGACTGGACTTCCAGATCCATAGAGATAGATATGAGTGGTAAGACCATGGGCAGCATTGAAGTAATTATCCGTTCCATAATTAATTTGACCGTTTCCGTAAGTTGGTGCCATGGATGCATCTACTCCTGCGACGAGTAAAACTTCATCTAGATAGCTTGGATCTGGAAAAGTATATTGCTCAAACATTAATGTTTTTTCAATTTGAGGAAGTAATTGACTTGATGATGTAGCTGAAAAACGACCATAATACATGTCTGGATAAATATCGTTAGGGCCGTCATAAGTACAATAATACAAATCAGAAACGTGAGAGCCTGAATTACCATTGTGTGCGGGTACTTGTGCAACATCACCGACAAATAACACATAAGAGGGTGCTGGGTCGGCAGCTGTGCCTGCAGTGTACAAACCTTCTAAATAGGCTTTAATTGAAGTTGTAGTACTCCCAACCATTGGGTCGTTGGTATATGCTTCCACTACATTAAAACCCTTTTTTGTTTTCCACTCAATAAAGTTTTGCAAATCATTTTGAAACATAGGGTCAGAAACAATGACATACTTTACAGGGAAAGTGGTAATTAAGTCTTTTGCTAGTGGTTTATAGTTTAGCAATTCTGAAAAAGAAGGGTTAAATGCAGGTGTATAGTTTTTTTCTTTGAGGAGTTGGGTTTGCTTATAATCAGCATTACCATAAGAAACGTGCAATTCGATGTTATTGAAAATCATCAATTCATTGCTCACAGGGTTATATTTGAAAGGAGCAATTGTAAGACGTGCAATCTGAACACCTCTGAGAATCCCTAAGCGCTCCACAGTGACGATCTCTTTTCCCAAAAATTCATCCTGATCATATATTTCAGGATAGTATTTAAAAGGAACGCTAGAAGCGTCTTCTCCTTTTGAAATGGAGGGCTGTGAAGGGATCAGTTTATGGTTTATGCCAAAATCGGTCAATAGAAGAGTTTGTTTTTCATAGGCTAAAAGTTCCGTTGTAATATCTGCACCTATGGGTATTTCTATAAGCTTTTGAATTTGTGGTAATTCGGGCTTTCCGTACTCTTTTGAATGCACATAAGATGGAACAATGAGTTTGTTAAAAATCCCTTCAGGAGTATTTATTTCTATGGCTTCAAAACCTTGAATACCTGAGTATGCTTCAAAAAAATTCTGTGTGTTAGCTGTTAAAACTACACCGTTAGTTTCTGCACTTAACTCCAGCTGTTGGGCAAAGGATGATACACAAAAAAATAGCAAAAAATTGGCTAATATTATCTTTTTCATTATCTGAGGATTACACTACAAATTTAACATTAACTAAATGAAATTGAAACAACTTAGATAAATTCTTACCAATTCAGCTATAAATTGTGAGAAAGGCGAACCCCTAAGACGTATTGAATAGTGGGTTCGTTAACATTAGTTTCCTGCTGTACTCGATAAAAAAGATTGCCCTCTATTTTTTTTGCTATTGGATAAGACAAGGCTAAAGTGAAGCGATTTTTATCTACAATCAACCTATTTAGATCAAAAAACAACTCAGCAGAAAAAGAAGGTTCTAAGGGTGTTTTTCTAATGTTATATGCTCCTTGTATTTTAGAACGATAGTATTGTTCTAGCTTATTTGACCCCCACTGATGTTGTACTCTTGCACGATGGGATAACTGCCATCTTTTTAGTTTTTTACGTAAAGAAAGGTCTGCGTAAAAACGATGTCTAAGTAGAAGGTTTTGGGCTTTATCAAAATTTTGAATGAACCGATAGGCAAACTTAGATTTTATCATTTTATTCTTTCGGTAAGAAATACCCATTTCAGAAAATGATTTCAGAGGTAAACGAGCATTTTCTCTTAATCTGAATCCTTCACTAAAATCAACAGCAAGCTTTTTATTGATTTTATACTTTAATTCTAATTTAGACCAAAGCTGAAAGTCTTTCTCTTGCGAAAAGACAAGAAAAGGGAATAGGAAAAAGAAAAAACTAAGCCTCTTCATCTTCAAAAAAGAAGATTCTGAGTTGGGCAGTATCTCTAAGGAAATCTAATCTTCTTACCTCAACTCTAGTAATATTTAATCCCGTCCTTAATTTTAAATCGTCTAATAACTCTTGTTTTCTACTTGGTACAATGAGTTCAATTTTTTCGTAAGTAATTGTTTTTCTCGTTTCATGTTTAAGTAGCCATATTTTTTCTAGTCCATAGGTAACGGCTATAATGATGAAGTTGGTGAATAGAAGCTCGGAATGACTGATTTTTTTATTGGCCAATGCATTGATTACAGACACTCCAATAACGATAAACAAATAGGTCATTTCTTTAATGGGGATAGGATCTGTTCGATAACGGATGATACCAAAAATAGCAAACAGCCCCAATGCAAAACCCAATTCTAACTTCACATTTTCTAAAAGAAAACAAAGGAAAAACACCGTAACACTGATAAGCAAATAAGTAAAAAGGTAATCTTTATTTTTTGTAGCGGGATAATACAAATAGCGAACAATGTAGCCAATAACTAAAAAATTAAAAACCGCTTTAACAAGCAGTTCAAAAAAATCCTTTTTATCAAAGAAATCTGATCCAAACACCTCAATATCAGTTAGTAACAATAGCAATTCATTCATATTGATTATAGTTTATTTAGATGTAAAAATTTTCGTTTAAAATTATTTCTTTTAAGATTAGGAAATAAGTTAGCTGTGGCCATGCAGTATTTACTTATTCTAAAAGGGTGGATTCGTTCTTCTTTGATGATACGAACAAAGTCTGAAGAAAGGTTTTTTTTCTCTTGCTTCACTTCTGCAATAACCATATCTCCTAGTTTTATTTTGGTATCTTTTGTATCCTGAAAACGAAAATTCACATCAATTGTTAATCGTTCTTTTCTTCTTTTGTGAACAAAGGTAACTCGTTGAAAGCGGTTCCAATGTCTTGGGAACAATTCTAATTTTTCACCAATCGCTTCATCCACAAATTCTTTATGTTCCCCCAAAAGAGTTTCGTTTATCTTTTGAACCTGAATCCTTTTTTTGATGGTTTTCCCTTTATTATTTTTTCGCTTAACTTCTAAAAATGACAAGTCAGAATCAATGTATTCTCTGTACCGGACTTTGTTTCGATTTGTTTTTCCGTTATGATGTTGATGATAAAACTGGAAGTCATCTGTATCAAAATATAAAGATTGATAAGCGCTTAAACGAACTCCCTTAATTTCTAAAACACGATAATGATTGCTAAGCTTAGGTATTACTTTTAGAAGTGTAGCAATTGAAAAAACAAACTTTGTGTCAGCCCTATTCATGAGGGTGACCTCGTCCATTTCAGAAAGAGAGATGGGGTCAAAAGAATCGAGATGTTTTATTAATGAGTCCAATTATTTGCGTATTACTTGATCTTCTAAGGTGTATGTTTTATTATTCTTTTCGATTGTTAGCTGCCAAAAAAGTGGTTCTTTTCCAGAAGCACAACTATCACAATCACTATATGCAAAAAGAGTATAGGTTCCTTTTCTTAAAAACTCAAACCGATAGGTGCCATCCCATGATGTTTCAAATGAGTCATCATACACGTCTGTTGTGTCTTCTCCGTAAATAATATATACATCCTCTTTTTCTGCGTGGTAAAAGGCCGTTGTATCAAAGCTTTGGGTCAAAACACTATAAAACCCTTCAAGTGCCATGACCTTTCCTTGAATAACTGAGGTTCCCCCTTCACCTGGAGGTTTTTCACATGCTACCATTAGTAATACTAGCGTTATTAAAAGCAATCCTTTTTTCATTTTTACTATTGTATCAAAAGTCGATGAACATCCGAACCTACTTTTATAAAATAAAGTCCTGATGACCAATCATTACATTGAATCATTTTTTGTTTTTGTATGGACGTTTCCATCTGTACTTTTCCCATGATATCGTAAACGATGATTTGTGCATTTTCGGGGCATTCTACGATAAATTTATCTTGTGTTGGATTTGGATAAATTTTACTTGTCAAACTGCGCTCATCTATGTTTAATGCTAGTTCATTATTTTCTTCATAGGTATTGGCTTGAATGGTAAAAGGGCCGCTTCCATTAGGGACTCTTGCAAAAGCCATGTCCGTAAGTTGTGAAGTGTAAAAAATGCCATCGACTACATCAAGGCTAGGTGTTGACAAAAACAGTTCTTCGCCATCTGCGGATAATTTGAAGTTCGTATGCAATCCTGATTGTAATCCATCATCTCCGTCAAGCCACACAATAAGGTATTCTCCTGCTTGTATAGTGACGTTAGGAAATTGCCATTTCGCTAAATTATTTTCATTATCAGAAAGGTAATAGTCATTCAACGGTATAGTAACAGTCCCTTGATTGTATAGTTCAACCCAGTCATCGAATTCTCCATCTTGATCTGATACTGTAGTTGCATTAGAAGCCATCAATTCGTTTATCACTAAATCACTTGTAACGGCAAGATTGTGATATTCATGCTCTGCCCTTTCTGGAGAGAAAACTCCTGCATCTGCATTTTCGGCATAAACATAATACTGAATATCTAGTGCGCTTACATCAATGCTTATTCCATACACACCGTCGCCAGCAGAGCCATCTCCATGCATCCCGTCATCAAACATCTCTTCTTTTATAAAGATGTCTTGAGGCCTGAATCTATATCCAAAATAAACGGTATTGGCATTGTTTACGTTGACAGTTATATAGGGAGAGGTATAAGGAGCAATTTGTGAAGGAGTGGAGGAAATCATACCGATGGTTGGTAGGGTTGCAGTAAATAAAGTATGTGATTGAAGATAGGATGTTCGATCATCCATTAACTCAGTAATTCCAACAGATCCATTGGGCCCACCACCTACTGAGGAATTTAAATTAATCAAAAAGTCAGAATAGCTAAAAAGAGCATTTGGGTCTGTTTGAACCAAGTTTGATGCAATTGATTGTAAATCATTGGCCCTCGTCTCATACAAACCATTGCCAAAGTTTTCATCTATTATCGTACGCATGTGTGCAATATACATTCTACGATATGTATCGTCGCTCAAAAGCACATCTATTAAGGGCCAATCACTTTCTCCTAATCTTAGTAGTGGATCTAATTGAATTAAGTCTTGGAGGTTTGCACTTCCGGGTCCTCCACCATTATTAATCATTTCAAAACCACCGAGAGACTCGTTTAAATCCCAGGTAATGGTATTCATGCGGTTATTATCGTCTTTTATGAGGTAATAATTTTGACGAAATGGCCCTGTATAACTATCCAGATTAACTAACACATTGTTGAAAGCCAACATCCATAGTGCTCTATCCACGTCAAGGATAGATTCTAAATCTGTTGGGTTACTATTGATTGTATAAGTTAAATCGATAAGGTCTTGCCAGGCAAAATCTGACTTTAATTCGTAATAATCTTCGTAAGATGCCGAGTCGGTTCCTAAGTACGCTAAGGACGAACCATTGCCTGAAAAGACAGACTCAGGATTGCATTTAAATCGAGTATTATCCCTATCTGCATATAAATAGTCGTTCTGAAAATCTGAATTGATAGATTCTGTATTTACATATAAGCCATGATATGCGCCATTGATATGTACCTCAGCATAATTAGATTGTGGTACTTTCATGTATTTTCTTGCAATCTCATATGAAAGTACTTCTCTTACAAATGAAGGATCGTTTTGGCCGTTTGAAAGTTTTATGGTTCTGAAACCTTGATAATCCTGATTATCTTGCACATAATCCAAAGTAATATTGATTGGGTTTTTTGCATTGTTAGCGCTATAGGTGCTATTTCCTTTGTACTTAACACCAACGCTATCTTTCATGTTTCCATTAATGACTACAGAGTCGGCCAATAGTCGTTCATCTAAACCAGCAGCGTAATAATTATCTAGTAATTGATCCCAGTTAGTAGTGGAAAAATAAATTTCGATTTTAGTAACCGAAGTATTGTCATACATCGATTGTGCTGTTACTGAAAAGCTCAGCAATAAAAACAGGACAGGGATAATTAATTTTTTCATTATTTTAAGATTAAAATATTTTTCTCTAAGAGGGGTTGGTTAGGAACAGAAACGTAGTAAATTCCCTTTTGTTGTTTTGATAAATCAATTCGAGATGCTGTCCCCTCATAACACACCGATCCTAGCATATCAAACACAATAATTTTTTGATGATTGGGATTCTTAACAAAAAAAATACCGGCTGATGGGTTTGGATAGATGTTTGATGTGTTATTTATGGGGTCATTTTCGATATCACTAATCGTAAAATTTACGTGATAACTACTCAGACTAAGACACCCTTCAGCATCAACAACCGTCAAAGTAACGAATCCAGTATCAGTTGGGGAATAGCTTGACGCTGTACCATAAATAGTCCCTATTTTATCTGACCACTCATATGCAAAAGGCTGCGTGCCACCAATCACAAGTGCATCTAGTGTAGTGCCATTTAAAAGAATATTTGCTTGAGGTGTACTGAAAAGGATTTCTCCATTAACTGCTAATAAATCTCCTATTTCAGTAGAATAGGTGTTCGATCCTACTAGCTGAAAAGCGTGTGTTTGATTTGGGTTAACATAGGTTCCGTTATCATTACCATTCCAAAATTGTAAAAAAATGGGACCTTTAAAACAGGGGTCTGCTTTACGAAAAGCCAAATACATCAAATTGCCATTACTAGAAGTGTAAAGAGTTTGTGAAGCAGTTGTTCCGCTATAAGATACTGAAAGCATGGATTGTGAAACAGATATAGTATTTGCTATTGTGGTAATGTTTCCACCATTTGCCATCGAAAAACTTACCGTTGGTGAAGTGTTTAAAATAAAGTTATCACTGTTTACCACATCTAAGTCTGAAAGAATGGGATCAATAACGTTATGATTGTATTTAATATTGAAATGAAAGTCGTTAAAATCGATATAGTTATCTAAAAAAATCGGAACCACAAAAAAGGTGTCCGAATTTAACACCCAATTATCTAGAAAAGTAGCCGTATCAAGATTCATTTCAGTTATACTAACTGATTGAGCTTTAGTAATTGAACCACAAAGCAAGGCGCATAATAAAATGACTATATTTCTCATCTAAGTAACCTTTTAAATCGTTTGCAAGCTCAAAAAAAATTCTCATTCAAAGAAGAAATAAAAGAGATGCTAAGGCTAGCAAAGTTAAGAAAATGTTAACGAATTAATAAGTTACCCTTTGTAAATCAGTTGAGAAATAATCAACTCCCATCTTTTGATTAGTTGTTTCCAACTGTAGGAGTGGGCAAATTTTTTACACGATTGAGAGCTTTCAGTCAAGACGTTCGGATTATCTATTAGGTACTGTAATTTACAATTCATTTCAGCATTGGTGTCCACAACAAAGCCCGCTTTCAACCATTCTCTTGCTCCGTAATCAGCAAAAACCAAACTTGGAATACCGGCAGTTGCACATTCTAAAATTACTTTTGGGAAGCCCTCTGAACGAGAGGGAAACACGTGTAAATCTATTTGTTTGAAAAGCTGATTAAGCTGTTTGTGTGTAAGTTGTCCATGTAAAACAAGATTATTAAGGTGATTACTTTCTTCTTCAAGATTTAGCCTCCCCAATCCGCTACCTACAACATGGAAGGTTAACAACGGAAATTGCGCTGCCAGCTGCAGGTAAAAATCCCAGCCCTTATAGTGTAAATTATTCCCAATTAAAACGACTTCTTTTAGGCTTTCTTTTTGCTTGTAATCAAATGAAGAAGTATCTACGCCTAAAGGAAGAATTCCTGAATATTGAATTCCATGAAGATCCCTATTTCGTTCAGCTAAAAATGCTGAAATAGAAAATAATGCAGTAAACGAACTATAATGCTTTAGATAGGCTTTTTTGCTACCGAAAAAACTCAACTGCTTTTGCCAGTTAGTTCCATCATCTACACTTTCTGCGGTGCTAAAACTAGGGGTTTTTAATAGCCAACACCAAAAACGACACCACACTGACAACTCTCCTTTAGGTAAGTAAACAACATCAGCCCAGCATATTGCCTTAAAATAGGCCCAATACTTAGCTATATTTATGGGCCAAAAAAGCTCAATTATTTTAATGGATGAAGCTAACGAAGGTAGCTCTCCCTTGGGGAGTTCCATAGCGAAAACCTCAAACTTTTCGGGATCAAGGTGTTGTGCGATGGCTCTGCAATTTAGATTCTGAGCATTTATGCTATTGACGTATCCTCCTAAAAATAGCTTGCATTTTTTACCTGTCATGCGGTAAAAATACAAAATGAAGCCTTGTCTTTAAGATGCTTTTTTCAATATAAAATCTGATTAACTAAAAATTACTCTGGATTGGTTTAAATACTATGACTGTAGGGAAAGAGTAACTTTTTGAATCTTTCCATTCCTTTTTATTGTGCATTTAATTTCTTCTCCAGGGTCAAACTGAATAATTATTTCATGAAGCTCACTTGTAGAGTTAACTGTAAAATCATTAATTTCTAGTATCACATCATAATCTTGAAGACCTACCTTTTGCGCAGCACTGTTTTCCATCACTTTTGAAATTAGCACTCCTTTTAAATCATCCAAGCCTAACTCTTTCTGAATCATGGTGGTTATATCAACAATATGAATACCGATATAGGCTCTTCTAACTTCTCCAAAATTCTTTAAATCATTTACAATCTTCTCAACCATATTAGAGGGGATCGCAAAACCATAACCGCTAAAAGAACCCGTTGTGGATTGTATTGCAGTATTAATTCCTATCAAGTTTCCTCTAGTATTTACCAAAGCACCTCCAGAGTTTCCAGAATTAATGGCTGCATCAGTTTGAATAAAAGATTCTATTCCTCCATCGTTTAGTATATTTATTTTTCTTGCTTTTGCACTGATGATTCCAGCTGTTACCGTCGAATTCAAATTCATCGGGTTACCGACTGCCAAAACCCACTGACCAACTTTTAATTTATTAGAATCATCAAAATCAAGGTAACTTAAATCTTCTTCTTCTATTTTAAGTAATGCTAAATCACTTGTTGGATCTTGCCCCAATAAAGTGGCTGGATATGTTCTTTTATCGTTTAAAACAACCTCTATTTCATTTGCATCGTTAATCACATGCTTATTGGTAACTATGTAACCGTCCTTTGAAATGATAACACCCGATCCACTTGCGATACTTGCTCGTGGCTGCTTGAAGTACCTTCTGCCATAAAATGGATCGAAATAGCCATAAATCTCATCTTCAATGAATTTAGATTTAATGTGTACTACTGCCTGCAGCGCTTTTTCAGAAGCCATAGTGAAATCTGTATAGCGACTGTCGTTGGTTGAAGTAGTGATAGAATCTGTAAGATTGTTTGCGGTTGTTTTTTGAATCACTAACTCCTGAATCAAAAAACAAAGAATAATACCTAGGGCAATGTACCCAATTGACTTCACCTTTTTCATTAGTTAAATTATGAGTTATTCTTAAATGCGTTGTATAGCTTATCTTTTATTTCGTCTTCTAGCTCAGCCTTCGCTTTTTCATACCCTATCTTTTTACCTACTACCATAGCTAACAATGCAACTTCTCTAATATTATATCCCTGCTGCAAAATTTTCATGAGAATATCATAAAAATAGTCTTCCCCATTTAAGAAATCATCTGCATTATTAAGAAAACTATTGAGCTCTTCTTCAGAGTACTCTAGAAGATGAGTGACCTTCTGTTTTTCAAATTTATCCATAATCATTCATGTATTAGTTGATATAGTGTTTAGTAGCAATAAGCGTGCCAAAATGATTTTAAGACAAAATGTCGTATTTATATATTAAACGCAATTCATTTGCGTTTTTTTGTTTTTTGAAGAATAAACAACTAAGTTTGTAGCATAAAGTTTGTTGCTATAGCCTGCCTGGCAGATCACTATTTTTTGTGTTAAGGACAAACGATGTAGTATGAGAATAAAAAGTCTTTTATTAGTTTTCATGATCACTTCAGAGCTTTTATTAGCTCAATCTAACATTTTAGTTTTAGATCAGGATAGCCTGCCTATTTCGACTGTAAATGCTTTGTTTGTTGAACAAGATATCCAACGATATACAGACCAAAACGGGGTGCTATATTTGGAGGAAAAACTACCCGAAAACTGCCCTATTCAATTTTATAAGCAAGGGTATGCAACTAAACTTTATACGTATGAAAAAGATACTCCCATAATAGTTATACTCAAAAAGCTTCATGTAGATTTAGACGAAGTTGGTGTGGTAGAGTCGTTCAATATACTAGGTAATAGTAAGCTAATTAACATCGAAAAGAAAACTATTGAAGACAACTTTTTAAAGTATCAATCACTTCTTTCTGAAATTGCTCAAATTAGTGGGGTTGATATCATCTCTTCTGGAATCGGGATTCAAAAAGTGGTGGTTAGGGGTTTATCTGGCATGCGGGTTGTCTCTTATTTAAATGGTATACAAATCAACAATCAACAATGGGCTAATGATCATGGAATTGGTTTTACGGGCTTAGGTTTAGGGAAAGTGGAGCTTATTAAAGGCTCAAGCGCATTAAAATATGGAAGCGAAGCCATAGGAGGTTTATTATACTTTCAAGACAGTCCCTTTATTCATGATGAGAAACTTAACGGCTTTGTTTCTTCAAAATTTAACAATAGTAGTAACTCAAGTAACAATCAATTTGGTCTAAAATTCAATAACAAAAATATTTATCTAAACGTTTTTGGTCAATACGCAATTTCTTCAGATTATCGTTTGCCTAATAATGATTACCTATTCAATTCTCGTTTTCAACAAAATGCGTTTAAATTTTCTTTTGGTTATTCGATAAAGGGAGTGCATAACATACTAAGATATCAACAGCATTCTGAAGAAGTAGGGTTAGCAGCTCATACACATGAAGATCCTTCAACCGTTGAGTTGATTGATTTAACGTCTTCTTCTATCGACTTTAGTGATTACAAAGCTACCCGTCCAACACAGTTTGTTAAAAATCAATTAATCACACATGAATCGAAAGTGTTAATTGATGATTTCGCTTTTAAACTACATTTGGGACATTTTATCAATGATTTACAAGAATATGAAAAATGGACACAAGCCGCTTTTGACCTTACACTTTCTAATACACAAGTATTGGCTGAAATGAAGTACTTATTAAACAATTTTACGTTTAATATAGGGTCGCAAACAACAGTTTTAAATAACACCAATAACATCTCCAAAAGGATAATTCCAGATGCTAGCACAACAAACATTGGGTATTTTGGTATCGTTGATTATGAAAAAAATAATACTGGATTTAATATTGGTGTGAGGTACGATCATAAAACGTTATCTTCAGACGATTCGATGCTTGAAAAGTCTTACGATCAGCAGTTTACCAGTACGAGCTTTTCTTCTGGAGTTTATCAAAAATATGACAATCATACAGTACGCCTAAGCTACTCTGAGGCATACAGAGCGCCACACGTAGCAGAGTTATTTTCTAACGGAGTTCATCATGGAACAAACCGCTTTGAAATTGGAAATCGTGACTTAAAAATTGAAGATGCGGGTCAGTTTGATATAAAATATCAATGGTCTAATGAGCATTTTGGTTTTGTCTTAAACCCTTTTTTACAAAACATTAAAAACTTTATCTCCATTAGTCCTACAGATTCATTTATTGATCAATATAAAGTTTACAACTATGTTCAGTATCAAAATGTTGAGTTAAAAGGGGTTGAAATGAATCTGCACTATCATCCACACAGATTACATAACTTACATTTTGAGCAATCTTATTCTTTTATTCAAGCAGAAAATAAATATAGTGATTACGGCATGGCCTTGGTGCCTGCCAACAACTTTAAGACCATTGTTTTACTCGATTTTTCATCCTTTAAAAACTTAGAAAAAAATCCTCTAGATTATTTCTCCGTTCATAACAATTATACCTTCACCCAAGATAATTTTGCTGAATATGAGCAGCGCACAGAGGCGTATAATGTGATTCATTTATATCTAGGATTATCTTTTTTTAACGATTTGAAGTGTGCCCTTTCCATAAACAATGTATTGAATACCGAATATACTCCTCATATTTCTAGAATAAGAGGAGTGGCAGGAGGAATTCCTAACCCAGGAAGATCCTTTGAAATTAATTTACACTATGAATTCTAAATACTCTGATGAGCTTTAATGAAGCGAAATATCTGAACTGATATCAGTATTGAATAAACTATTTAACTAATGAAAAAAGTAATTCTAAACCTATTTACCTTAACAGCAATTGCTGTAGGATTCACTTCTTGTAGTGATGACGATGATCATGGCTGTCATGAATGTCATATAGCCTTTGTGACTGATAATGGTGAAATTCAAGGTGAAATAGGAGAGTTCTGCGATGAAGCGTTAGAAGATGTTGAAGACAATGGGTATAACTTGGCTGATGATATGGTCGTTGGCGACGTTACGATTCCAGCCGGGGAATATACTGCTGACGAAGTACATTGTGAAGAACATGGTGATCACGAAGATCATGAGTAAAAATTAATCGACACATAAAAATCAGTTTATTAATTGATTTTTATGTGTCTTTTTTTAGTGCTTTTTGTAATGTAGGATATTTCCACTTAAAACCTGATGATTTTAACTTTTGAACAGATATTCGTGTTCCTCCTTCTAAAATAACTTTCCGTTTTCCAAAAATTAATCGCAAGAAAAAAGAAGGTATCGTTACAATCAGGGCATATTTAGCATATTGCTGTTTTAAGGTACTCAAAAACTCTTTTTGAGATACTTTATCTTCCGAAGCTAAATTATATGCCCCCCTTACAGCATTCTTCTTTAAGGCATAAGAGACGAAATTTGCTGCATCCTCAATATGAATCCATTCTAAAGCATTAGCACCCTTTCCAAAAACAGTTCCTAATCCTAACTTTAACGATAGTAACATGGCCCTTAAAAAGCCAGAATCTTTATCTAACAACAAAGAAATTCTCATACAGATTACCCTAGCGCCTAAATCCTGAAAACGGTGTGCAGCTTGCTCCCAGTCTTTAGCTAGCTGAGCAAGCCAATCTTTACCCGATGGGTCTTCCTCTTGTTTAATCTCGTGGCTCTCATTATCGTAATAGCCGATAGCCGATGCCGAGATAAATGACTTTAGTGGTAACTGATTGTTCTGACAAACTTCTAGTAACAACTTAGCGGATAATACTCTGCTGTCGTACATTTTTTGTTGGTTCTCTTTTGTCCACGGCTTTACAATACTAAATCCTGCTAAATGAACAATGTGATGACATCCTTGTAAAGCATTTTTATCAATTTCTCCTTTGCCTACATTCCAATAAAAACTAGTACTAGAGAGCCTTTTTTTATCAGTGGTTAAAGTGACCACCGCATAGCCCTCTTTGAGCAAACGCTGTTTTACTTTTTGCGCTAAAGCTCCGCCAGCACCTGTAATTAATACTTTTTCTTTAAGCATCGTTTTTAACTTCTTCCCATTTACCGTTAGTTAATAATTTAAAAGAACCTATAAATTTTTTATTCCAATCTGTTGGATTAATAATGCTTAGCCAATAGGTCTGATTCTCTCTTTGATATAGGTGATACACTTGCCCAATTATCGGTTGAAAAGAATATTCTGATTCGTAAATAATTTTATTCCAGTTATACTCATCCACCAATTTCTGATAGGAATCTTTGAGCTCTTTAAACTTTGATTCAAAGAAATTATTAGCCTGAACAGAAGTACTCTTGTCGAGTTTAATCGGTTCAAAATTTTGACTTCCTACGGTTGTTGGAAATGTACGCTTGCTAGCGTCATAAGATTCCGAATCGTAATTAAAAACGATATTGTCAGGATGCTTTTTTTTCATTAAAATTCAATTAGTAAGCCTACGGATGGTAAAATAGTACCCGATTCATTAATGATTTCATATAAGGTGTAGTCGTTGTTATTATCGGGAGAATAAACTTCCTCTCCAATGGCCGGATCAATACCTACTTCGGGAGGTAGTTGGATTTTATAATTATAGAGGTTTTCTATGTCCATATAGGCATTTAAACTCCATTTATCAAAGAACCATTTTTTATCTATTCTTACGTCTAATCCATGTACATTTTTTAGCCGTTCCGTATTTAAAGCCTCATAATTTAACACTCCTCTTTGGTTAATGTTCCAAATTCTCCGGATACTTGAAGAAGCATAATCAAAAGGTGTGTAAGGAGCGCCTCCGGTGTAGCGAAATTTTAGCCCTACCTCTATATTTCTTTTAAATCTCTTACCTGCTGTCATATTAAAGATGAAACGATTATCCCATGCAGATGGTATGAGTGTGCCGTTCTTATCTTCAAACTCACTTTTGTAATATGTAACTGACATAATTCCATATACAGAAGTACTGAGTTTTTGTTGGGCTAAAAACTCTACTCCATAACTTCTTCCAGCAGAAATGGAAGATACATCTTCATTGCCAATTACACCAAAATCTCCTCCAAGGTTCGCTAAAGAAATACTATCTATTGTAGAAAAGGGATAGTTTTGATAGTTTTTATAAAAACTTTCAATCGTAACTTTACTGTAGTCAGAAGGGTTGTATTCTAACCCTATAACAGCATGGTCGCATTCTATGTATTCTACCTCTTGATTTGAAAAAATATCATTCGACCTAAATCCCAAAATCGTATAAGCCGGTAGCTGATAATACCTACCCAAACTAGCGTTAATACTAGCTTGTTTCGTTAAGTTGTAAGCCAATGATAAGCGGGGAGAAAAATTAGGCGTTGTGGTATTATTGGTAAAACTATTCCCATCTATTCTTAACCCTAATGAACTAACCAACCTATTGTTTAAATAAGTTTTGCTCAACTGTGCAAAAGCTCCGTATTTAATAAAATGTAAGTCTGTTTCAACTTCCTTCGTATAAATCACATCATTTGTTGTTTTTAAAGTATTTGTGGAGTTGAGATAGGTTGCATCCTCTAGATTTAAACCTACATTAAATTTTAATGAGTTTTTTCTGAAGTTATATTCTATTCTTGACTTATTTTCTATTTCTTCAGATTTATAATCAATCAATTTTTGAGACGAAACATCAGCATAATCAGCATATTTTATTGCTGTATTATTGAGGTGACTTCTACTTAGAACAATAAATAAATTTGAGTTATCAAAAAAGCGTTTCCAAGTACCACCTAATGTGTAATTCCATTGCTCATTAATTGGCAAGTTGTTTAGGGTGTATTCATTTTGCGCCAGTGTTTGAGGGTCTTCAATGCCTTCATTTGCTTCAGGATTCAAAGAAAAATTATCAATGGCAGCTAAACCAATTATATTAAATTGATTTTTTGGATTAGGTTTAAAAGTATATTTCAGTTGAATGTCATTATAAGTAGGTAGAAAAGGAAGCTGGAGTGCTTTAAACAAGAATTGCAAATAAGAACGCCGTGCTGACAATAAAAGAGTTGATTTTTCTGAGATTGGCGTATTTATCATCAAGCCTGCATCGCTTGATCCAAGTGTAAATGAGGCACTAAAAGATTCGTCACTTCCCTCTATTTGTTTAAGCTCCATGACTGAACTAAGGGCATTGCCTCGGTTGGCTGGAAAAGCTCCAGAATAGAAGTCAACTTCTCTTATGAAATTAACATTCAATATGCCAACAGGACCCCCCGATGAACCTTGGGTAGCAAAATGATTAATATTTGGAATTTCTACTCCATCTAAAAAGAATCTATTTTCGTTTGGTGCACCACCTCTTATCACTATATCGTTTCTAAAGGAGGGCGAGCTTGAAACACCAGGAAGGTTTGCGATCACTTTTGAAATATCTCTATTACCACCTGGGCTTCTTAATATTTCAGATGCATTAATAGTGCGCAAGCTTGTTGGACTCTCCTCTGTTTTATTAAAAGTGTTAGCTTTTACTTGCACCTCGTCGATAACTTGGGCATTTTCCTCCATCTTAAAGTCTAGTCTTAAACTTTTGTTAGTCGTAAGTTGAACTTCGGACTGGATAATGGTATTGAAGCCAATAAAACTGCATTTAAAATTATAAACACCAGGTTGTAATTCCATTAATTCATAACGACCATCAATATCTGATGTGGTTCCAAGTGAAGTACCATCGACTACCACGTTTGCAAAAGAAATGGGCTCATTGTTGAGAGCATTGGTAATGACTCCATACACTTTAACGTTTTGTGCAGAAATATCTAAGACAATAAAAAAAAGAATAAGAAAAAGACCTAGATGTTTTTTTGTTTGTTTCATATCTTAACAGGTTAAAAACAGGTGTTTTTTTAATTATACATTTTGTCCAGAATAAGTTGTCTGTAGTTGAAAATCGATTTTATCTTTCTTTTTATAAACAAAGCGTTTGCTATTCTTCCAATTATCCCAAAAGGCGGTACATAAGTAATGATGTCTTTCATAATAACATGTGATTCATGATCTTCAATAATATGTTGATGATGCCACATCTTGTATGGCCCAACCCTTTGTTCGTCAACAAATCGCTTCTTTTCCATACACTGTGTGATTTCGGTCATCCATTTCATTTTGATGCCTAGTAAAGGAACTACCTCATGAATAATAATCATGCCCGGATATACTTTCATTTGTTCGTTATCTGATAGGATGCGAAAGGACATCGCCTTGGGCGTAACCTTTTTTAAATTTGAGGGGGTGGTAATAAACGACCAAGCCTCATCGATAGAACAGTTTAAGGTTTGTGAAAAATGAAGTTGATAGAACATCTATCTAAACTTGCGAAATATCTTCCAGAAAATTATCTAAATCACTAAAGATTTTGACATCTGTCTTTATAGAAGCAGTATCAAGACTTACATTGTTTGAGATAATGTAGTGCGTAGTGTCGTTAAAATTGGTTTCAAGATATTTGATGGTAAAGTCTAAATTATTTTTGGAAGTATTAGAAACAGAGAACAATAGAGTATAATCAATGTCTATATTTTGAGCAACCTGAACCAAAGATCCATAGGGCACATTAGCACCTAAAAATATCACGTTAAATCCATGTTGTACCAACAAAAATTTAGCAAATAAAAGACCTATTTCATGAAACTCATTTTCTGGCAGAAATAACAGCCAATTTTTTCCAGTATTTTCTGAAGAAAACTTTTGATCTGTTGCAACAGCAATTTTTTGTTTTATGTACTCAGATAAGAAATGTTCTTGAGAGGGAGCAACCCTATTGGTAAGCCAAAGAATACCAATTTTGTGCATGGTTTTTAAAATCACTTTCTTATAGAATTCTAACAAACCAAACTCTTCAACGCCTTCTTTGTAAACAGCATCAAATTTGATTGAATCAAAATTCAAAGCAGCCACTATGAATTCGTTGATGTAATATTCTGGCTTGGTAGAAGTATCTTGAATTTTTATCTTGTGAACGGCTTCCATAACCTCAGCATCTGAAAGCTTGGCTATTTTGGAAATTTTGAAGCCATGATTCAACAAATAATTAGTGTTCAACGCCCTTACAACCATCTGATCGTTGTAAATCCTAATGTTGGTGTCCGTTCGTTCAGCTTTCAAGTAGCCATACCTGTTTTCCCAAGTTCGCAGTACAAACTTAGTGATGCCAGTTATTCCTGAAAACTGATCTATACTGTATTTAGTCATAAATCAC